>JBFKEC010000221.1:0-5769 GCA_041619315.1 Oceanococcus sp. | reverse complement strand
AGCAAGCTGGCCTTGACCATGTGGTCGATGGAGCCGGCCAGGATGGGGCTTACTGACGAGCAGAGCATGGTTGCAGTCAATCCGGGCTCGCTGCTCGGCAGCAAAATGGTGCGCGAAGGGTTTGGCACGAAGGGGCACGACATCGACATTGGTGTGCGCATACTGACCAAGCTGGCGCTTGATGCTGGCGCCATGCGTTCGGGGTGCTACTTCGACAATGACGCAGGCCACTATGCCGATGCGCACAGCCAGGCGCAGGCCGCTGATATCCGAGCGGCGGTGTGGGCTGTGATAGAGCGGGTGGCGGCGGCAGGCTGAGCGTCAGCGTTTTGTGTGCATGGGAGATGCGTGCTCAGGCCATCTCGAGATGCGGGAAATGCTTGCTCAACAGTTCGGCCAGGCTGTCGCGGGTCAGGGGTTTGGAAACGAAATCAGCGATACAGCCGCTGTGTTCGGCGCGTGCCCGGTCGTCCGGATTCAGGGAGGTTGTCAGCATCATCAAAACCACACCGCCGCGCATGCTTTCATCCAGCGCGTCGTAGGCCTCGATGAATTCCCAGCCATTCATCACCGGCATGTTGATGTCCAGGCAGATCAAATCCGGTGTGGGCAACTCGCCGTTTAGTGGCGTGGTCAGGTAGTCCAGTGCTTCGCGGCCGTTGAGTTTGGTCACGATGTCTTCGGCGCAATCCATTTCCTCAAACAGCATTTCGTGCAGGAAATTGTCCGCCTCGTAGTCATCGATCAGCAATACACGTTTGAGTTTTTTCATGTCAATGGGCCTCTTTGTGGCCTGGGATGGCGCTCAGTTCCTGCAGGGTGAAGACGAAGCGGGAGCCACCATCGATGCCGTCCTCGATCCAGATTCTGCCACCATGCATTTCAACGATCTTGCGACAGTGTGCCAGACCGATGCCGGTGCCTTCGTACTCATTCCGGTTCTGCAGCCTCTGAAAGATCATGAAGACCTTTTCGCGCGCTTGTGGCTCAATGCCAAGACCGTTGTCAGTGACCGCGAACTGCCAGCTGCCGTGTTCACGTCTGGCTGTGACCGCAATCTGCGGAGGGATGCCTGGACGTGAGAACTTCAGCGCATTGCCGATAAGGTTCTGGAACAGCAACCGCACCTCCACGGCGAAGATCCGCAGTGTTGGCAACGGGCCAATGTCGAGGGTGGCCTTGCTGTTTTCGATGGCGGTATTCAGGTCTGCGATCACGCCTTGCAGCATGTCTGCGATATCAATCATCTCAGGCTCGGCTTGCTTGCCCAGTCGGCTGTACTCCAGCAGCCCGTGTATCAGGGCCTGCATGCGCTGGCAGGAGTCGAGTATGAATGTCAGGCTCTTCTGGCCACGCTCATCAAGCTGATCGGTGTAGCGCGTGTGCAGCAACTTGGAGAAGCTGCTGATGGTGCGCACCGGTTCCTGCAAGTCATGTGACGCAATGTAGGCGAATTGCTCCAGTTCCTGATTCTTGGCCTGCAGCTTGTCGTTGCGGTCGCGTACTGCGGCAAGGCTGGTTTGTAATGCGCTGGCCAGGTCACCGGCTTCGGCTGGAAGCGAGGGCGGAATCTGCAAAGCGGCATTGTTGACATCCAGATTGCCGACCGACTCCGCCAGCTTTTCTATTGGTCGCACAATCTTGCGGGCGAGCACGCTGCCGATGAACAGTGCCGCTGCGGCCAGTGCCAGAATCAGCAGGGCGGCCTGTTTCAGCACCGCGCGTGAGACCAGCGTGATGTCATTAAAGTCGTCGCTGACGATGGCGTAGACGTTTTTGCCACTGGACGCCGGACCAAGGCGGACACGCCGCGCGCTGATGACCTGCTGGCGCTGGCGGTCCACTTTGGACAGGCTCTGGCCTGAGCTGTGCATCAGCGTTTTCAGCAGGGGGAAATCAGCCTGAGCGGGCTGTGCCTGGGCGTAGGCGAATTCAAATGCGCGCGCCGGATCGGGATGAACCAGGTAGTGCCCGTCGCGGTTGGTCACATAATAGTTGCGTCGTACATCGCCACTGGAGGTCAGCTCGCGCAGGGCGCGTTCCAGTGCGAGGTTGATGACCACGATGCCAAAGATCTCGCCTGTGCTTTGATCGTAGATCGGGGTTGCCGAGCGCACCACCGGGACAAATGGTTGCTCGATCACGCCAAATTCGCGGTTGAGATTGATCGGCGACAGATACAGCTGATCCGGCTTTCTGGCCAGCGCGGACACGAAATAGGGTTCTGAACCCTTGGTTTGAAGCTGGTCCTGGGCGACCGCGCTGACCGCGCCGGTTTTGAGGTTGCGATTGACGCGAACAAGTTCGCGGCCACCATCGGCTACGCCGATAAAGCGCACCTGCAGGTAATCGGGTTTGTGCCGCGCGACCCCTTCGAAAATGATTTCCAGGCGTTCGCGCCAGCTTTGCAGTGTTGAGCCGTCCAGCGGGTCGCGACCGTCGCGGCTGGCCCGGATGATGCCTTGTATGGGTGGCGTGTTGGCCAGCAGCAGGGTGTCGCGGGTCAGTTCATCTATGCGGCTGACAAACTTGGTGGCCTGGACTTCGGTGTCGCGTTCAAGCTCGGTAGAGGCCGACTCGATCAGTACGCTGTTGAGACGGGTGAAGATCAGCGCGCTCGCGGCCACCGCGGTGAGCGTCACGACCAGCACCAGCACGATGGCCAGGCGTGTTGAAATGCTGTTACGCCGCATCGCCATCCTCCAGTTGAAAATGTGCACAGCTGCCGTGCTCCGGGGTCGACGTCAGCCACAAGCGACCGTTGTGCAGGCGTGCGATCTTGCTGGCCACGCTCAGTCCGACACCAAGCCCGTTGCCATAGTTGCCGGGGCTGTGCAGGCGGCAGAAAATCGCACCTATGCGTTCAAGCCCGCTGGGCGAGATGCCGATGCCATTGTCGCGGACAAAGTACGCCTGATTGGTGGTGTCGTAGCCAATGTGAACCTTTCGTTCAGCATGGTCATTGAATTGCACCGCGTTGCCGATCAGTTCCTGCAGCAGTCGGGTGACCAGTTCGCGGTCGCCTTGCACTTGCGGCATGGTATCGTCAATGGTGATGCTGCAGCAGCACTCGGGGTGGCTGGCCTGCACGTCGCTGGCAACGGCGGCGGCAATGGTTGCGAGGTTCAGCGGCGCACGTTTGAGACCATCGTGACCGATTCTTGCATAGGCAAGCAGCGCGTCGAGCATCTGCTGGGCATGCCCGGCCAGTTCGGGGATTTGTCCGAGCAGTTCCTGATCGCGTGGATCGAGTTTATCGCCGGCTCGCCGGTTCAGCATCTTCGAAAAATGCAGGATTGCGCGCAGCGGAGCATGGAGGTCATGTGCGACCGAATACGAGAAGGTTTCCAGTTCTTTTTCAAGTGCTTGAACCCGCTGTTGCGGGGTGTATGCTGAACTCATCTAGTGACCTGCCAATTGACCCATCAGACAACGGTACAATATGTGCTGTCGAGTTGGGTAACACTGCATGAGTATGACCGAGGCCCCGCGAATCGCCCTGGTGGATGATTCCGCGAGTGATCAACTTATCTTTGGAGATATGCTGACATCAGCGTGGCCAAAAGCCCTCGTTGAGGATTTCTCGAATGCGGAAGATTTTCTGGCTGCGATAGATCGCGCCGACTTCGATTGCATACTGCTGGATCATAATTTACCGGGCGACAGCGGGCTTGAGTTGCTGCAGGTTTTGCGCCGCAACGAGCGCTATCGCCACACCCCGATCATCATGCTCACCGGCTGGGGCAATGAAGCGGTTGCAGTGACCGCCATGAAGAAAGGGGCAACCGACTATCTGTCCAAGCGCAGTGTCGATGAAGCCTCATTCAAGCGCGTCATTCATGCCGCGTTCGAAGAAGCCTGGCGCGAGCAGCAGCATCAGATGCAGCTGACCCGCTTGAAGTCACAAGCGCGCACCGATGCGTTAACCGGATTGCTCAATAGAGCGGCCTTTCAGGATTACCTGGGCCAGTTCAAAGAGGGGGCTGCGGACAGTGCCGGTTTCGCCGTGCTCAACATTGATTTGAACAAATTCAAATACGTGAATGATCACTTTGGTCATGCCGCCGGTGATGAGGTGCTGGTAACGGTTGCTCGGCGCTTGCAAGCCCAGGTGCGCTCAGGTGATCACGTGTTTCGTATGGGCGGCGATGAGTTTGTCGTGTTGCTGACGCCGCCACCCCCCGCAGAAGAATTGTCCACCACCGCTGAGCGCTTGTATGAAGAGCTCAAGAAGCCGGTGTGCGATCGGGAGGGTGCGCAGGTCTATCAGGGCGGCGGCAGTGTTGGCGTGGCCTGCTATCCACAAAGTGCAAGAACCATCGATCTGGTGCTAGAGGCGGCAGATCAGGCCATGTACCGGGCCAAGCAGTCCAGCCTTGGGGTGGTTATTCAAGGTCTGTGACTGGAAAGTGGCAGGGTGTTGGCAACGCTATGTCGCGTTGCTTGCAGCCATCGGCGCCGGTTTGAAAACCAGTAACCATTCGCGGGTTCCAATCGGGCCGGGCTGTTTGATAACCCGATGTCCTTCCTCGCGCAGGCGCTGTTCCAGCGACACAGGCTGGTCTAATGCAGGGCTCTGAGGCGGTGCCTCGGTGCAGCTTGGGTGTGCCGGTAAGGCGGTCAGTTCGCAGGTCAACATGATGGCTCGTCCATGGTTGTGAATAACCACATCCGGAGCTGCTGAAGGAATCCCATTGGTTGCCGTAAAGGCCACATCCTACGTGTGCAGCACCACCTTGCCGGGAGAGGCAGGTTGGTGGGACGCCGAAGCATCCGCTCTTGATGTGTCGCGAAGTTTAAAGCCTTGGCGTGTCCAGTTCAAACCGCCGGATCGTCTATCGTCCGATAGGTGATCACCAGCACGTCGCGGTAGGACGGCAGTTGCGGGTCCAGCGGCGTGACTGGGGTGACTCCATGAAAGATGCGCTGATCGTTGATGATCGCGGCATCCAGCGGTTGAGCCAGGGTAAAGCAGCCCAACTCGTTGTGGTTTGGGTCGAAAACCTGGGTGGTGCCGCTGGCGATGTTGTGACGCTGAATCAGCAGCACCAGCACAAAGTCGACACCGTCACGATGCGAGCCTTCCGGGGTCGGCTGGCCTTGCTGATTCTCGCTGGCTTCAATGCGAAACTGATGGACCTCGCAATGCCAACGCAGTGTGTGTGGTGATAGCTGTTCAAACAGGCGTGCACCAAAGCGCAACAATGTGTCCATGCAGGCGCCCTGACACACCGCTGGCGCAATCGGCTTGAACCAGCGTGCAATGCCGCCGTTGAGGCGGTTGTAATCCAGGCTTTGGTAGTGCGCCTGAGGTGGCGTGAGCTCAGGGGCGGCGTCACGCGCGATGGTGAAACAGGCATGCCGACGTCGCCGGTAGCGACCGCCATCGGCCATGTACGGATCAACATGCAGATCGTTCCAGCTGGCGCTGAAGGCATCCCAGTCAGCCAGCGTGCCGAACAGCTCGATCTGCGGGCGCAGTGTGACCCCCGGCATGAGCGCAAAGCCTTGCTGGTCGACCTGCGAAATGGTGCTGGTCAGCGGGGCGGGGAACGGTTGAGTTGTTTTCATCAGCCGACCATTATCCCACCGATTTGAGCGTTAGCGCTTGTCTGGGCGGCACGCGATACGTCGCGCCAGGCCTGAAACTTGTCGCACAGCTGTGCACAATGAGGCTTTATTTGCCGTGTTGAGTCCCATGTTGAGCTTCTCAAGCCTGCGATCGCGTGTGGCGATCCTAATGGTCATGCTGTTTGCCAGTGTCGCTGT
>JBFKEC010000220.1:0-5813 GCA_041619315.1 Oceanococcus sp. | reverse complement strand
GAGTGCAAAACGCCGAGCGATTCTGGTGCCTCAGATTCAACAGCATGCACGGGCCTGGTGTATCGCCGAGGCGAGTGCTCAGGAAATCGACCAACTCAACATTCATCAGGCCACATTGCTGGCCATGCGGCGCGCGGTCGAAGGCCTGGGGCTTGTGCCTGACGAGTGCGTCATAGATGGCAAGTTTGTACCGCCGGGACTGGCCTGTTCTGCGCACGCGATGGTTGGAGCGGACGGCGAGGTTGCCGAAGTCAGTGCCGCGTCGATCCTGGCCAAACAGTGGCGCGATGCGGAAATGCTGCGCTGGGACAAGGTTTACCCGGATTTCGGATTCGCTCGCCACAAGGGCTATCCGACGGCAGAACACCTTGCCGCACTGCGCCGGGTAGGACCGTGCGCGATACACCGGTACTCTTACGCGCCCGTCGCCCAACACAATCTGGCTTTATGAGTGCGTTCGTACACCTTCGGGTGCACACCGAGTATTCGCTGCGTGACAGCACGGTTCGGCTCAAGCCGCTGTTTGCGCGTGCCCGCAAGCTCGGTTTGCCGGCGCTGGGTCTGAGTGACGAGACCAATCTCTTTGCCCTTGTTAAGTTCTACCGGGCGGCCCAGGCGGCTGGGGTCAAACCGATCATTGGCGCTGATGTGGAGGTGGTTGAAGAAGGGCTGCAACCGCTGCGCTTCGGGCTGTATTGCCAGCACCGTGATGGCTATCGAAATCTGAGCCGAATTCTGACTCTGGCCCAGCTGAAAGGGCGTGATCAGGGCCGCGCACGGGTTCGGGCGGAATGGCTGCGCGAACATGCTGACGGCCTGATTGCGGTGGCTGTGACCAGCCAGTCGGGTCTGGCCCAGTTGCTTGGCCAGCAAGATGATGAGGAGGCGCAGGCGCTGCTCGCTCCTTGGCGCCAGGTGTTTGGTGATCGTTTGTATGTGGATCTGCAGCGCACCGGATTAACCGACCATCTGGTCGGCGCTGGGCTTGCGTTGGCTCTGAATCTGGATCTGCCGGTGGTGGCCAGCAATGAGGTGCGTTTTCTCGACAGCGATGACTTTGCCTCGCACGAAGCACGCGTGTGTATTCATGACAGTGAGCGCCTTGATGACGCGCGGCGTGAACGGCGCTACACCGATCAGCAATATCTCAAATCGGCCGAGGAAATGGCCGCGCTGTTTGCCGACATTCCCAGTGCGCTGAGCAACACGGTCGAACTGGCCAAGCGCTGCAATCTGGAACTGGAATTCGGCAACAATGTCTTGCCGGACTTCCCGATTCCGGAAGGCTATGACGCCGCCAGTTACATCGAGCATGTGGCGCGTGAGGGTCTGGAAAAACGCCTCGAACGCGGCGTGCTGTTTGGCACCCGTGAAGAATACGAAGCGCGGCTGATGCGCGAGATCGGCGTGATCAACCAGATGGGTTTCCCCGGCTACTTTCTGATTGTCGCGGACTTTATTCGCTGGTCGCGTGAAAATGATGTGCCGGTGGGGCCGGGGCGTGGCTCCGGCGCGGGCTCGCTGGTCGCCTGGGTGCTGGAAATCACCGATCTCGATCCGCTGCAGTTCGATCTGCTGTTCGAGCGTTTCCTTAACCCCGAGCGTGTCTCGATGCCGGATTTCGACGTCGATTTCTGCATCGCCGGGCGTGACCGGGTGATTGACTATGTCGCGCGCCAGTACGGGCGGGATCATGTGTCCCAGATCATCACCTACGGCACCATGGCGGCCAAGGCTGTGGTGCGTGATGTTGGACGTGTGCTCGGCCACGGCTACGGTTACGTCGATCGCATTGCCAAGCTGGTGCCCAATGAGCTGGGGATCAGCCTGACCGGTGCGTTGACCGGTCTGGATGACAAGGCCATTGCGGCTGAGCTGGAGCAGGGCCTTACGGTGGCTGACCTGATTCGCTCCAGTCGCACCGAGCTGGCCCAGGCGTACCGCGATGAGGAAGAAATCACCGAGCTGATTGATACCGCGCTCAAGCTTGAAGGTGTGGCGCGTAACGCAGGCAAACATGCCGGCGGCGTGGTTATCGCGCCCGAACCGCTGACCGAATACACCCCGCTGTACGTGGATCCGGACGGTCATCCGGTGACCCAGTTCGACAAAGATGATGTCGAATCCGTGGGTCTGGTCAAATTCGACTTTCTTGGTCTCAAGACGCTCACTGTGGTCGATCATGCGACCAAGCTGGTCAACGCCAGTCGCGCGGCCAAAGGCGAAGACCCGGTCGATATCCGCAATCTGGCGCTTGATGACCCGGGCGTTTACGAACTGCTGCAGAGCGGCAAAGTCACCGCGTGCTTCCAGATTGAATCGGCCGGAATGCGTCAGCTGGTGCGCAAGCTCAAGCCCGATAATTTTGAAGACATCGTGTCGTTGCTGGCGCTGTTCCGGCCCGGGCCGCTGCAGTCCGGCATGGTTGATGACTTTGTCATGCGCAAACATGGCGAGGCCGAGATTACCTATCCGCATCCGTCACTGGAACCGATACTCAAGCCGACCTACGGGGTCATTCTGTATCAGGAACAGGTGATGCAGATTGCGCAGGTGTTGTCCGGCTACAGCCTTGGTGGCGCCGACTTGTTGCGCCGTGCCATGGGCAAGAAAAAGGCCGAGGTGATGGCGGCTGAGCGCGGCAAGTTCGTCGAAGGCGCGCAGAACAATAATGTCGACGGTGCACTGGCCGGTGAAATCTTCGACTTGATCGAGAAATTTGCCGGCTACGGTTTCAACAAGTCGCACTCGGCCGCGTATGCCTACGTGGCTTATCAAACCGCCTGGCTGAAACATTACTACCCGGCACATTTCATGTGTGCGGTGATGTGCGCCGATCTCGACAACACCGACAAGCTGGTGCCGTTGCTGGAAGATTGCCGTCTGCTTGAGATTCCGGTCGACGGGCCGTGCGTGAACCGCTCTGATTATCGTTTCTCAGTGGTCAATGATCGGCGCATTCGTTACGGGCTTGGTGCCCTCAAAGGTGTGGGTCAAGGCCCGGTGGACGTCATCCTGGAGGCGCGTGAAAAGGACGGGCCGTTTAAGGATATTTTTGAGTTCTGCCGCCGCCTCGACCTCAAGCGGATGAATAAACGCGTGCTCGAAGCCCTGATCAAGGCCGGTGCGCTGGATGTGTTTGATGAGAATCGCGCTGCCTTGCTTGCGGCTTTGCCGCAGGCCATAGCCGCGGCTGAACAGGATGCCGCTGCTGCCGAGGCCGGACAGGTCGACCTGTTTGGTGAAGCGGTTCAGCAGGCACAAGAAATAGAAATGCCGGATGTGCCGAAATGGCAGACCCAGGAATTGCTGGTTGCGGAAAAAGAATCGTTGGGCCTGTATTTCACCGTGCACCCCATGGATTTGTACCGCCGCGAACTGGGTCAGCTGATCAGCAACAACTTTGCCGGCATGATTGCCAACGAACCGGCTCAGAGCAATGCGCGCGGTGGCAAGCGCTGGAAGCCGCGCGGACGTGACGTGCTCGCCGTGGGTGTGTTGTGGTCAGTGCGCTATCTGGGTGAGTTTCGAGCCATCCTCAGTTTTGATGATGGCAGTGCCCGCATTACCGCAATGCTGTCCGGTGAAGAGCTGGAATTGAACCGTCATCGCTTGCGCCGCGAGCAACCCCTGATCATCTGGGGCAAGCTGGCCTATGACGATTATGAGGACGGGTATCGAATCCGTCCCGAGGAAATCCTCGATCTGGATGATGTGCGCAAGCGCTTTGCGATAGGCGTGCAGATTTCGGTTGATGCGGATTTTGACTATGCTGTGCTGCTACCCATACTCAAACAACATAAGGCGACACCCGGATTGCCGGTTCTGATGCAGCTGCGGGCCAATGGCCAGCAGGCTGACTTCAAGCTAGGTTCCGACTGGCGGGTGGATATCAGCGATGCACTTGTACGCGACCTGGAGGGCGTTTGCGGCAAGCAGCGGGTTTTGATTCGCTATCGGCGACCGGACTTTGGCCGGTCACGATCAACGGAGGGTGAATGAATCTGAATTATCTGGACTTCGAGCAGCCCATAGCTGACCTGGAAGCCAAGATTGAAGAATTGCGCAACGTGGCGGACGGCAATGCGGTCAATATCAGTGAGGAGATCGCGCGGCTGGAAAAAAAGAGTCAGAACCTGACCGAACAGATTTTTTCCAAGCTCACCGCCTGGCAGGTTGCACAATTGGCGCGTCATCCCCAGCGGCCGTATACCCTGGATTACGTGGGCAACATCTTCACCGACTTCCAGGAGCTCAAGGGCGATCGTCATTACAAGGACGATCCGCCAATGGTGTGCGGGCTGGCCCGCCTCAAAGGGCGTCCGGTGATGGTTATTGGTCAGCAGAAAGGCCGTGATACCAACGAAAAAATTCGCCGCAATTTCGGCATGCCACGTCCTGAAGGTTATCGAAAGGCCTTGCGCCTGATGCACATGGCGGAAAAGTTTTCGCTGCCGATCCTGACCTTCATCGATACCCCCGGAGCCTATCCGGGGATTGGCGCCGAAGAGCGCAATCAGAGTGAGGCGATCGCCCGCAATCTGTTTGAAATGGCGCGGCTGAAAACCCCGATTATCTGCACCGTGATCGGAGAAGGCGGTTCGGGGGGTGCACTCGCGATCGGCGTGGGTGATCACGTGGCCATGCTTCAACACAGCATCTATTCGGTGATTTCGCCAGAAGGCTGCGCATCGATCCTGTGGAAGAGTGCCGAGCACGCCAAGACCGCAGCAGAAGTCATGGGCCTGACCGCGCCGCGACTGCGTGAGCTTGGCCTGATCGACGAAGTGATCGATGAGCCACTGGGTGGTGCTCATCGTGACCCGCAGGGGCAGGCCGGCAGGGTTGCCGACATGCTGGTGCGCACGCTTGACCAACTCGGCCGCTATTCAATCAGCGAGTTGATCGCTCGGCGGGAACAGCGCTATGCCAGTTACGGACGCTACCGCGAAGCCTGACAGTCAGCTGGCCGAGGCTCTGCAGGATCTTGACCCCGGGCGGCGCTATCGCGTCGCCTTCAGCGGCGGCCGGGATTCCACTGTGTTGCTGCATGCGCTCAGAACGCTGCGGCCTGAGCTGACGCTTGATGTCATGCATGTCGATCACGCGATCCAGGCCGATTCGGTACGCTGGGCCGAACATTGCCGCGAATTCTGCCGGCACCTGAATCTGGATCTTGACGTTCAATGCTTGGAGCCTGCGCCCGCCAGCGGCAGCCTTGAGGCCTGGGCGCGTGAGCAGCGCTATCAGCGCCTGACGCAGAATCTGGATGAGGGCCAGATCATACTCACGGCGCATCATCGCGATGATCAGGTCGAGACTTTTATGCTCAATCTTCTGCGTGGCAGCGGTGTCGAGGGCTTGGCCGCAATGCCACGCTCGCGTGTGCTGGGTGCCGGCATTCTGCTGCGTCCGCTGTTGCATCTGGATGCAGCAATCATCGCCGAATACGCCACCAAGCATGCTCTGGATTTCATCGACGATCCGTCCAATGCCTCGCTTGTGCATGACCGCAATTACCTGCGCCACAAGATTATTCCGCTTTTGAGCGAGCGTTTTCCGCACGCTGCCGAAAACATCGTACGCAGTGCCAGCCTGCTGGCCGAGCAGCGTGACGAGGTTGCTCACGAAGATTGCGCGCCGCTGTCGTTGGAGGCCTTGCGTGCGCAACCTGCGCCACTGCGCAATCGAAACTTGCGCCGGTGGTTACGCGCACAGGGCTTCGCACCGCCGCGCTACCGCATGCTGGATGAGTTGTGGCGTCAACTGTTGGCGGGATCGGATGACGCGCAGCCAGTCGTGTGTTGGCCTGG
>JBFKEC010000219.1:0-5818 GCA_041619315.1 Oceanococcus sp. | reverse complement strand
CGGCCTTCGGCATCGGTGTTGTCGATTTCGATGGTTTTGCCGCTGCGCGAGGTGAGCACATCGCCGGGACGAAAGGCATCACCGCTGATCGCGTTTTCGACCGCCGGGATCAGCACGCGCAGCTGCACCGGCAGTTGCAGCGCCATGATCATGCGGGCCAGGCCCAGCACATGCGCGGCTCCGCCCATGTCTTTCTTCATAAAGCGCATGCCATTGGCCGGCTTGATGTCGAGTCCACCGCTGTCGAAGCACACGCCTTTGCCGATCAGGGTCAGGCGCGGATGCTTGTGCGCACCCCAGCGCATGTCGATCAGGCGCGGTGGGTGGGCGCTGGCGCGTCCAACCGCGTGAATCACCGGGTAGTTCTGCTGCAGCAGTTCATGGCCGACGGTCTGGTGAAAGCTGGCATCGAATTCCTTGGCCAGATCCTCGGCAGCCTCGGCCAGATGCTGCGGCATCATGTCGCCGGCCGGGGTGTTGATCAGATCGCGAGTCAGGGCTATGCCTTCGACCACCGCTTCCAGCTCCTGCGCGTCGCAAGCGGGGTGGATCTGCAACTGCGCAGGCTTGCGTGTGGCATCACGATAGCGGGTGAACTGATAGCTGCCGAGCAGCCAGCCAAGCGTGGCATCGTTCACGTGTTCGGCGGGCCAACTGGAGTCGAGTTTGTACAGCGCGCTGGGCAGGGCCATGGGCAGGGCGGCGCAGGACCACAGATCGGCGTGCTCGCTGATGCCCAGGACAACCGCGCGGGTGTGTCCGCGCTCATCGGGCAAAGCACACCAGGCGGCCGGCGCCGCTTCAAAGCCATTGGCCTCGATCCAGTGGCGGGTCGAATCGTCCTGTGTCGACAGCCAGCTGTCGAAATCGGCGCGCTTGACCGGAATGATCGGGATGGCGTGGTCAGACAGATCCTGATTCAGGCATTCGAACATGTGTGGGAGTCTCGCAGGGCAGGCAAACAATGATGAAGCTGCATAGGTTACAGGGTGTCGTGGTCGAACTCGCCGTGATTCAGAAAGTGTGCGGTCTGATTGATCACGCTGCGGTCTTTCATCAGGAACGGGTGACTGACCGGCACCACGATGTGGTCGCTCATGCCATCAAGCTGAGTGCTTTGAATCGACACCTTGCCGTCATCGTCACCCGGAATCAGCAGCGACAGTATCCAGTTGATGCTGGATGAACCGGCGATCACCCCAAGTTCGAACGAGGCGGGACCCAGCTGTGCCGGTTTGGATTGCGGGCCAGTGCCGAGCTGATCTCCGGCCGGGCCGTTGAGCCAGCGAAACGGCGCCAGATCGCCCAGTTTGTCGACCACCTCGCTGCCATGATTGGGTGGTCCGAGCATCACCACCCGGCCTATTTCGGGCAGGGTGCCATCGGCGGCCAGCTGGCGCACGATGATGCTGCCGAGCGAGTGCGTGACGAAGTGGATCGGGCCTGCCGAGTTGTCCTGGCAGGCGAGGATTTGGGGCAGCACATACTCATGCGCCAGAACTTCCACCGGGTGATGGCGCGAGGGGTAATCGACATTGCACACCTTGTGACCTTGGGCGCGCAGTGCATCGGCCAGCTTGTCCATGGTATGGGCGCTGCGCGCCAGGCCGTGCAGCGTCACCACGGTGGTGTCTGCTGCACCTGCGGTGCCGGCCAGCAACAGCTGAAGGCCGAGTATGGCCAGCGCGAAGCGTTGTTTAAGCACGGTACGTTGTTCCACTAAGCATGCTCGCTAGTTTGGCATGAGGGGCACTTTGGCAACACCACTCATCCCAACGGGTGAAGCCCCTGATCGCAGGGCGTGCCGATAATCCGCTGCATTGCATCAAGCACAAAGGATGATTCCGATGGCTTCAAAAATCGACGCGCTGGCATACATTGTGGCCGAGAGTACGGACCTGTCGCGGTGGCAGGACTACGCAGAAAACATGCTCGGCATGACCACGGCGAAGGGCGATGCCGGCACCCTGGACATCAAGATGGATGAGCGTGATTTTCGCTTCCAGATTGAGTCGGGTTCACAGGACCGGTATGTGGTTTCGGGCTGGAGCGTGGCCGATGCGGCGGCGCTGGACGCCGTGCGTGCGGCGCTTGAGGGTGCCGGGGTGGCTTGCGACGACGCGGATGCGGCGTTGTGCGCCAAGCGCAAGGTGACGCAGCTGTTCGCCTTCACCGACCCGTCTGGCAATCGTCATGAGGTCAGTTGCGGTTACAACGGTGGCCAGCAGGCGTTTTCCTCGCCCATCGGCGTGGCTGGGTTTGTCACTGGCGATCAGGGGCTTGGTCACACCGTACTGCCGGCGCTGGCGATGGATGACACCCTGAAATTCTTCACCGAGGTGCTGGGGTTCGGGGTGTCGGATGTGTTCGACTTCCAGCCGCCAGTGCCGGATGCCCCGGTGGTGCGGATTCGTTTTCTGCACACCAACCCGCGACACCATTCGCTGGCGCTGGCGGAGATGCCGGATCCGTCCGGATGTGTGCACGCCATGGTCGAGGTCACCTCGATGACTGATGTGGGCAAGGCGCATGACCGTTTGCAGCAGCGTGGCGAGAAGCTGATGGCCACTTTGGGTCAGCACTGCAACGACAAAATGACCAGCTTCTACATGAAAACGCCCAGCGGTTTTGCGCTGGAATACGGCTGGGGTGGGGCCACGGTGGAGCCGGACAAGCACCAGACCACGCGCTCCGAGGCGGTGTCGATCTGGGGGCATGATTTCTCGGTGGGCTTTCAATAGGCCGATTGAGGCCGTTTTGGCGGCGCATCCTGGTATTCCAGTTCAGGATCGCCGTGAACCCATCCATGGGGGCTCTGGCGAAAACATCCTGTTTTCGACAGTCCTGAACTGGAATACCAGGATGCGCTGCAAGCGCAGAAGTGGATCTTGGCGGCGCAGCTTAAGGCGCTCGCGCGCGCTACAAGGTACTGGGTTATCAGCCTTGCGCGAAGGCATCTGATCCCTTCATTCAGAAGCGTCAAATACAGGACGTTTTTGCCGCAGGCCCCATGGATGGGTTCATGGCCGGTTCTGAATGAAGGGGGCAGATGCCTGTGGTAGGCAAACTTTGAACAGACGAAGATTATGAACAAACAAATGACCACCACCGACGTGGTGGCACAACTGCAAGATGGCATGACCATCGGGGTCGGCGGCTGGGGGCCGCGACGCAAGCCGATGGCCTTGATTCGGGAGATACTTCGCTCCGATCTCAAAGACCTCACCATCGTGGGCTACGGCGGCATGGACATGGGCATGCTGTGCGCCGCCGGCAAGGTCAAAAAGCTGATCTACGGTTTCGTTTCGCTGGATTTCATTCCGCTGGAGCCGTTCTTCCGCAAAGCCCGCGAAGCCGGGACCATTGAAGCACTGGAACTGGATGAGGGCATGTTGCATTGGGGCTTGCGTGCGGCCGGCTACCGCCTGCCGTTCTTGCCTATGCGCGCGGGGCTCGGCACGGCGTTCATGCACAACAACCCCGAAATCAAAACCATCAACTCGCCGTATGACGATGGCGAAACCCTGCTGGCCATGCCGGCGATCAAGCTGGATGCGGCGTTGTTGCAGGTTCACAAGGCCGATCAGCTGGGCAATGTGCGGGTGTACAGCCCGGACCCGTTTTTTGATGAATGGTTTGCCCGCGCTGCGGACAAGACCTACGTGCTGGCCGAAGAGGTGTGCGCACGGCTGGATTCAGATGAGGCCGACGCCAAGGCCAATCTGTTCGAACGCTCGCTGGTCAGCGGTGTGGTCGAGCAGCGCGGCGGCGCCCATCCGACCTCGCATGTACCGGGCTATGGCTGGGATGCCGCGCATATCAAACGCTACTGCCAGGCCGCAGCAGACGAGGGCGGTTGGCAGGTCTATGCCGACGAATTCCTCGGCGCCACCGAGGCGGACTATCAGAATGCCGTGGGCGGTCTGGACGCCATCACTTCACTGCCGCGACAGGTGCTTTGATGTCTGATTTCACACTTTCCGAACTGCTGATCTGTGCCTGTGCCGATGTCTGGAAAGACGATGGCGAGGTGCTGGCCACCGGTATTGGCATCATCCCGCGTATCGCCCAGGGTCTGGCCAAGCTGACCCACAGCCCGGAACTCATGATCACCGACGGCGAGGCCTATCTGACCGAAACCCCGGTCGAGATCGGGGCCAAGTCGCATGAAGGGCGCAGTTATGGCGGCTACATGCCGTACTCGCGGGTATTCGATGCCCTGTGGCATGGCCGGCGTCATGCGCTGGTCGGTCCGGTTCAGGTTGATCGCTGGGGGCAGGCCAACATTTCCTGCATCGGCGATTTCGACAAACCCAAGCGCCAGATGCTGGGTTTGCGCGGCTTCCCCGGCAACAGCATCAACCACGCCAACTCCATGTTCGTGCCCAACCATTCGACCCGCGTGTTCGTCGAAGGCGAGGTCGATGTGGTGTGTTCGGTGGGTTACAAGGATGACAACTGGCAGCCCGGCGTACGCCGGGATTTCGCCAGTGTCGAGCGCATCGTTACCAATCTGTGCGTAATGGATTTCGCCGGGCCGAACCACGCCCTGCGGGTGATCAGCCTGCATCCGGGCGTCAGTTTTGATGAGGTGCAGGACAGCACCAGCTTCCCGCTGATTCTGGCCGATGACTGTGTTGAAACCGCGCACCCAACGGCCGAACAACTGGCGATCATCCGCAAGCTGGACCCACGCGACGTGCGCGCGCGCCAGATCAAGGACAACCCGCCGGGGATTCGGCCATGAATGCGCCGATCATCGAGGGGCTGTTTACCCAGGATGCCGCGGAGCCGGCCCTGTTGGGCTCGCGTTGCACGGCCTGCGGAACCTACTACTTCCCCAGGCAGAGCAACTATTGCCGCAACCCGGATTGCGACAGCGAAAGCTTTGCCGAAGCACCGCTGTCACGCAGCGGCACGCTGTGGTCGTTCACCAATGCCTGCTATCAGCCGCCGGCGCCGTTCGTGGCCGAGGAGCCTTTCGAGCCGTACGCGATTGCTGCGGTCAAGCTCGAGCGCGAGCAGATGATTGTGCTCGGTCAGGTGGTCAAGGGCGTTGGGGTGGAAGACCTCAAGGCCGGCATGACCATGACCCTGGTGCTGGAAGACGTGCCCGGTGTGGATGGTGATCGGGTGACCTGGAAATGGCAGCCACAGGAGAGCGTGTGATGAGCAACAATGAAATCGCCATTCTCGGTGTGGGCATGCACCCCTGGGGCAAGTGGGGCAAGAACTTCGTGGAATACGGTGTGGCCGCTGCGCGCAGCGCGCTGAAGGACGCCGGTGTGCCGTGGCGCGATGTGCGTTTTGTCTCCGGTGGCGGCACCGTGCGTTGTGGTTATCCGGGCTATGTCGCGGGGGCTACCTTTGCCCAGGCTCTGGGCTGGCAGGGCGCCGAAGTGAACACCTCGTATGCGGCCTGTGCTTCCGGCTCGCAAGCGCTGGCGGCGGCGCGTGCCAAGATTCTGTCCGGCGCCTGTGACGTGGCCCTGGTGGTCGGCGCCGACACCACGCCCAAAGGGTTTCTCAAA
Source organism: Oceanococcus sp. (assembly GCA_041619315.1). Classification (GTDB taxonomy): domain Bacteria; phylum Pseudomonadota; class Gammaproteobacteria; order Nevskiales; family Oceanococcaceae; genus Oceanococcus. Next base: position 287 of record JBFKEC010000219.1, on the reverse strand, counting down.
CCGGCAGACGGTGAGCGGCCGGATGATCCGGACTGGGTGCGCTTTCGCTTAGGTATCACCAATCCAACCTATTTCGCGCTGTACGCGCGCCGGCGCATGGAAGTCTATGGCGACACGCCCGAGGACTTTGCTGCGGTCAAGGTCAAGAATGCGGCGCATGGCTTTACCAATCCCAACGCGCGCTACAAGAAGAAATTCAGCGCCGAGGATGTGGCGGCATCGGCCATGGTGGCTGACCCGCTGCGTCTGATGGATATTTGTGCCACCTCAGATGGCGGCGCGGCGAT
>JBFKEC010000218.1:0-5837 GCA_041619315.1 Oceanococcus sp. | reverse complement strand
TTGCCGGAAGGCACCGAGATGGTGATGCCTGGTGACAATGTGAACATGAAGGTTGAGTTGATCGCGCCGATCGCGATGGATGAAGGTCTTCGTTTTGCAATCCGCGAAGGTGGCCGAACTGTCGGTGCCGGAGTGGTTGCGAAGATCATCGCCTAATAAGTCTGCGGATGCCGGCGACCTGAAGGTCGCCGGCTTCTTTTTATCCGTTTGATTTATCGGGGCGCTGCTGTACAATACGCGCCCTTTTGCCCCAACAGGCCAGTAGCTCAATTGGTAGAGCGGCGGTCTCCAAAACCGCAGGTTGGGGGTTCGAGACCCTCCTGGCCTGCCATAACTTACTGAAACTGCCGCATTTAAGCGGGGAGTTATCACAACGCAATGAGTGCGCAGACGGAAACAACCGGATCAGCGCTGGACACCGTTTTGCTATGGGCAGCCGTAGCGATCCTGGCGGCCAGCATTTTCGGTTTTTACTACTTTGAGCCCCAGTTCAATGCGCTGGTGCGCGTGGCTGGCATGCTCGTCGGCGGTGCGTTGGCAGTGGTTGTGGCATTGCAGTCGGTGCCTGGCAAGGCGGCATGGGTGGTGGTGCGCGAGTCGCGCTCGGAATTGCGCAAGGTCGTTTGGCCTACGCGCCCGGAAACCATCCAGACCACAGCGATCATTCTGATTGTCGTCCTGATTCTGGGCATGCTGTTGTGGGGGATTGATTCTCTGCTGCTGCTCGGGCTTGAAGTGCTGACTGGTCGCGGAGGCTGATATGGCCATGCGCTGGTATGTGGTACACGCCTATTCTCAATATGAGAAGAAGGTCAAAAAGTCGCTCGAAGAGCGCATTGTGCGTGCTGGTCTGGAAGATCAGTTCGGCCAGATTCTCGTGCCAACCGAAGAGGTTGTCGAGATTCGTGATGGCAGCAAGCGTACGACTGAGCGCAAGTTCTTCCCTGGCTACGTGCTGGTGGAAATGGACATGAACGAAGACACCTGGCACTTGGTCAAGTCTGTGCCCAAGGTGATGGGTTTCATCGGTGGAACAACGGATCGCCCGGCGCCGATTTCTCAGGCCGAGGCGGACAAGATTCTGAATCAGGTTGAAGAGAGTGTTGAGGCGCCCAAGCCCAAGACGCTGTTTGAGCCTGGTGAGTCGGTACGTGTGCTGGACGGGCCGTTTGCTGACTTCTCTGGCGCGGTTGAAGAAGTCAACTACGAAAAGAGCAAGCTGCGTGTGGCAGTGCTGATTTTTGGGCGCTCTACGCCAGTTGAACTGGATTTCTCGCAGGTCGAGAAAGCCTGATTGTGCTGCTGCCGGGCTTGATGTCTGGCGCGCCATCGAAAATTTGATGCAGTGATGCATCAGCATCGGTCTCGACTGATGCGTTCGGCCAGCGTAGCTGGCTGGCACCGTTGCAGAAGGGCAATTGCTTATTCTGCGTTTTGATCAAGGGAAGGCCTGGCCAGGGCCGTTACTACCCGCCTAGGAGTTAGCATGGCAAAGAAAGTACAGGCTTATATCAAGCTGCAGGTTAAGGCCGGTCAGGCCAACCCGAGTCCGCCCGTTGGGCCGGCGCTGGGTCAGCATGGTGTCAATATCATGGAGTTCTGCAAAGCGTTTAACGCGCAGACCCAGTCGATGGAGGCCGGTTTGCCCGTGCCCGTCGTCATCACCGTGTATGCCGACCGCAGCTTTACCTTCATCACCAAGACGCCACCTGCTGCGATTCTGCTTAAGAAGGCCGCTGGTATCAAGTCCGGCAGCCCGACCCCCAACACCAAAAAGGTGGGCAAGGTCACACGTGCGCAGCTGGAAGAAATTGCCAACGCCAAGATGCCGGACCTGAATGCCGGTTCGCTGGATGCGGCAGTCAACATCATCGCAGGCAGTGCGCGTGCGATGGGTCTTGAGGTGGAGGGTTAATCAATGGCAAAGCTAACCAAGCGTCAGAAGCTGATCCGCGAAAAGGTCGGCGACAATTTTCAGCCGCGTAGCCTTGATGAGGCGATCAGCCTGCTCAAGGAATGTGCCACAGTTAAGTTCTCCGAGTCGGTCGATGTGGCCGTCAACCTCGGTGTTGATCCGCGTAAATCGGATCAGGCTGTGCGTGGCTCCACCGTGCTTCCGCACGGTACCGGAAAGGCCGTCAAGGTTGCTGTGTTCACCCAGGGTGAAAACGCCGAGAAGGCCAAGGCCGCCGGCGCGGATGCCGTGGGCATGGACGAACTTGCTGAAGAGTTCAAATCGGGCAATTTCGACTACAGCGTCGTGATTGCCTCGCCGGATGCGATGCGCATCGTCGGTCAACTCGGCAAAGTGTTGGGCCCGCGCGGTCTGATGCCGAACCCGAAAGTCGGCACGGTGACGCCGGATGTGGAAACCGCGGTCAAGAACTTCAAGGCTGGCCAGGCGCGTTACCGCACCGACAAGAACGGCATCATTCATTGCGCGATCGGTTCCATTGGTTTTGAGCCTCAGGCTCTGGCTGAAAACCTGAACGCCGTGATTGCTGATCTGAAGAAAGCCAAGCCGAGTTCGAGCAAGGGCATCTTCATGCAGAAGGTAACGTTGTCCACGACCATGGGTCCTGGCGTTGCCGTTGATGTCAGCGCGCTGGGCTAAGGCGAAATGAATCAGGCGCCATTCGCGGTTTGCGATTGGCGCTTAAAGGACTTTGCGACGTGGCAGTTGCTGCTGCGCCGTCAAAGACCGCAGGTACCCGCAAGGGAACAAATGGGAAGCAATTCCTGGCCTGCGCAGATGGTACTCCCGCTTGCGGGACGCCGTAGGGGTTGGTAACCGATCCAAGGATCAGTTGCCGACATTTTTGTTGCAACTGTCACACCGAGGGAATTATGGCTCTCAGGCTTGAAGACAAGAAAGCCCTCGTTGCCGAAATCAACGCGGTCGCAGCTGATGCTCATTCAGCCGTGGTTGCGGAATATCGAGGCTTGTCTGCTGAACAGATGACCACTCTGCGCGCTAAGGCGCGTGAGGGCGGAGCATTCTTGAAAGTGGTCAAGAACTCGTTGGCGAAGCGTGCTGTTGCCGGTACCGATTTCGAATGCATGAACGATGCATTTGTTGGTCCGGTGATTCTCGGATTTTCTATGGAAGATCCGGGCGCGGCTGCACGCGTCATCAAAGATTTCAGCAAGGGAAACGAGGCATTGAAGGTCACGGCGGTATCCGTCAGCGGCCAACTGCTTCCGGCGTCGGACATTGCACGTCTGGCTGATCTGCCGACTCGCGAACAGGCGTTGGCGATTCTTGCCGGTGTCTTGCAGGCACCGATCAGCAAGTTCGTCCGTACGCTCAACGAACCGGTGGCCCAGGCCGCTCGCGCCGTTGCCGCGGTACGCGATCAGAAGCAGGCTGCGTGACCCTCGTTTGGATACCGATATTAGGAGTTATTGAAAATGGCACTGTCTAAAGAAGAAGTACTCGACGCGATCGCCGAAATGTCCGTAATGGACGTGGTGGAACTCGTGTCCATGATGGAAGAAAAGTTCGGCGTTTCTGCTGCTGCACCGGTGGCTGTTGCTGCTGCTGGCGGCGCTGCTGGTGGTGATGCTGCCGCAGAAGAAGAGAAGGACGAATTTGATGTCGTTCTGGCCAGCTTCGGCGACAACAAGGTTTCGGTCATTAAGGCCGTCCGTGGTGTTACCGGCCTGGGCTTGAAAGAAGCCAAGGAAGCGGTTGAAAGCGCACCTTCCACCTTGAAGGAAGGCGTGGCCAAGGCCGAAGCCGAAGACATCAAGAAGCAGCTGGAAGAAGCTGGCGCTAAAGTCGAGCTGAAATAAGCCTGACTTTGAATCCGGTTCTCTTCATTAAAACCGGTAACAAGGCTGGTGGCGTTTGCCACCGGCCTTTTGCTGTTTATTCGCGCATTCGCGCGATTCTAGTCTGAAGACTGAGGTTACAGATGGCCTACTCGTTCACCGAGAAAAAGCGCGTCCGCAAGGATTTTGGCAAGCGCATTGCGCCGCTCGACGTGCCGTTTTTGCTGGCGACTCAGATCGAGTCCTACAAGAATTTTCTGCAGCGGGATACCAAACCCCGCTCCCGTGAGGCCATCGGCCTGCATGGTGCTCTGAGTTCGGTTTTCCCAATGGAAAGCTACTCAGGCAGCGCCGCGCTGGAATACGTTAGCTACCGCCTAGGCGAGCCGACGTTCGATGAAAAAGAATGCCGTGTCCGCGGCATGACCTACTCTGCGCCCCTACGCGTCAAAGTGCGCCTTGTCATTTACGACAAGGAAAGCAAAGAAAAGCGTGTTAAGGACGTGCGCGAGCAGGAAGTCTACATGGGCGAACTGCCCCTGATGACGGGTAACGGTACGTTCATCATCAACGGCACCGAGCGTGTCGTGGTGTCCCAGCTGCATCGCAGTCCGGGTGTGTTCTTTGACCATGACAAGGGCAAGACGCATTCCTCCGGCAAGCTGTTGTACTCCGCACGTATCATTCCTTACCGTGGTTCCTGGCTCGATTTCGAATTCGATCCCAAGGATCTGGTGTATGTACGTATCGATCGCCGCCGCAAACTGCCGGTATCGATCCTGCTGCGTGCTCTGGAAATGGACGATGAGCAGATTCTTGCGCGTTTCCACGAAACCAACACCTTCTTGCTGTCGGATGAAGGCGCGCGTCTGGAGCTGATTCCGGAACGCCTGCGCGGTGAACTCGCTGCCTTCGACATCAAGGCCGGGGGCGAAACGCTGGTTGAGGAAGGCCGCCGTATCACCCAGCGTCACATCAAGAAGATGGCCGAAGCTGGGCTCGACAGCCTGGAAGTGCCTGACACCTATTTGCTTGGCAAGAGTCTGGCCAAGTCGATCATCGACGGCGATACCGGTGAAGTGATTGCCGAGGCCAACGCACAGCTGACCGAAGAGCTGATCGTGGAGCTGCGCAAGGCTGGTATCGACAAGATCGATACGCTGTACGTCAACGATCTGGACAAAGGCCCGTACGTTTCCGAAACCCTGCGTATTGATCCGACCCGCACCCGTTTGGAAGCGCTGGTTGAAATCTACCGCATGATGCGCCCAGGTGAGCCGCCGACCAAGGAAGCTGCCGAAGGTCTGTTCGACAATCTGTTCTTCGCGGAAGAACGCTACGATCTGTCGGCAGTGGGTCGCATGAAGTTCAACCGCCGTCTTGGCCGTGACGAAGTCACCGGGCCTGGCGTGCTGACCCATGACGACATCCTCGACGTGATCCAGGAACTGATCAATATCCGTAACGGTATTGGCCAGACGGATGACATTGACCATCTTGGCAACCGCCGCGTGCGTAGCGTGGGTGAGATGGCCGAGAACACCTTCCGCACCGGTCTGGTTCGGGTTGAGCGCGCTGTGCGTGAGCGTCTGGCCCTGGCCGAATCCGAAGGCTTGATGCCGCAGGATTTGATCAATGCCAAGCCGGTTGCTGCTGCGGTCAAGGAATTCTTTGGTTCCTCGCAGCTGTCGCAGTTCATGGATCAGAACAATCCGCTGTCGGAAGTGACCCACAAACGTCGTGTATCGGCGCTTGGCCCGGGTGGTCTGACGCGTGAGCGTGCTGGTTTTGAAGTGCGTGACGTGCATCCGACTCACTACGGTCGTATTTGTCCGATTGAAACGCCGGAAGGCCCGAATATCGGTCTGATCAACTCCTTGTCGGTATATGCGCGGACCAATGAATACGGGTTCCTGGAAACCCCGTATCGCCGGGTAACCGACGGCAAAGTGACCAGCGATATCGAGTATCTGTCGGCTATCGAGGAAGGTCGCTACGTCATCGCCCAGGCTAACGCCCAGCTGGATGACGAAGGCAACTTCACCGATGACCTGGTTGCGGTT
>JBFKEC010000217.1:0-5842 GCA_041619315.1 Oceanococcus sp. | reverse complement strand
TGATCCTGCTTACCGGCTGTCAGATCGCGTTCTTCATGCAGCACCCGGAATACCTCACCCGCGTGCGCCGTCACGCGCAAGCATCGGGAAGTACCCGCGACATGCTGATCCTGACCTTGCTAGGCCTGGTGCAGAGCCGCTTCAATCAGGCCAGCCATGGCCTCAAACCGGCCGAACTGGCACGCCAAAGCGGAGCGCCACCGGATCTGGTGAACCCTCTGATCAATGACTTGCTGAATTGCGAATTGCTCGCCGAAACCACGGAAGGCACGCTGCTACCGGGACTCGACATGGGGCGCGCGGCACTGGCCGACTTGCTCAATCGGGTGGATGCACGCAGCGTGATTCATCGCCAGGGTGGCGACGTCCACCAACGCGCGCGCGAACTGGCCGGGCAACTTTCGACGGCCCGCACCGAGGTGCTAGGCCAGTTGACCCTCAATCAGTGGCTGGAAAACAGCCACTGATTGAGGCGGCAGTATCTCAGTCGCGGCTGTCCGGCACGATAATATTGAGCTCCAGCACATCCATGTCGCCATCGCGCTCAACATCGATCTTGACCGCATCATCGGACACCTGGACGTACTTGCGAATCACCGCAAGCAGATCTTCCTGCAGCTTGGGCAGGAACACCGGCGCCTCCATGTTGCCGGCGCGGCGATGAGCCACGATCAGCTGCAAACGCTCTTTGGCGACACTCGCGCTTTTCTTCTCGTTGGCGCGAAACAGATCCAGAAGGCCCATGATTAGCTCCCGAAGAAACGGCCCAGCAGGCCTTTCTTCTCGGCACTGAGAAAACGCATCGGCTTGTCTTCGCCGAGGAAACGATCAACCACGTCGCTGTAGGCCTGTCCGGCGTCGGCATCGGGTTCAGCAATCACCGGCAGGCCGGCGTTGGAGCTATTGAGGACGGACTGCGATTCCGGAATCACCCCGAGCAGATCCACCGCCAGAATCTCCTGAACATCATCCACCGACAGCATTTCGCCCTGGGCGACGCGCTGCGGCGAATAGCGCGTCAGCACCAGATGCTCTTTGACGCCCTTGCCTTCGATGGCCAGCTTGGTCTTGGACTGCAGAATGCCGAGCACGCGATCCGAGTCGCGTACCGAGGACACTTCCGGGTTGGTCACGACCAGCGCCTCGTCGGCAAAGTGCATGGCCAACATGGCGCCTTTTTCGATACCGGCCGGGGAATCGCAGATGATGTAGTCGAAATCCTTGGCCAGTTCGTCCAGAACCTTGCCCACACCATCCTGGGTCAATGCATCTTTGTCGCGGGTCTGCGAGGCGGCGAGGATGTAGAGATGGTCGAAACGCTTGTCCTTGATCAGGGCCTGGCGCAAATTGGCCTCACCGTGAATCACGTTGACGAAGTCGTAGACCACACGGCGCTCGCAGCCCATGATCAGATCCAGGTTGCGCAAGCCCACGTCAAAATCGATGACGACGGTCTTGTGTCCGCGCTGGGCCAGACCACAGGCAAAAGAGGCACTGGTGGTTGTCTTGCCGACACCACCCTTGCCGGAGGTCACCACAATAATCTTGGCCACGGAGTCCTTCTCCTCAATTCAATGGGTCAACACACAATTTCTCACCATCCAGGTAAATCTGGACGGGTCGGCCACGTACTGCGTCGCCGATATCATCGGCAACCTTGTAGCGACCTGCGATAGCCAGCAATTCGGCCTGCAGATCACGACAGAAAATGCGTGCGCTTTCATCGCCCTGCGCGCCTGCTATGGCACGACCACGCAAGCTGCCATAAATATGGATGCAGCCATCGGCGATAATTTCAGCCCCGGCGCTGACCTGGGCAGTCACGATCAAATCACTATTGCGCGCATAGATTCGCTGACCGGAACGAACCGGTGCGGTAATCAAGCGCGATTCCACCATCTGTAGCGGCGCATCCGAAGCAGCCGGCACGGGTGACTGAGGTTCCGGCTGCGCGGCAACAGGCGGCTCGGCAGGTGCTGGGGCCGGCTCGGCCTGACCACGTTTCTGCTCAAGGATAACCGGCAAGCCTGTACGGCGCACTGCGGCTTCCATCGAGGCCGCCGTGCGATAGGCGCCAAGCACGGTGATGTGCTGTTTGCGCAGCACATCCAGCAGACCATCCACATCAATGATCTGCACATCGATATCCAGAACCACCGGAAGCTCGCGTAGCAAGCCGTTGCCCTTGTTGACCTGATTCTTCAGGTAATCGGACAGTTCTTCCAGATCATTGTTAAGGATGCGCAGGACGGAAATACCCATCATGCGCCCCTTGAATTCGAGAGGCGCGGGCGTCGACATCGGGGAGCTACTCATAAGATGAGCTGAAGTGTATCGAAGGCGCCCGCGATTTGCATGCGTGCCATGGATCAGGTCACCCCACGCCTCTACCAAGCCAGCAATAGCGCTGGAGAATCAGGCATTTCCAAAGCCTCACCTGATCAGACATGATGAGCAACCCGCACCGATCAGGCCACCGATGAACAGCCCTCGCGCAATTTCCCGATCCGCACGCTCGCAGCACTACCGGGTCCGCAACTTCCGCATGCATGTGCGCCACTGGGACGGCTCAGGCGAACCCATGCGGGTGATTCTGCATGGCTGGCTGGATCTGTCCGCGACCTGGCAGCGACTGGTAGATCATTTGCCGACTCATTGGAACATTGCCGCCCCGGACCAACGTGGCTTCGGGCTGTCCGAGCATGTCGGCGACACTTACTGGTTCTATGACTATGTGGCTGATCTCGACTTGCTGCTGGATCAGCTCTCGCCCGAGCAGCCAGTCGACCTGATCGGTCACAGCATGGGCTCACAGGTCGCCGCACTGTATGCGGGCGTGCGCCCACAACGGGTCCGCCGACTGGTGCTGCTGGACGGCTTTTATCTGCCTCAGGCCGAGCCCGAGCGGGCCCCGGGTCAATTGCGCAACTGGCTGGATGAACTGCGCAGCCCGGCGGCGGACAAACTCTACCCCGACATTGAGGCGCTGGCGGCGCGCATTGCCAAACGTCAGCCGGGCCTGGATGAGGCCGGCGCGCGCTTCGTGGCCGAATGCTGGAGTACCCGCCAGGACGATGGACAATACCGCCTGCTCGGCGACAGCCATCATCGCCAGCGCGGCCCCTTGCTCTACCGCGATGAGGAAGCCAAAGCGATTTTTCGCCAGGTCAGCGCCTCAACCTTGCTGATTGACGCCGGCAACTCGGCATTGGCCAAAATGGGCAAGAACGCCATCCGCGAACAACGCCTGGCCTGCTTTAGCCAGCGCAAACACGTGAGCATCGACAGCGCCGGCCACATGCTTCATTTCGACGCGCCGGCTGAAACCGGTCGCCTCATCGGCGATTTTCTCGAAGCCAAAGACGACAGGTAAAAAAACGCCCGCAGAAAGACGCGGGCGCAATCCCCAGGGGTGGGGGTGGGAGACCATACCAGCGGGACGAACACCCGGCGGCATGGCTCAAGACTATTGGCAAAAATGTGAAGCCGGCGTGAAGAAAAAGTCATGCGTCGGCATACCCTGAATGGCTAAAGCTCGATCGGCTCCGGCTCGCCCAGGACCTCGGCGTCAGTGTGCAAGACGTGCACATCCAGCACCGCCAGTAGCCGCGCCATCACTTCGCGCAGCTCGAGCCGCCAGCGCTCTGCCAGCGGTGGCTGCGCCGCGGCCACGCCCTGCACCCGCAAACCATAAGCGCGCGCCAGGTAGAGCGCGCGATACAAGTGATAGGGCTGTGAAACCACAGTAAACCGTTCCAGCCCGAATACCCGATGGGCCCGGACCACCGAATCCAGCGTACGGCGACCGGCAAAATCCAGGGTGATCACATCTTCCGGCACGCCGCGCTCAACCAGCGCCTCAAACATGCGCTGTGGCTCGTTGTAGTAGATCTCGGGGTTGGCCCCACTGGCCAGGATATGACGCGCCTTGCCCGCATGAAAAAGTGCCGCCGCGGCATCCATGCGCCCGGCAAAGTGTCGATTGGGGCGACCTTCGACAGACCATTGACTGGTCCCCAGCACCAGCGCCACCTCAAAGGGCGCAGCCGCATCAGGGCTTGCGGCCAAATCCCCTGCGCGCCACACCACCAGCACATTGCTGGCCCCGATCAGGGCGAGCGCCAAAAGCACCAGCAAGACCGCGCCAAGTAACAGGCGTCGCATCATGCTGCGGCATCCTGATCCAGCACCGCCACCACCTCACGCATGACGCGTGGCGACACAATCATCTCCATATGACCCACCCCCGCCAGGGCAATGCTCTGACCGTACGTCTCGGACACCCGGCTGCCGGTCTGCGGCGCAACAATGCTGTCATGTGGCGACCAGATTGCCGTGAACGGCACCGGGCACGGGCGCTGCTCGAAAGCGGACAAGCTTTTCAGCCAGTCACTGCCGATGCTCATCTGACGAAGATTTTCACCCAGTGACGCAGGCCCCTTGGCCAGCACTGTCCCGCCAAAGGGCGACCCCAGACTGATGGCCCGAGCCACTCTGCGCGCGCCGCCCAGCTTGTCGAGATAGGCGCGAATCACCACCCCGCCCATGCTATGACCGATCAGCACAACCTTGTCCGCCCCGGTGCTTGCGCATATCTGCTCAATCAACCGGTCTAGCTGAGCGGCATTGTCATCGATACTGCCGAATACCGGCTCCAGCGTGACCGCCCAGACATTGCCATAGCCGTGGGTGCGCAAGTAACGACGAAAGCGCCCGAAATATCCGCGATTGCACAGAAACCCTGGAATCAGCACGATCGGAGGCCCGCGATGCGGCAAACCCGGCTCAGGTGCGCTCGGCACCAGCCAGGATTCCAGCGCAAAATAAAAGGGATACGTGCGCATGGCCGCGTACAACTCATTCAGGTACAAACACAGCGCTCTCACCAGATTGAGTTGATGCTGCGGCGCCGAGGGCGCGCGAGCGCGCCAGGTCTGGAAAAAATTGGCGCCCACCAGAACCGCACGAATCCCGATAAAAATCAGCGCAATACGCATAACCAGCGCAGCCGGATCACGCCCCAGATGCAGACCCCACGACAAATACGCCGCGTACAATCCAAGCTCCACACACATGGCCACAAAGAACGCCCGGGCGTGGACTCCCATGGATTGATGCATCGTGTTGATCCGCAACGCTGAATGAATGGCGACATTGTGGCAAAGCGCTGATGAGCACTCCAGCACAGCAACCCGTCAATAGCTTTGCGCCGCTGCTTCCGGCAACGCCGCGCATACTGATTCTGGGCTCGATGCCGAGCGTGCAATCGCTCAAACAGCAGCAATATTATGGCCACCCCCGCAACCGCTTCTGGCCGCTGATTGCCGCCCTGTTCGATGGCGATGCCCAGGCGCCCTACTCGCAGCGTGTCGCCCACCTGCTGGATCACGACCTTGCCGTGTGGGATGTGCTGGCCAGTTGTGTGCGCCCCGGCAGCGCCGATGCGGCCATTCGCAACGACAGCGAAATCCCCAACCGAATTGATCACCTGCTCGCCCAATACCCAAGTATCACGCGGCTGTACTTCAACGGCGCCACTGCCGAAACCTGCTTCCGGCGCCACTTCTCACAGCTCGACAGCGTGCCGGCTCAGCGTCTGCCCTCGACCAGCCCGGCCAATGCCGCCTGGTCGCTGGAACGGTTGATCGCAGCCTGGTCGGTGGTGCAGACGCCTTGATCAGGCTGACTGTCGCAGATTGCGGACAGAGCCCCCGCGCACACAATGTCGCGCCCCACAGCGCCCTGGGCGCGCAACGCCGAGCCCGTTGTCGCCAGTTGGCCACAGTTTTTTGCAGTTGCCACGGCCCAATCCAGAGGCAGTCCAGCAGGAAAAGTACAAAGC
>JBFKEC010000216.1:0-5875 GCA_041619315.1 Oceanococcus sp. | reverse complement strand
GTGGATGTGCGCGTGTTGTCGGCAACCCACCGTGATTTGCAGGCGCTGGTCGACTCGGGGGATTTTCGTGAAGACCTGTTCTACCGATTGAATGTCGTGCAACTGGCGGTGCCATCGCTGGATGAGCGTCGCGAAGACATTCCGTTGCTGCTCGCGCACCAGCTCAATCAGCTGGTACGCAACGGGGCCGCGCGCCGGGTTTTTTCACCTGACGCGGTTGAACTGTTGGTGTCTGTGCCGTGGCCTGGCAATGTGCGTCAATTGTTCAACGTGGTTGAACAGTGTGTAGCGCTGGCGCCTGGTCGGGTCATCAGCCTGGCTCAGGTGCAGGATGCCCTGGGGCAAAAGGCGGAAGTCAAAGCGGTGGCCTCGTTTGATGACGCGCGTGCAGAGTTCACGCGAAAATATCTGATTGACTTGCTGGAGCTCAGTGATGGCAATGTGAGTCAGGCGGCACGCCTGGCTGAGCGCAACCGCACTGACTTCTACAAGTTGCTCAAAAAGCACGGAGTTGAGCCGGCCACGTTCAAACGTGACGCGGCCGCCGATTCGGCATAAAAAAAGCCGCGCTGAAGCGCGGCTTTTCTTTTGCTCAGAGTTATACAAGCCTCAGTTGGCCTGTGTCTGCATGTCGTTGTGATACTTCAGCTCAACGCGACGGTTCTGCTGATACGAGCGCTCGTTCTGCGCGTATACCACCGGGTCTTCTTCACCCAGGCTTGTGGTGCGCAGCTGCTCGCGGGAAACCCCCTGAATCATCAGCGCATCCTCAACGCTCATGGCGCGGCGCTCACCCAGTGCCAGGTTGTATTCACGCGTGCCACGCTCGTCAGCGTGGCCTTCAAGGGTGATCTTGAGGTTCGGGTTGGCCAGCAGATGCTTGGCGTGGGCATTGAGCACGGCCTGATGGTCAGGGCGCAATCCGGCCTGATCAAAATCAAACAACAGACGCGTCTGTTGCAACAGGGCCTGCTGCTCACTGCTCAGTGCACGTGGATCCGCAGCACTGTTGCTGCCTTGAGCTTGACCTTGCAGGCCGCTCGGCGTGGGCTGCGCTTGCTGTTCGGCGCTGTAGGTGTTGCTTTCATCAGCGGTGGGCGTGCTCGCACAAGCGCTGAGTAGCAACAGGCTTACGCTCGCCGCGGTTAGGTTTCGTATCTGTGTTTTCATGTGTATATCCAGTGCTTAGAAGTTGTATCGGGCGCCCGCTTCAAAGCGGTCATCGTCACCGGTCTGCAGCGCCAGCTGCAGATCAAAGGGGCGGGCGATGGCGAAATAGCCAGCTACGCGCAAGGAGGTCACGCCTTCATCAAAGGCATCGAAATGGCGAATTTCCGGGTTGACCTCAAAGCGCGCATCAGGCGCGGTCCAGCGCAGACCGGCGCGCAAGCCAATGCCGGTGTCATCTGAGCGGCCGGCGTCGACCATCTCAAGCGACAGCCCGCCGTAGGCATCAAGGTCATGCTGCAATGCCTGGTGATACAGGCCGCCAAAGGTCAGCTGTTCAAGTTCGCCAACATCGGAGAATTCGCCGAACAGGGCAAACTGCGGTGCAATTGCCACTGAACCGGCTATGCGCAGGCCACTGTCGCTCTCGTTCTCGAGGTCGCGATCAATGAAGCCACCTTCGACATAGTTGTAGTTGTGGGCGATCGCACTTGCGGGTGCAAACAGGGCTGCACTTGTCAGGCAGGCCAGCGTCAATGCGTGCTTGGTGTTCATGGGTGTCCTCGTTACAGGGTTGGAATCAGGAGACAGGGACGATGCTGGAACCCTGGACTTTGACCTCGTCGCCGACACTCAGGCCGCTGATGTCGCCCTGGGTAAGGTCAACGCGTTCGCCAGAGGTCATGCGTACGACAATTTCGTAGCGGGTTGTGGCGTTGCGCTGGCGGTCAATTTCACTGCCCGCCACGGCGCCACCCACGGCGCCCGCAGCGGTGGCCGCGTCATTGCCAGAGCCACTGCCGAACTGGTGCCCGACAATCCCGCCGATCACGGCACCGGCAAGGGCTGCGCCGGCGCGCGGCTCACCCTTAACCGTCAGCGGCGTGATCGATTCGATCTCACCGCAATTGGCGCAGGCCGCTTGTGCATCTGCCTGGTCCTGGCAGGCGGCAAGGCTGGTCAGTGCCAATCCAGTCATCGCTATCAATATTGAGCGCTTCATCGAATGTGTTCCCTTTATGGTTTCCCGGAAAATGGGCGATTTGTGTGCCAGATTTTCGAAATATGCGCTGGATCAATAACTTAGGTTTTAGGTTTGATGGCCACACAGGCGCTTTTGTGGTCAGCACAATGAATACTGTTGCTGATTGGCGACGTTAGGGCGTGGCGCCGTTGTGCATTGCCGCACAACCGATGCATGCGCTTGAAATCCATCGCAAGCTATTGATTCATTGAACAAAGAAAACGTCGCCTATTGGCGACAAAGCACCCTTGCGCGGCGCTGACGTGAGGGCGATACACTGTCCAGCAACAGTGCTTGAGGAGACATCCATGTTGAACGCCGATGCGGCGATGTGGCACCACTACCTTTTGTTCGCCACGTTTGTGCTGTGCCCTTTGATTTTTGCAGGCCTGCTGCTGATGCCGGCCGCCTATGGGCGTCACGCACAGGGCCGCAGTGCAGTCTGGGGGCCGGGCATTCCAACCCGCTGGTCATGGGTCATCATGGAAATGCCCTCATCAGTCGGGTTTGCCTTGATCTTTTTTTATGGTGAAAAAGCCTGGGACCTGGCCCCGCTCATTCTGTTTGCGATGTGGCAGGTTCATTACTTTCAGCGGACATTTATTTTCCCGCTGCGTATTCGGGTCAAGCCGGGACAGACCACACCGGCGAGTATTCCGCTGATGTCGCTGGCAACCAATGCGGTGATCGCTTTTCTGAACGCATCGATACTGACCTGGAGCAGCATACGCGCGGACTATTCCAACGACTGGCTGACCGATCCGCGTTTTATTGTCGGGCTGCTGATATTCGCGCTTGGCTGGCATATCAACCGCAAAGCTGATGCGATGTTGGCCGCGCTGCGGGACGAAGGCGAGGGCGGCTACAAGATCCCACGTGGCTGGCTGTATGAGCGCATCAGTTGCCCCAACTATCTCGGCGAGATCACCATCTGGCTGGGTTGGAGCGTCGCCACATGGTCATGGGCGGGGCTGGCATTCGTGCTGCTGACCGCAGCCAACCTGGTGCCACGCGCGCTGCAGAACCATCGCTGGTACAAGAATAAATTCGACAACTACCCGCTGCAGCGCAAAGCAATAGTGCCTTATATCCTGTGAGGTTCAGGAGTCCAGCACGTCGCCGACCAGACCGTGACGAAAGGCCGCGAGGGTGAGTTCCACATCATTGGACACGGCGAGTTTGTCGTAAATGCGCCGGCGGTAGGTGCTGACCGTATTGGGACTGATTTCCAGCATGTCGGCAATACGCTGGGTGGTGTGGCCAGCGGTAATTTTCAGGGCCACTGACATTTCCCGTTCGGACAGTTCGTCGAACGGAGATCGTGCGACACCACCAACCAGACGGGCAGACAGATCGCCGGCGATTTCGGCCGAAATATAGCGTCCTCCGTTGTGCACGCGACGGATGGCCTTGAGCATTTCGACTTCTTCGCAGTCCTTGCACAAGAAACCCGAAGCGCCCGCAGCAAAAGCTCTTGAGGGATAAGGCTCATGCGTATGCGCGGAGACAATAATGACCTCGATATGCGGGTGTTCGGCGGTGATGCGTTCGGTCGCCTCGATGCCACCAATACCCGGCATGTTCAGATCCATCAGGATGATGGTTGGGCGCAAGGCTTCGATGTAGTCGATAGCCTCTTCACCCGTGCTGGCTTCGCCAACCACAACAATGTCGTTGGCGTTGCTCGCCATCTGTGAAATTGCACGGTGAATGATCTTGTGATCATCCACGCTCATGAGTCGAATCAACAGCCTCTCCAGCTCCGTCAGGCAGCGCATAAGATACGCCAAAATCATGTAGGGCAATCACTACACAGGTCTACTTCCAGCGCTACATACAAGCCCTGCATGGCGCTATAGGATCGACCGCACTCGTGTTCGACAGCCTCGTCACCGGGATGGCGGCTTGGCTGTACAGGGAAAGCTGCATCGCAGCGGGCACGTGTACAAACCAATATCAAGTGGGGTTCAACTTTGAAAACATTGACTCGGGCCATTTCCGGCGCTGTGATGATGGGCGTTGCTGCATCGGCAAGCGCAGGACTGTTTGGCGGCAACAACAAGGATGTATACATCGTTCAGTTCAACGATCAGCTGCCGCTGGGTGAAAGCGTAAGCAGCCTGACCGGCTCGCTGCTGGGTACCCTGGGCCTGGGTAATGCGTTGTTTGAATACGATACGGTGTTGCAGGGCTTTGCCGCCGCACTGACCCCCCGTCAGGTTGATTTGCTGGAATCTCTGCCGCTGATCAAATCGGTTGAAAAGGATCGCGTGATTCAGGCCGGCGCGGTGCAAAGTAGCCCGGTCTGGGGTCTGGATCGTATCGACGAAAGCGACCTTCCGCTCGACGGCACCTATGAATATGTCAACAGTGCGGGTGCCAATGTGCATGTGTACGTGATTGATACCGGTATCAATCCTGACCATCAGGAATTCACCGGCCGTGTCGGCGCTGGTCAGAATTTCGTCAGCTCAGGTCCGCTCGACAGCTTGCTGGGCGGTTTGCTCGGTGGCCTGTTGCCGCTGGATCTGCTCGGCGGTGAAGTGGACCCGAATGACTGGCAGGATTGCAATGGCCATGGCACGCACGTCGCTGGCACTGCGGCGGGCACCCAGTACGGCGTAGCCAAGCAGGCCACGTTGCATGCAGTGCGTGTGCTCAATTGCGCAGGCTCGGGTACTGGCTCTGCGGTGATCGCAGGGATTGAATGGGTGGCTGAAAATGCCGAATACCCCGCTGTGGTCAATCTCAGCCTGGGCGGTGGAGCATCTGATGCCGAAGATCAGGCGATTGCCAATCTGTTCCATGCCAACGTGCTCCCGGTTGTTGCTGCAGGCAACGACGACGGCGATGCCTGCAATTCGTCGCCGGCACGCGCTCCGGAAGCTGTGACCGTGGCCTCCACCGCGAGTGACGACTCGGAATCCAGCTTCAGTAATCATGGAACCTGCGTAGACATCTATGCGCCTGGCTCCAGCATCGTTTCAGCCGATTATGCGAACAATAGCGGAACGGCGAATCTCAGTGGCACATCGATGGCCTCACCACATGTTGCTGGTGCCGCAGCGTTGATCTTGGGCGAAACCCCCAGCCTGACTTCAGCAGACGTAGCTGCAGCACTGATCAGCAACGCTACCGTGGGCAAGGTCGCTCGCAGTCCGGCCAATGTCGGCACGCCCAATCTTCTGCTGAATACCTTTCCTCAAGGTGCCAAGCAGTAAGTCGGCATTACATACTGGCCTGCGCGCCGGTGTGACATACCACTGAGATGTTTATGCCCCGCCTCGTTGCGGGGCTTTTTTTGCCCGCGTGACTTTTCGTTTGATGTGCCAGGAATTATTGTTTGCACATGAAATATTTGCCCGCTTTGCTGTTTCTGCTTTGCTTGCTGCCTGGCCAGGTCAGTGCCGCTGAGCCTTTGTCACAGGCTGAGTATCAGTTCTGGCACAACGCAAAACTTGGCGGACGCGCCCTGGCCTGTGGAGATGGAGCGGGCAAGGGCAGCATACGTTCTGCAAGCCGGGCACTGGCGGCGCAACTGGCAGGAACGCGCAGCGCCCAACAATTGATGCAGGACTTTGACGACAAGGTGCGCTTGCACAGGCGTTTTGCCGAACGCGCCAGTCGCACACATCGCGGTTGTGACCGCAATGCGGCTGCGATCAAACAAAACCTGCGCAGTAC
>JBFKEC010000215.1:0-5885 GCA_041619315.1 Oceanococcus sp. | reverse complement strand
TCAGTTCGTACTCGGCGGCGGCAACGCTTTGGTGTTCGTGGATCCGTTCGCCGAAACCGCAGCCCCCAGCGGCATGGCAGCGATGGCGGATGGGCCAGGCCCGAACTCCAATCTGGAGCCCTTGTTCGCAGCCTGGGGCGTTGACATGAGTGGCGACATTCTGGGTGACGGTGCGGCCGCACTGCAGGTCCAGACCGGAGCCGGTCAATCGGCGTATCACATCGGTATGCTCGGCCTGGACAGCGCCCATTTCGACGCCGATGACGTGATCACCCAGGGCCTGGACAGCATGAACTTCGGCTATGCCGGGATTCTCAGTGCCCGCGAAGGTGCGACCACAACGTTCACCCCGCTGGTGGTGTCCAGTGATCGGGCCGCCCCGATTCCAGCGTTCAAAGTTCAGCCCGGCACGCGTCCCGAGCAGTTGATGTCCGGCTTCAGCCCCAGCGGTGAGACCTACACCATCGCCGCCCGGCTGCACGGGCCGGCCAGCAGCGCCTATGGCGATGAGCCGCCTGCCGACATCGACAACAGCGCACACCTGAGCGCATCCTCGACGCCGATCAACGTGATTGTTGTGGCCGACACCGACATGCTGACCAACCGCTTCTGGGTCCAGGTTCAGAACTTCATGGGCCAGCAGATCGCCTCGCCGTTTGCCGGCAACGGTGACTTCCTGGTCAACGCCGCGGACAACCTGCTGGGCTCTTCCGATGTCATCGGAATCAAGAGCCGGGCCGGCTATACCCGCCCGTTTACCCTGGTCGATGACATGAAACGCGAAGCGGATGCGCGTTTCCGTGCCCACGAAGAACGCCTGCAGGACAAGTTGCGCGAAACCGAACGCAAGCTGTCTGAACTGCAGACCGGTGAGGGCAATCTGTTGACCCTCACGCCGGAACAGGAAGCCGAGATCGAAGGTTTTCGTGACGAGCAACTGCGCACCCGCAAAGAACTGCGTGAAGTTCGCCACAGCCTGAACAAGGACATCGACCGGCTCGAAGGCACGCTGAAATTCGTCAACATCGGGCTGGTGCCTCTGATCATCGTGATCATGGCACTGCTGCTGGGCCTGCGCCGCAAAGGAGGTCGCGCGTGAACAAGTTGCATGTTCTGATTCTGGCCGCCGCTGCGCTCAGTGCCGCGGCATGGTTTGCCAGCCACCGCGAACAGCAGCGCTTTGGCGTCAGTGAAGGCGAACTGCTGGTTGCCGGACTGTCCGAGCAACTGGCCGACATTGACAGCGTAACCATCCACCCGGCCGGTGCTTCAAGCGTGACACTGAGCGCTGAGCAAGGTTTATGGGTGGTGCGTGAGCGCGACAACTACCCGGCGGACATCCAGGCCTTGCGCAAGGAACTGCGCAAGCTGGCCCAGGCGCGCATGCTGGAAGCCAAAACCGCACAGGAGGCGTTATACCCGCAATTGGGTGTGCAAGCTGTTGAGCAGGCCGAAGACACCACCGTGCAGTTGACCGCACACGCCGGCGACACCCAGGTGCTGGACATCATCATCGGCAAGGCCGGCGCCAGCGGAAGTTACGTGCGCCTGCTCGACAATCCGCAGTCGTGGCAGATTGATCAGCGCATCACCCTGCCGCGCGTGATCGTGGGCTGGCTGGATACCCAGTTGGTCAGCGTGCCGCGTGGCGATGTGCAACGTGTTGCAGTCAAGCCTGCGGATGGCCCGCAATACGCCATCGTCAAGGACGATCCGGAGCAGTCGAGCTTTACCCTGGAACCCAGCCCGGATGATGGCCAGGCGCTCAACGTGGCCAACGTCAATCGGCTTGGCGCGGCGTTGTCCAGCCTGCGGATTGAGGACGTGGTCAGCGACGTCGCCGACGACCTGGCCTGGAGTCAGGCCACGCTGACGACCTTTGATGGCCTGGTGCTCAATCTTGAAGTGGCCAAGAGCGCTGACAATGAGCGTTACCTTCGGCTTGCCGCGGATGTGCGTGAAGATGCGGACGAAAGCACCCGACAGCAAGCCGCGGCAATCAACGCCAAAAGCCATGGACGCACATTCCTGGGCCCACAGTACAGCGTGGATGCCCTGGCCATGCGCCATGACATGCTGATTCGCCAAACAGCAGACGAGCAGGACAGTTAGGGCATCCTACCGGCCTGTGGTCTGCTCCATCTAGGCACAAACGACGAAGCCGCCATCCGGCGGCTTTTTTGTGCCCGGGCGAAAAAGCCTGAACACACTCACAGTTTCTTTACGGTCGCGGCTGTTGAATGAGGCTCACGCCCCGGGGGTGGGGCGACGAACCGTTTAAATAAGGAGCTGTCATCATGCAACCATCCGATCTTCGTCTCGGGAAAAAACTGGGCCTTGGCCTGCTGTGCAGTAGTGCCGTTCTGTTCACCGCATGCGGTGGCAGTAGCTCGTCGACCAGTACCTCGACCAATCCCACACCAACACCCACGCCAACCGCGACGGCCACGCCGACGCCGACCGCAACCCCAACACCTAGCGCATCACCGGATCCGGTTGACGGCAAAGTCTCCGGCCCGCTTGATCCGGTCCAGGATGACGTCGTCACCGCTGTCATCGCCGATACGGTAGCGCCAGAACTGCCGGATCCGCTGAGCAGCTTCGCCGTTTGCGCCGCCGACGCCATTAATACGCTGGTCGATGTCCCCGACGCCGCCATCGTACTGGCCCAGTCCGGCGCAACTGCTGATCCGGCTGTTCTCGCGGCTCAGGTTCAGACTTCTCTGGAATCCTTCGCCAGTCAGATCGAAAACATGCTGTTCGCACTCAATGGCGACGGCAACTGTGACGAAGACCATCCGCAAAACCCGTTCACCGACGATCAGTTTGCTGGCACCCCGCTGGCGCCTGTGGTCGCTGCGCTGGAAACCCTGGCTGACACGCTGGCTGCCCAGGCCGCAGCTGAAGAACTGGACCTGGCTGCACTGACTGCCGCCGTGGATCTGAGCGCTCTGGCCACCGAACTCGACCTGCTGGGCGTGTCCAACGCACCAGTTATGGGTTCGATCCTCACCACGCTGGTTGACACCATGGGTGATGTACAGGGCATGTTGGGTGCCATCGGCTCGTTCGATGCCGCCACCACCCAGGCTGGCGTTGAAACCATGGTTGCCAACCTGCTGGACAATGTCCTGACCGGTGTTGTGCCAACCAGCGATATCGATGCTGCCAACGACGCTGCCGCTGAAGCCGGCGCTGATCCGTCCAATGTCAGCGGTCAGATTCAGACTCTGATCACGACCCTGACCGGACGCTTTGGTAGCGATCTGGCAGGTGTGATCCCGGCTGAATTCACCACCGGCATCATGAGCACGGTAACCCCGGCGCAGTCGGCATTCACCAGTGTGTTTGGCGGTGCTGACCCACTCTCCGGTGTGCTCGGTTCGATCATTGGCAACGGTGCCAACGATCCTGCCGACCTGCTCGCCTCATTGCTGGTCATCGATGCAGCCGACCTGCCGGTCAGCTCGTTGATTGCCGCCCTCACCGGCGACACTTCGGACATGAGCCCGGTCGAACTGCTTCAGGCTCTGGCGATTACCGACCCGACGGCTGTCACCAACATGCTGACTAACGTGGTCAACACCAGCAACCTGCTGGGCCTGCCGCTGGCCGATGCTGTCATCGACGTGGTCGACGACCTGCTCGGCGGTCTGCTTGATGATCTGCTCGGCGGCCTGCTGGGTGGTCTGCTCTAAACAGCAAAGCCGTTGATACAAACGCCCGGCCTCGGCCGGGCGTTTTTGTTTGTGCCGGATTCAGCACACCTGCCCGCAGGCGTGGGCTGACGACCACGCCCACTGGAAATTGAACCCGCCCAGATGACCGGTCACATCGACCACCTCGCCAATGAAGTAGAGACCTGAAACCAGGCTCGATTCCATGGTTTTTGACGACAGCTGCTGGGTATCCACACCGCCCAAAGTGACCTCTGCCGTGCGATAGCCTTCGGTTCCGCTGGGCCGCACTCGCCACTGATTGAGCGTCGCACCGATGTTCTTGAGCTCGGCATCTCGATAGGACTGCAAGGTCCCACGCCAGCCCTGGATTTCACTGATCCGTTGCGCCACACGACGCGGCAACACCTCCATCAGCATGTGTTCCAGTCCACGTGTGGCATCGGCCATTTTGGCCGCGCACAACCACTCGGCTGCATCACGCCCCGGCAATAAATCCAGTTGAAGAGGCTCACCACTTTCCCAGTAGGACGAAATCTGCAGTATGGCCGGCCCACTCAGGCCGCGATGAGTGAACAGCAGCGGCTGGGTGAATGCCTGGCCAGCGCATTGTGCAGACGCCGGCAGAGACACCCCGGCGAGCGGCTTGTAGTCCTCCAGCGGCCGCCCACTCAAGGTCAGCGGTACCAGCCCGGCCCGGGTCGGATGGACCTGATGGCCGAGCTTGCGGGCCAGCTCGAATCCGAAACCGCTGGCGCCCATCTTGGGAATCGACAGACCGCCACTGGCCACCACCAGCGATTCGCAACGCACCGGGCCTTCGGATGTACTCAGGGCAAAGCCCGAATCCTGCGGCACGATGTCCAGAACCTGTGTCTGCGTGCTGATCCGAACCTTGGCCTCGGCACATTCGGCCAGCAGCATGGCAACAATTTGCTTGGACGATTCATCGCAGAACAGCTGGCCCAGCTCTTTTTCATGCCAGGCGATGCCATGGGCATCGACCATGGCAATAAAGTCCCATTGGGTATAACGCGCCAGCGCCGAGCGGCAGAAATTCGGGTTGTGCGAGAGGTAACGCTCAGGCTCGATGTACAGGTTGGTGAAATTGCACCGCCCACCACCCGACATGAGAATTTTCTTGCCCACTCGATTGGCGTGTTCGATCACCAACACGCGACGTCCGCGACGCCCGGCACTGAGCGCGCACATCAAACCGGCGGCACCGCCACCTATGACTACAACATCGGGTTCATGCATGAATCGGCACAGCAAACGGGTCAGGCGCAGATCATACGGGGCGCAAGTCCAGCGCGTGCACCTGTAGCGGCAAGGTTATTGATCGCGCCAACTAAAACTCGCAGACTCAGGGTCCTTGTTTTCACATGGCACCACACTGATGACGATCCCCACTGCATCGCCCATCCTGCTTCCGGTCGCGACACTCATCCTGTGGTCGCTGATCATGCTGGGCTGGCTGGCCTTGACCCGCCTGCCCACCATGTCGCGTATGCGCATGCACCCGCAAAAGTTTCCGCGCACCCAGGACCTGGGCGCGGCACTGCCGGCCGAAGTGCAATGGAAAGCCGACAATTACAACCATCTGATGGAGCAACCGACCATCTTCTACGCTGCGGCGTTGGCCCTGGCACTGATTGGCCAAGGCAGCGGCGTCAATCTGATTCTGGCCTGGGCGTACGTCGGCCTGCGAATTGTCCATAGCCTGGTCCATGCCACCAGCAACAAGGTGCTGGTCCGCTTCAACATTTTTGTGCTGAGTACCGCGGTGTTGCTGGCGCTGTCAGTCAGCCTGCTACTCAAACTGCTGTAAGCACGCTACCAGGCCGGCAAATCCTCATAGCCCGGCTCGCCGGGCATCAAAATGAGCACGCGGCGGCCATTTTCCAGACGGTGTCGGGTACGAATCTCCGGCACCTCCTGAATCTGCTGAAGCCCCGCCCAGGCCTCATCCGCATTGGAATAACGGCTCAAGCGTTCGAGTTCCTTGATGGTCGGGAAAATCAGTTCGACCTCGCCATCCTGGCTGCGCTCCAGCATGGCCTGCGGGGTGGTCCAGCACAGCTCGGTAAGCTCAACCGCATCCACCACCGGTTCTTGTCCGGGCGGCATCATCGCGGCGAAAAACCGCGTGCGATAGCGCCGCGGCATCATCGGCGGCGTGGTCCAGAAACTGTAGTAGTGCAGCAC
>JBFKEC010000214.1:0-5920 GCA_041619315.1 Oceanococcus sp. | reverse complement strand
CCGCGGAATGTCGGGTTGATCAGGGACACATCGTCATAGAACAGACCAAAGGTCCGGCCAAACAGTGACGAGCCCGATTCCGAGCGAATGCCGCGGAAGGAAATCTGCGAGCTTTCCCCATCGGTGCTGGTTGCGGTGGTCACCCCGGGGGAAAATTTGAGGATGTCCTCAAGTCCGGTTGCACCCTTTTCGATCAGCGCATCGCCGCTGAATGCATCAACGGTGCCGACCAGGTCCCGCACCGACTGCGCGCGCTTGGTTGCGGTGACCACAATCTCTTCCAGCGTGGTCGCGCGCGGCGGCGGTTTTACCGGTGCGGTCTGTTCCGGCGGCAACTCAACAACCTCCTGCTCGTCTGCATTTTCATCCTGACTGGTATTGTTTTCAGCAGGCTCGCTTGCGGGCTCGCTGGCCGCCTCATCGGACGTGGTCGATGAGGCTTGCGGTGCAAACAGGGCGTCGAGGTTTTCTTCGTCGGATGAGGTGCTTTGTGCCTGCACAACCGTAGCGGTGGCCAGAGCGGCAAGCAGGACAATCTGTGTCAGACACTGGGATGCGAATGGGCGCGGCGACATGGTGCTGGACTCTTTCATTGTTCGATTGGTCTTTAGGCGACGGCGATGCCGACGGGCAAGATCACACGGCAGCGAAAGGGTGCGCGATGCCGCTTACCGGCGAGCATCAAACCCTGGGCAACACTCAAACCGGGTTGGCACAGGCAATACCCACGCGATCCAAGCCCCGAAAGTTCAAGTTTCCCCACGCCATGAAAATGCGATCGTCAACTAAACGGTTCCCAGCCGGGAATGGTTTCAATTCGCTGTCGAATTCAGAGAAATGGCTGCAGAATCAAGGTGTCCGGATAAATAACCGCTGTCCGGTGTGGGGCATGGCCCTGTCAGTCCTGCGCTTGCACCGCATGGGTGGTCAGTTGGCGCAAATGATTCTCCAGTAACGTCGCCACCTGGGCCATGGCCTGCGCCTCAGCCGACGCTTGCGTGAGCACGTGCAGAATCAGGGTTTCGGTGAAAAGAATCAGGCCACGAACGGCCAGGGGCTCAAGCGTTTTGCCTTCAGCCTGTCGGTAGGTCAGGCGGTAGCAGTCCTCGATATGCTGATGCAGCCACAAACGACGGGCCCCCAGAGGGCTTGCCGGGCGCAGCGCTTCGCTGGTCAAAATCTGGATCAGCGGTGCATCACTGCTGACGATATCGAGATACACCTGCTGGCTACGCTGCAGACGGGCAAAGCCGGAACCTTTGGCATTAAGCGCTGTTTGCATGCGTTCCACCAGGTGCGCGGTGGAACGTTCATAAATGCTCACCAGCACCGCCTGCTTGTCGGCAAAGAACTGGTAGAACGTGCGTCTTGAAACGCCTGCCGCATTGAGGATGTCGGCCACGGTGGTGGCTTCCAACCCATTTTGAGCAAAGGCCTGGGCCGCGCCTTTGATCAGCCGAAGCCGGGTTTGCTGGCGTCGTTGGCCAAGTTTGCCTGTCTCCTCACTGCTGTCAGCAAGGTTCAAATAGGCATGCTGAGGGCTGCGCGCTGCCTCGCTCATTGGAATCCTCTGCTGATTGCCGGCGTGTACAAATGAAATGTATCAGGCCAGAAGTATACATCGCGTTTACATGCGCAGAAGACGTGGGTATTGTGCGGGGTATAAAAATGCAGTCGCAAACATAAGGGTGCACAAGTACCCGTATAAAGGTGGGAGACGAAGATGCATGGCAAAACCCAAAAGCCAGGGTCCAGTTGTGTGCTGGTGCTGGCCGGTTTGATAGTCGCCTTGGCTGGTTGTCAGGGCGGGCGTGGCGCAGATACGGGGCGTAGTAGCCCGGTGCTGGCGACCACAGAAAACTGTCAGACGCCCGTTCTGGATTACAGCAAAGATTCCTTGCCCCGGCATGTCAGTCCGCTGCCCGGGCCGGCGCTGCTGTATGCCGAACCCGCGTTCGCACCGCAGCTCGAAAACACCGGTGTGTGGCAGGCTGCTCCCATCTTGATCTCGGGCACGTCGGCTTATCGCTGCGGTGAGTATGTGTATCAGGATTGGTTGTATGACGATCATGGGGCCGCAGGGGTGCTGGATGTGACTGATCCTCAGGAGGTGACGGCGTATCTGTTTTCGCCCAAAGCCGGCAGCCTGACGTATCCCACCGCGCCGGAATTCGCCAATAACGCTGCGGATATTGTCGAATTGCGGATCAAGCCACTGGCTGATGCCACAGCCATTCGCATCACCATGAACACGCTTTTGGACCCGAACGTATTGGGCATCAGCCTGGCGCTAGGTGAGGGCGAGGTTACGGCCTGGCCGCACGCGGCCGGCGTGCGCTCGCCTGCCGCCTATTTCGTCACGGTTCATGGCGATGAGGCCGAGATGCACAGCGCCGCAGGTCAGGTGCTTGAGCCCCGGCCCCACGTCAGTGTGGATCTTGAGCGCCGTCAGATTGAAATACGCATCGCGCACAAGGCCTGGAACCCTGGTCGTGACACCGTGCGTATTGCCGCCGGGGCGGGGCTGTGGGATGCCGAGGCTGGCCACTATCGACAGGCCGGGTTGATTGCGACGGATAGCGCGCCCGGAGGGGGCGGCACAGGTGCGGCATTGTTCAACATGGCGTTTCGCTTCGATGAACCCATGCCGGCATTTGCACCGGGTTCCGGTCGCACGATTGTGGATACGGCGGTTTTGACCCGCCTGCACAGCCATTGGTGGCGTGAATATGCCCAGGCCGATGCGCTGCGTCGCGGCGATGTCAGTGCGTTCTACGCGTTGGTCGATTTCGCCAAGCTGGCGGATGCCATTAACGATGAGTCACAGGTGCCGACTAGTGGTCCGATGAACCGCATATTTGCCAGCCGCTTCAGCTTTGGCCAGGGTGTGGACTACGCCAGCGAATGCGGCGGCGTGTCGGCTGCGCGTCCCTGCGATGGGGCGATGCTCGGCCAGTTGCAGCCCTACGCCATCTATGTGCCGCAGACGCCGCCGCCCGACGATGGCTACAGCCTGACTTTGTTGCTGCATGCGCTGACTGGCAATGTGAATCAGTACCTGGGCAGTCGTCACCAGCAACAGTTGGCCGAGCGCGGCGAGGGTTCCATCGTGATTACGCCGGCGGGGCGAGGTCCGGATGGCTTCTATTTCGATGTGGCAGAGGCCGATACCTTCGAGGTGTGGGCCGATGTGGCGCGGCTCTACCAACTGAACCCGGATCGCGTGGCCATGACCGGGATCTCGATGGGTGGGATGGGCTCATTCCGGCTGGCTGCGCGCTATCCGGATCTGTTCGGTCGCATCATGCCGGTGGTGGCAGCTGCAGCGGATTATCCAGATATGTTGCCGTCCCTGCGTAACGTTCCGGTGATGATGTGGACGGCATTGCTGGATGAACTGCAGAACGTTGCACAGACCGAGGCGACGGTCTCGGCTCTGGCGGATCTGGGCTACCGGCTGGATGTGTGGCGGTTCGAAACCTGGGACCATCTGTCATCGTCCACCAACGATCACTATCAGCCCGGTGCCGATTTCTTGCTGCAGGATCAGGTCGAGCGTAATCCGGTGCAGGTGACCTATGTGCTCAAGCCCGCTGAAGATGAAGCAAGGGTGCAGGTCATAGCCGACAAGGCCTACTGGTTGTCCGACATGCGCTTGCGCGATGAGAGTCTGCAAAGCGGGACAGTGGATGCCGTGACCGAAGGCTTGGGGCAGGCGCCGGCAACGCCACTTGCCATGACGCAAAGCTTGGGCCTTTTCAGTGGAGGCCATCATGAACCCGCGCCCTACACCCGGCGGGTGTACGACTGGGCCGAAGCGCCAGGCCAGCAGGCGGCCGACCGTCTTCATCTCAGCGTCACCAACATTGCCCAGCTGACGGTACATCCGCAGCGGGCCGGTCTGACCTGTTCGGCGGAATTGTTGGTCGACAGTGATGGTCCAATCGATGTTCAACTGGCAGGCTGCGATTGATAGCGCGGCGCCTGCACCTGATAGCAACTCATTTCATTCCAAAGAGCCTTAAACCATGACTGTTACTGAAACCACGCGTCTTGTTTCCACGGTGACCAGCCAGGGCACCTTGCAACTTTCTCTGCAAACCGCTCCGATCAAACCGTTGGCCGCGAATGAGGTTCTGATCAAGGTTGAAGCGTCGCCGCTGAATCCGTCGGATCAGGCTGTGCTGTTCGCCTTTGCGGATCTGTCCACCGCACGTCAAAGCGGCAGTGCCGATTCGCCGGTGTTCGAGGCGGATATTCCCAAGCCCGTTATGCGCATGCTCAGCGCACGCATTGATGTGGCGATGCCGGTGGGCAATGAGGGGGCGGGCACGGTTGTGGCTGCCGGCGAGCAGGCCCAGTCCCTGCTCGGCAAAACAGTGGCCACCATGGCCGGTGGCATGTACGCCGAATATCGCACCGCGCGGGCCAGTGATTGCCTGCCGGTCCCGCCGGGCATCAGTGCGCGTGATGCCGCCTCCAGCGTGGTCAACCCGATGACCGCTCTGAGCATGGTCGATGTGATGAAACGTGAGGGCCACAAGGCACTGGTGCATACCGCGGCAGCATCCAACTTGGGCCAAATGCTCAATCGGATTTGTCAGGAAGACAGCGTGGATCTGGTCAATATCGTACGCAAGCCGGAACAGGCTGACTTGTTGCGTGGCATCGGGGCCAAGTATGTGGTGAATTCCAGCGATGAGGATTTCATGGCGCAGTTGGTCGACGCCGTTGCCGCGACGGGCGCAACACTGGCGTTTGACGCAACCGGCGGCGGCAACCTGGCCAATCAAATTCTGATTGCGATGGAAACGGCGCTGAGTCGAGATGCCAGCCAATACAGTGTTTATGGGTCGACCACGCACAAACAGGTGTACCTATATGGCGGCCTGGATCGTTCGCCGACACAGCTCACGCGGGCCTATGGCATGGCCTGGGGTGTGGGCGGTTTCCTGTTGCCCAATCATCTGGCCAAAATTGGCCAGGCTGAAGTCGGCAAGCTGTTCGGCCGTGTCATGGGCGGGCTTAAAACCACCTTCGCCAGCCACTATGCGCGGGAAGTCGATCTGCGCGGTATGCTGCAAGTTGAGGCGATTGCCCGTTACAGCCAGCAGGCTACCGGCGACAAATTCTTGGTCACCCCCGGCGCTTCCTGAGTCGGTGGCGCGGTGGCATGGCGAGCGCCCCAGGCTTTTGAATCGAGTCTTGCGGTGGCTCATTGACCAGCGCATTTCGCGGAAAAGTGCAGTGTAGTGGAACCCTTGGTGATTCCGTGGTCAAAGGGCGTTGTGCCAGCCGCGCGGGGCTTTGGTGCGTTCCACTCAAAATGCCAAAAGAGAAGCCATGCGTCTTGTTGCTCTGATTTCCTGTGTTTTCGTTCTGCTGTCCGGCGCCGTTCAGGCCCAGCCGCCTGCATCTGCAGACAAGTTTGAAAAGCCCAAAGTTCTGTTCTTTGATGTCAACGAGACATTGCTGGACCTTGAAAGCATGCGCGCCTCGGTCGGTGCGGCGCTGGGCGATCGGCAGGAGCTGCTGCCACTGTGGTTCTCCACCATGCTGCATTACTCGCTGGTGGATTCGGCCACCGGGCGTTATCACGACTTTGGCCAGATCGGTGTGGCCGCCTTGCTCATGGTCGCTGCCAGCAACAACATTGAAATCACGCCAGAGCAGGCCAAGGCCGCGATCGTGACCCCGTTGCGCAGTCTGCCACCGCATCCGGACGTGCGTGAGGGCCTGCAGGCACTTAAGGATCAGGGCTACACGCTGGTCAGTCTGACCAATTCGTCGAACAAGGGTGTCGAGACGCAGTTCAAGAATGCCGGTCTCACCGAGTTTTTCGAACGACGCTTGAGTGTTGAAGACATCAAGCTCTACAAGCCCAATCTGGACGCGTTCAAATGGGCGGCAAAAATGATGG
>JBFKEC010000213.1:0-5945 GCA_041619315.1 Oceanococcus sp. | reverse complement strand
TTCGCTGGTGTAGGTGATGTGGCAGGACACCTGCGCGGGATGATCGGCGCGCGAACCCATGAACGAAAACACCGGGCGTGGTTCATCGCCGGGCTGTTCACGCAACTGGGAAAAATCAATGCTGCGCGCATCAATGCGCGGCGGCGTGCCGGTTTTCAGGCGGCCGATTCGAAACGGCAGGGCGCGCAGACGTTCGGACAACAGATTGGAGGGCGGATCTCCGGCGCGGCCACCCTGATAGTTGGACAGGCCGATATGAATACGTCCGCCAAGAAATGTGCCCACGGTCAAAACCACGGCATGAGCGCGCAGTGGCAGGCCCATTTCGGTCATCACCCCGGCGACCCGGCCATTGTCGACAATCAGATCGGCGCAGCTCTGCTGAAACAGGGTCAGATTTGCTTGGTTTTCAAGGGCATGGCGCACAAACGCCCGGTACAGCGCCCGATCGGCCTGCGCGCGGGTGGCGCGTACGGCCGGGCCCTTGCGTGCATTGAGGCGTCGAAACTGTATGCCGGCGGCGTCAGCCGCGCGCGCCATCAGGCCACCCATGGCGTCAATCTCGCGCACCAGGTGGCTTTTGCCGATCCCGCCAATCGCCGGGTTGCAGCTCATTTGGCCAAGCGTTTCGATGCTCTGGCTCAGCAGCAGGGTACGCGCACCGCTGCGCGCAGCGGCTAGCGCGGCTTCGGTACCGGCATGGCCGCCACCAACAACGATGACATCATAGATTTGCTGCAGATTCATGGGGGTGACCCCGGGCAAGGCGAACCCTCAATTATAGGTGATCAATTCTTAACCACCAAAACGGGGGCTTCAGTCGCGTTTGTAGCCGAGCACGTTGGCCACTTCACGCAGGTCCTTGTCGTAGGCCTCGACCATGTTGATCACGATCAGTTTGTCCTTGTCCATGTCGCGTGCAGCACGGGCCGCCCAGCCTATCGCGTAGGCGGTACGTATCGGCAAAATCAGACCTTCGTGCCGGGCAAAACCCTTGAGCACGGCCTGGGCGTCATGACTGGAACCCTTGACGTATTCAACCCGCTCGCTGGCCTTGTACTTGGCGTGTTCACGCCGTACAGACGGGTATTCCGAGCCTTCGAGTATGGTTTCGGCCTGCTGCAGCTGGGAGTTGCTCAGCTGCATCGTGCGACTGAACGCCGAGGTGTCATCCTGCGACTCCTCGGTCAGCGTATCGCGGCCTTCCACGGCGACCAGACGGGTGTCAGCCTGATCAAGGAAAGGATCGAAAAAGCCGAACGCATCGGCAGAACTGCTGCCGCGGCTGACCAGCGCGTCCGGCGGGCGTTTGAACATGGCCTGACTCTGGGCCCGCACTTCTCGCCCCAGACCGCTGATCAACTGCTGGTTCAACTCGGGGTAAGGATTGGGTGCGGCATCGACGCCCATAACCAGAAAATGTCGTTCGGGATTGCGTGTGCAGGCTTCAACCGCTTCGTCGCGCGCGCTCTGATAGGAGTCGGCCGTCTCAATCCGTGCGCCAAGGCAGCGCATGTGCAGGATCGCTGTGGTGCTCTGGGTGCCGTAGCGCTGATTGATGTAGATCACCGCGCCCAGCCCCAGCCGTGCGGCCATCGTTGCCATGAGGACGCCGGCGCGCATGTTCTGGCTGCCGGTAACCACGACCTTGTAACCGAGCAGTCGCGCCATGACCACCTGACCGGTCACCGCCATGATCAGCTTGGTCCCGTTGCCGAGCAGATCTTCACGCTTGAGGGCAATCTGTGCACCGCCGTTGATATCCGAGAAGCGCTGCGCGTACATCAGTGATGAAGGACGGTTGAAATTGCGCAGCAGCACGCGGTCCAGAGACTGAACCAGGCCGGGTTTGCCGTTGAGCTCGCGATAGCGCGAGTCGAGGTGTTCAAAATACTCGCGTGAGGCCTGATCTTCACCCAGACGGCGCTGATGATTGGCGTCGCTGCGCAGGCTGATGATGTTGGGGTCCACGCCCAGCTTCCCGGCCAGCTGATGAATCTGGTGCATGGCTGGATGCTTGTCATCGCCCTTGGTCAGGCGATGTATGTCCTGGGCTTCGCCCAGAAAAGCGTCACGGCGTTTGCGCTGGGCATAGACCTGAGCCAGGCGCAGATGCAGCTTTACGTCATCTGGATTGACCAGCAACTGCTCGTTGAGCATACGCTCTAGTTCTTCGACTAGCTCGTGCTGCTCGCCGCCGGGATCATCTTGCATTGCCGTGCTCCTTGGGTCGGGGCTGACTGAATCCGCATTGAATACTAAACAATTTTTGCATGGCCTATGAGGCAGTGTCCTGGATCGGCTGCAACAACCATTCCAGATCGTCTTGGCCGAGTGCGGCACCATCACTCTGGAACAGTTGCTGTGACAGTGCACGTTTGCGTTCCTGCATGACCTGAATGCGTTCTTCCACGGTGTTCTCGCAAATCAATTTGTAGACGAAAACGGGCTTGTCCTGGCCGATGCGGTGAGCGCGGTCACTGGCTTGATTCTCGACCGCCGGGTTCCACCAGGGATCATAGTGGATCACGGTGTCCGCGGCGGTCAGGTTGAGCCCGGTCCCGCCGGCTTTGAGTGAGATCAGAAACAGCGGGGTGGAACCCTGCTGAAAGGTATCCACCAGATCCTGACGGTTGCGTGTGGCGCCGGTCAGCTTGAGATAGGGCAGCTTGTGCTGCTTGAGCTCGTCCTCGATCAGGCTGAGCATTTCGGTGAACTGCGAGAACACCAGTACCCGCCGACCCTGAGGAATCAGATCGCCGAGCATGTCCATCAAGGCCTGCAATTTGGCCGATTCGCATTGTATTTTGGCATTTTCGAGCTTGACCAGACGTGGGTCGCAACAGATCTGGCGCAACTTCAGCAGGGCATCCAGAATCACGATCTGACTGCGCTCCAGGCCCTGTTTATGGACCGCATCGCGGATGCGCTGCTCCATCGATACGCGGATGGTTTCATACAGCTCGGTCTGCTCGTCGCTCAAGGTGACAGTGCGCAAGATGTCCGATTTGGGCGGCAACTCAGTGGCAACTTCTTCCTTGCAGCGGCGCAACATGAAGGGTTGCACCCGGCGGCGCAGTTGTGCCGAGCGGTTTTCGTCGGCATGTTTTTCGATCGGTGTGCGATACAGCTGTTTGAAGCTGCGCGCATCGCCGAGGAAGCCGGGGGCAAGAAAATCAAACAGGCTCCATAACTCGCCCAGATGATTCTCCATCGGAGTGCCGCTCAGGCACAGACGCTGGCGCGCTTTGATGCGCTTCACACAGCCGGCAATCTTGGCGCGCGGGTTCTTGATCGCCTGCGCTTCATCCAGCACCACCAGACGCCACGGCACACCCGCAAGGGTGTCTTCATCGCGCAGCAGCGTGCCGTAGCTGGTAATCACCAGATCGGTGCTGCTGAGCTTGCCGGCATGACGTTCCTTGCCATGCCAGACCAGAACCTTGAGGTCCGGGGTGAAGCGGCGCGCTTCGGCGCGCCAATTGCCGAGCACGCTGGTCGGGGCCACGATCAGGCAGGTGCTGCGCGGTTCGGCGGCTTGCAGAGTGGCGACGTGCGCCAGGGTCTGTACGGTTTTGCCCAGCCCCATATCGTCGGCCAGCAGACCGCTGAAACCGTGGCGGTCGAGATTCTGCATCCAGGCCAGGCCCGCACTCTGGTAGCCGCGCAGATCACCATGAAAACCGGGCGCGAGTGCGGCCTGCGGCGGCTGTTCGCGCAGGCTGCGGGCAAAGGCGCGCAGATCTTCCGGCGGTGTCCAGCTCCAGTCCGCGCTCCAGGTTTCCAGCCGGGCCAGATCCAGCTTGTGCAGCTTGAGGCGGCCAGCGCGATTGAGCGGGCGGTCACGATACAACTCGACCAGAGTTTCCAGCACGCGGGAAATACGGGCCTGCGGCAGGCGCAGCATGCGTCCACCGCCCAGATCGACGATCAATGGCTTGCCGTCGGCGGGCAGGATGCTTGCCGGGTCCTCGGCCTCGCCGAGCAGCTTGACCAGTAAATCAAGCAGATTGTGTTTCTCACCATCGACCTTGAACCCGGCAGACAGCTCAAACCAGTCGTTATCCCGGCTGCGCGTTTCCAGTTGCCACTGCTCGGGTTCGAGCAGGGTCAGGTCAAACGAATCGCGTTGCTCGATCTGCCAGCCCTGGGCTTGCAGCTGGCTGAGCCGGTGATCGAGAAAGTCGGCCCAGGCGCTGGGCCCGTCATAGGGCGTGAGGATGCGTTGTTGTGCGCTGTGGCCATTCGGTAGCGCGACATCATGAAATTCGGTGAGCTCGCCGAGCAAAGCGCGTTCGGCCTTGAGATCACGTTGTATGCGCAGCAGCTGACGGCCCTGCTTGCGCAGCACAACCTCTTCGCCTTCCGTGGGGTTGAAGCCGAAACCCTGATAGCTGGCCTGCAGACGCGCCACATAGATGTCCGGCACAAAACCGTCACCGCGTTCGACCAGATCGTCGATGTGCATCAGTTCCAGGCGTGCGTGCGGTGTGCTGCTTTCGATATCGCGTGCACGCGGCAGTGCCGGGCGCGGCACGCCGGTCAGTCCGCGCTGGTCGAGCAGTTCGATGAACTCCTCGAGCTGATGTGGCGCGATGCGTGGTGCCCGGTTGAGCAGCGGCAAAATGGCCGGGCTGAGGTCGGTGGTGATGGGGCCAACCTGATGCTTGCGCGTGTCCAGATAGCAGGGCGGCTCCAGTGGCAGCACATTGACGCCAGGGCCGATGCTTAAACACAGGCTCTGGCTGCCATCTTCGTGCAGTTGCCAGTGGGCCTTGGCTGCACGTGGTTCGCCCATGCGCAGGGCGCGGCGGCTGTTCTCCCAGTGGCAATGACCGCTTTTGACCAGATCTTCGAGCAGCGCGCCGGAGCCGGCATCATGCAGGCGTGCGGTATACGGGCTTTCGTCAGCAAAGCCGCGCAGGCGATTGAACAGGCCGCGAACCTCCGCGTTCTGAATATGCCCGCGCTGCCAGCGCGCATTGAGTGACATCGGCTTGCCGCCGTGGCCGCTGCGTTGAACGCTGACCGCCAGATGCGGTTCCGGGTGATTGGGCAGGCTGCAATGAAAGGTCAGGCTGCTGGGCTCCCTTTGGTTGTTGCGGCTACCCGGCTCATCGTCCTGATGGAGTTCGAACAGATCATCAACCCAGGCACTGATGTCAGCGCCCAGAGCGGCTTTTGGCGGTCGCTCCAGGGCCGCCAGCAGCAGCGCAACCGCGTGTTTGCACTGGCTGCGGACTGAGCAGGTGCAGCGCGAAGAGAAGCGCCTGGCGTCATCACGCAGCTGTACCTGAGTCGAGAAAGGCTGGCGCACGCTACCGCGCACATTACCGCTCAGGATATGGCCCTGATCCGCGCTTTCCAGGTGCAGCACCCGGCCTTCGTCGAAGTAGCCCTGGCCACGCCTGAAGGTAGCGCCATCAAACGCTTTGCGTATGTCTGCGACGGTGTACTGCACGGTGTCCTTTCGGGGAGACAATCTTTCAGATTACCAGCGTGCAGGGGCGCCGTCACGGTACTTTCGCAGTTGACTCCACAGCCTTTTGTGGCCCGTTGTCCGGGTCCAGAATGATCATCAGTCGATCGCGACCGTCGGGCAGGCGGGTGACCCAGCCTTGCTGCTTCAGGCTGCGATAGTCACGCGGCAGGCCGGTGATGTAATTCATCATCACGGCGGCCGTGTCCCACCAGCTGGCCAGGCGTTGCGTGGGGGCACTGATATCAATGCGGCCTTGCAGTGCGCGGCGCCATTCCAGCGGGTGCATGGGCGGACGCCGGGTCTGTGCGGTCACTGCCAAATCGATGTCCATATCCGCCAGTCCACGCGGTAGCGGGAGGTCATGCACCTGCAAGTGCGCTTGCGGGTGCTCAGCGAAAAAACCAGGGCCATGCACGCTGTACAGGCTTAGCAAGCCCATCATGCGCGCCGCGCCGCTGACCTG
>JBFKEC010000212.1:0-5957 GCA_041619315.1 Oceanococcus sp. | reverse complement strand
GGCGCATGACCCCTATCTTGATCTGGTTCCGGACAGCGGCATCAAGCTGACCCCGCGCCACTATGCCTATCTGAAGATATCCGAAGGCTGCAATCACAAATGCAGCTTCTGCATCATCCCGTCGATGCGCGGCAAACTGCGTAGCCGTGGCATCGATGATGTGATGCTGGAAGCCGAGCGACTGGTTCGCGGCGGGGTCAAGGAGTTGCTGGTCATCGCCCAGGACACCAGCGCCTATGGTGTCGATATCAAATATCAGACCGGCCAGTGGCGTGATCGTGAATGGCAAACGCGCATGTACGACCTGTGCGAAGCACTGGGCGAGCTCGATGCCTGGACCCGCTTGCACTACGTATACCCCTACCCTCATGTCGATAAGGTCATCCCGCTGATGGCCGAAGGCAAAATCCTGCCGTATCTGGATATTCCCCTGCAGCATGGCAGCCCGCGCGTGCTCAAGGCCATGCGCCGTCCGGCGGCAGCCGAGAACACCCTGGAGCGGATCAAGACCTGGCGCTCGATCTGCCCGGATATCACCTTGCGCAGCACGTTTATTGTCGGCTTCCCGGGCGAAACCGATGAAGACTTCGAGATCATGTTGGACTTCCTGCAAGAGGCCCAGCTCGATCGGGTCGGCGCGTTCACCTATTCGGCCGTTGATGGCGCTGCGGCCAATGCCCTGGCCGATCCGGTCCCCGAAGAACTCAAGCAGGAACGCCTGCAACGCTTCATGCACGCTCAGGCCGAAATCAGCGAACAGCGTCTCGCGGCCAAAGTCGGCAAAACCATGACCGTGTTGATCGATGAAGTGCACGACGAAGCCGTCATTGCACGCAGCGCGGCCGATGCTCCGGAAATTGACGGACAAGTGATTCTGCCACCCGATGCCGGCCGCCCGGGCCAGTTTGTCGAGGTCGAAATCACCGAAGCCGACGAGCATGACCTGTTTGCCAAACCGCTGTAGCGTTGCACAGGACTGAGCCAGCGCCATGAGCAGAGGCGCTGGCCAGCGTGTTCAGGAATTCTGGACTTTGTAGATGTTCTGGTAGACGTAGTTGGTGGCCTCGACAAAACCGTCCACGCTGCCGCAATCAAAGCGCTTGCCCTTGAACTTGTAGGCCATCACACAACCGTTCTGGGCCTGGGTCATCAGCGCATCAGTGAGCTGGACCTCACCACCACGACCGGGCTCGGTCGTGCGCAGGATTTCGAAAATGTCTGGCGTGAGTATGTAACGCCCGATGATCGCCAGATTTGAAGGTGCGTCCGCCGGCTTGGGCTTCTCCACCATATTGTCGACCCGGATAATGCCGTCCTTGAGCGCTTCGCCAGCAATGACACCGTATTTCTCGGTTTCGGCCGGGTCCACTTCCTGAACCGCCACGATGCTGCAACGAAACTGCTGAAACAGCGCGGCCATCTGGGCCAGCACACCGCTACCCTCGCCAACACATAGATCATCAGACAGCACCACGCCAAATGGCTCGGGTCCGATCATCGGCTCCCCGGTCAGAATGGCGTGACCCAGCCCTTTCATATGGCGCTGGCGGGTCATGGTGAAAGTCGCGTGATCCAGCACATGGCGGATCCCTTCAAGATAGTTTTCCTTGGCACTGCCCGCGATCTGATGCTCGAGCTCGTAGCTGATATCGAAATGATCACTGATCGCGCGCTTGCCTCGGCCAGTCACCAGGGAAATCTGCGACATCCCCGCTTCGATCGCCTCCTCGACCCCGTACTGCACCAGCGGCTTGTTCACCACCGGCAACATCTCCTTGGGCATGGATTTGGTCGCCGGAAGAAAGCGTGTGCCGTAGCCGGCGACAGGAAACAGACATTTGCGAAGCATGGTGAACCCCCGTGCAATTGTGAGCCCTTCCCCTTTGTTTAGCAGGGCTCCAGATTTCACAATCTTGCATGCATAGGCGTGGTGCGCAAGCCAGCCTGTCGACTCATGGTCGACGTCAGCCCGGCCTGGCGGTAAGTTTAGGCTTTCGCCCGCAAAGAGTCCGACGATGACACAGATCAGCAGCCCGCCGACTGACAAACACTGGCAGGCCAGTGAGCCATTTACGGACCAGAAGCCGGGCACCTCCGGCCTGCGCAAGAAGACCCAGCAGTTTCTCCAGCCGCACTATCTGGAAAACTTTGTGCAGGCGATTTTCGACACTCAGCCCGCCCTGGCTGGCGGCACCCTGGTGCTCGGCGGCGATGGTCGATTCCACAATCACGAGGCCATCGCGATCATCTGCCGCATGGCCGCAGCTCATGGCGTGACCCGTTTGCTGGTCGGCGCCAATGGCTGGCTGTCCACCCCCGCAGCCTCCGCCATCATTCGCAAATACGAGGCAGCAGGCGGGATCATTTTGTCGGCGAGTCACAATCCTGGCGGCCCGGATGGCGACTTTGGCATCAAGTTCAATGGCCCCAATGGCGGACCCGCCAGCGAACAGGTGACCGAAGCCATCTATCAACGCAGCCAGAAGATAGAGGGTTACGCCATCCTGCCCGATCCGGCACCGGCATTGGAGGCGCAGGGCGAGTACCAGCTTGGCGCGACCCGGATCACGGTGCTCGATCCCGTGAGCGACTATGCCGAACTCATGGAATCCCTGTTTGATTTTGCTGCGATCCGCACGCTGCTGAGCGGTGGTTTTCGGCTGCGCTTCGATGCCATGCACGCCATTACCGGCCCCTATGCACGCGCCCTACTGGAAGATCGTCTGGGCGCAGCGACCGGCAGCGTGATGTACGGTGAGCCACTGACTGATTTTGGCGGCGGCCATCCCGACCCCAATCTGGCCCACGCGCGCGAACTGGTGGATTTGCTGTGGCAGGACGGCGGACCAGACTTCGGCGCCGCCTCGGACGGCGATGGTGACCGCAACATGATTCTGGGCCACTGCTGTTATGTCACGCCCAGCGACAGCCTGGCCGTCATGCTCGCCCATGCCGAACAAATTCCAGGCTACCGCGGGCGCGTGAGCGGTGTGGCCCGCTCCATGCCGACCAGCCGCGCCGCCGACCGGGTGGCCAAGGCGTTGGGGCTACCGGCTTACGAAACACCCACCGGATGGAAGTTTTTCGGCAATTTGCTGGATGCTGGCAAAGTCACCCTGTGCGGCGAAGAAAGCTTCGGCACCGGCTCCGACCATGTGCGTGAAAAAGACGGCCTTTGGGCAGTGCTGTTCTGGCTCAATATCCTGGCCCTGCAGCGCAAGCCGGTCGGCGAAATCATGCAGGCACATTGGCAACAGTATGGCCGCGATTACTACAGCCGGCATGACTACGAAGGCCTGCCCAGCGATATCGGCGCCGCCATCATGCAGCGCTTGCGCGACCAACTGCCCACCCTGCCGGGCCAACAATTGGGTGGCCTGAACATTCAAACGGCGGACGACTTCTGCTACGACGACCCGGTCGACAGTTCACGTAGCGCCAACCAGGGCATTCGGGTGCTGTTTGAAAATGGCGAGCGCATCGTATTCCGCCTGTCAGGCACCGGCACCAGTGGCGCCACTTTGCGCATCTACCTGGAAGCGTACGAGCCACCCTCCGGCGTTCTCGACAGCGACGTTCAGGAACGCCTGGCAGAGCTGATCAAAGTGGCCGAGACACTCTGCGCGGTACGCGCATTGAGCGAGCGTCACGCACCCACTGTCATAACCTGAGTCGCCGGGGCCGTCCCAGCAGCACCTTTGTCGCGCCGTTCAGTCGGGCGAGCGTCCCACCGCAGCATGGCCAACCCCACGCGGATCAGACGCAGCCTCGACCCGGCCGCGCTTTTGATCCCAGATCACAAGCTGCATGTTGCCGTACTGGCGCGACATTTCCTTGAGCGTGTATCCACGCTTTTGCAACTCGCCGCGACGCTGCGGGGTCAGACCACCGGGTTCATATTCGACCACGTCCGGCAGGTACTGATGGTGCATGCGCGGCTCGGCGACGATGCTTTTGGCACTGCGTCCGTCAATCACGCCGTTGATCGCCTGATACACCATGGTGATGATGCGACTGCCCCCCGGCGTGCCCACAATCGCGATCTTGTCGGCGCCTTCGATAAAGGTCGGCGTCATCGACGACAGCATGCGCTTGCCCGGCTCGATCGCATTGGCCAGACCGCCTACCAGACCGTAACCATTCGGCTCACCAGGCTTGGCCACGAAGTCATCCATTTCATTGTTGAGCAGCACCCCGGTGCCTGCCGCCACGAACGTGGAGCCGAGCATGTAGTTGATCGACAGGGTCGCCGCTACCCGATTGCCCTGGGCATCGAGTATTGAGAAATGAGTGGTGTCTTCGCCCTGGCCGGCCTTGCCGCCAACTTCCGGCAGGGCCGCGCTGGAGCTGGCAGCCTTGTCATCAAAAGTGCTGCGCCAGCGCTGGGCATATTTGCGACTCAGCAACGTGCGGCTGGGCACATCGACGAAATCGCTGTCGCCCATGAAACGGGCGCGGTCGTAGTAAGCCCGGCGCATCGCTTCTATGCTGAGCTGATCGCGCTGCCCCTGATCCAGTGCGGCCCAGTCATCGCCGGACAGCATGTTGAACATCAGCCCCAGGACCAAACCACCGGAGGACGGCGGGGGCGCGCTGACAATCTGCCAGCCACGATAATCAAGGATCACCGGAAAACGCTCGACCACCGAGTACTCGGTCAGATCCTTGGCGCTCCAAATGCCACCGGCTTCGCGCACCGCCTCAACCATCTGGTCGGCGACCCGGCCCTGATAGAAGCCCGCCGCGCCAAACACCGCGATGCGCTCCAGAGTTTTGGCCAGATCGGCTTGCACCAGCTGATCACCCTGCGCCAGCGGTTTACCCTGTGGCAGGAAAATCTGAGCACTGGCCGGCCAGCTGGCCAGACCCTTGGCTCGGAAGCGCACATAGCGGGCCAGCTTGGCGTCGACCTTGAAGCCGTCGCGGGCGTAGACCAGCGCCGGTTGCAACGCGTCGCTCAGCGGCAGGCGGCCATAGTTCTTGCTCAGATGCTCCAGCGCGGCCGGAATACCGGGGATGCCCGCAGCCAAAGGGTGGCTGCGCAAACGCTCTGCCACGACCTCGCCGTCGGCATCCAGATACATGTCCGGATCGGATTCCAGCGGTGCTTTCTCACGCGCATCGACAAACACCTTGCGCCCGCTGTCGGCCTCATGCAGCAGGTAAAACCCACCGCCGCCAAGCCCCGAACCGGACGGCTCGACCACCGCCAGCGCTGCGCTCACCGCAACCGCCGCATCAAATGCATTGCCGCCGGCGGCAAGAATGTCTTCCCCGGCCTTGGTTGCCAGTGGATGTGCCGTGGCGATGGCCCATTGCCCCGGCGCAGCCCACAGCGGGCAGGCCAGCAACAGCGTGATGGAAGCCAGCCACAGACGCATCAGGACTCCCACGGGCGAGACTTTGCCTCCTCCTCGACCAGCTCCGGAACCAGCCCGGACAGCGGCCCACCGAGCTGGGCGATTTCACGCACCAGGGTGGAGGAGATGTGGGCGAACTGGGCAGTCGGCGGCAGGATGATCGTGTCGATCTCCGGGGCCAGATGTTTGACCATGCGCGCCATCTGCGATTCGTAATCAAAATCGGTGTTGTTGCGCACGCCACGAACCAGCACAGTGACGCCGTTTTTACGCGCGAATTCGATAATCAGGCCGGAGAACCCGCAGACCCGTACATTGGGAATATGCGCCAGGGTGCGCTCGGCCATGTCGACGCGCTGCTCCAAGGTGAACAGCGGATTTTTCGCTGAACTGCGGGCAATCGCCACAACCAGCTCGTCGAACATCGCACTGGCGCGCGTAATCATGTCGGTGTGACCCAGCGTGATTGGGTCGAAAGTCCCGGTGTAAGCGGCTTTCACGAATTGTCTCCACGCATAGCTTCGGGGCGCCCACTATAGTCGAGCAGACGAAACTCCACATCCGCAGCACGTTTGTGCTTGAGTTCGCGCCAGCCCG
>JBFKEC010000211.1:0-5993 GCA_041619315.1 Oceanococcus sp. | reverse complement strand
GTCTTGAAGGCATCGCGGCCAACATCACTGAACTTGAGGTCATCGGCACAGACCCGGCTTATGCACAAGCGATGCAATCGTTGCGCAATGCTGATGGCACAACCCCCTCAGCCTATGACTACAATGTCTTTTTAAACTGCGGCATCGGTGAAGCCGCCAGCACCCCGAACAACACCCCGGTCATGTTGGCGCCACCACTGTACGGTGTCTGGGCCTCTGCACCTTATCTGCACAACGCATCCGTACCCAATGTGTGGGGCGTTCTTGACCCCGCCAATGAGCGGCCGGACATCTGGCTGCGACAGTCAGCGCCGTTACCACAGGAGCTAGCCGGTCAGTTCGTCAGCGGGTTTGATACCGACCTTGAGCGCGCCTACGACCACGACAAGCTTGGCTGGAAATACAGCGAACTTGATTGCCTTGCGGACGCCGCACAAACCGCCCCTGTCCTCAGTTGCAACCCCTTGCCGTTGGGCGAAGACAGCGAAGCATCACCGCTGCAACCGCTGCTCGATCTGCTGTATTCCGAAGCGGCATTGAGCTGGAACCTTTCCGTTGATGAAGCCAATGTCATGCCGCTAACAGATGTGCAGATCGAAAACCGCAAGGTCTACAACACCCATCTTTATTCTCAGGGTAACCAGGGCCATGCCTTTACTGCGGTGTTGAGCGACAGCGAACGTCGCGCACTGATTGAATATCTCAAGACCCTGTAATCACGCCGAGCAGCACGGATATGCTGCCCGGCCTTCATTTCAACAAGGTGGTAAAACATGAGTTTGCGACTTCATCTGTTTCGCTTGGTGGTAAAACTGACGATCAAGCGTCGGCCAGACAGTCTTGAAGACACAGTTGCCCATTTTCGCAGGGTTGCACGCCCCGCCTTGCCTCAGCGCCTGGCCGCTGGATATCAGGTCGGCACAACCACTATTGACGGCATTGAATGTGCAACGCTGGATGCACCAGGCACGACACGCAGTCTGCTGTACATCCATGGTGGCGGCTTCGTCGCCGGCATGCCCGAAACCTATTACAACTTCTGCAGCCGACTTGCTGCGGCCATCAATGCACGGGTCATCATGCCGCGCTACCGACTGGCTCCGGAATACCCGTTTCCAGCCGCCCCGGATGACATCCTTACAGTCTTTCGTGCGCTTATGACACAAGGTGTTGATGCCGAATCCATGCTGGTTGCGGGCGATTCAGCCGGTGGCTCACTCGCGCTCAGCCTGTTGGTCAGCGCGCGCGATGCCGGTTTGCCACAACCGGCGGCCTGTTTGGCCCTGTCACCGGCCACAGACATGAGCATTCAGGGCGAAAGCCATGCCCGCAATGATCGCGTTGACCCCATGCTCAGCGAGACGCTGATTGACCATTTCCGACTGGCGTACACCCCAAGCACAGACAGCCAACTCGATCCCCGTGCGTCCCCGTCACGTGCGGATCTGCAAGGCTGCGCTCCACTGATTGTGACCGTGAGTCGTGACGAATG
The DNA here is from genome assembly GCA_041619315.1 of Oceanococcus sp. GTDB lineage: Bacteria > Pseudomonadota > Gammaproteobacteria > Nevskiales > Oceanococcaceae > Oceanococcus. Next base: position 4,501 of record JBFKEC010000211.1, on the reverse strand, counting down.
CCTGTATGACCACAGCGCAAAACTCATTGAGCGTGCACGTGCATGCCAAGTGCCGATCACGGTATTGGAACGTGACGGACTGCTGCACATCTGGCCAACACTGCTGCCATATTTGCCCGAAGCGGTGCGAGATTTCGACTGGATTGTCGAACAACTGCCACAAAGCTTGCGCAATTGATACGCAAGGCTGACGCGGCCCGGTGAAGAGGTAAACAGGGCCAGCGTCATCTGCCTGAAACAATGGGCGGCGAACATTCGCGCCCATGAAGGCTACCGCTCAGCGCAGCCTGCGTCTGCATGCCAGCTGGCTTGCACGTGCAGTGCTACCCAATCAGCATCCCGGCGCCCCACTGACGTTGCGGCGGGCCGCTGCACTGACACTCGGCGTACCCCCGTATCTGCTACTCCAGGCGACCCACTGGCTGGGTTTTGCGGCCGATGAGGTGCTGTTCCCGAATTACCGTGAAACACGCGTGGAAAAGCCCCTGTTTATATTGGGTTTACCGCGCAGCGGAACAACCTTTCTGCACCGCACGCTGGCGCAGGATGAACAGCAATGGAGCACATTCAAGCTGTGGCAGGCCTTATTCGCGCCGTCCATTACACAAAGACGCCTATGCCGGGCATTGATCGCACTCGACAAACGCGCTGGCCATCCGGGCAAAGCCGTGTTGCAACGCCTCACCGAGACGCTGGCCGGCGCACTCGATGACATCCATGCAGTAGGGCTTGAAGCTGCCGAGGAAGACTACCTCACACTGCTGCCAGCCGCGGCCTGTTTCGTTGCCGTGCTGGCGTTCCCCTACAGCCCGGCGCTGTGGCAACTGACCGACCCGGCAGCACTGCCCAAGGCAGAGCGTGAGCAACTCATCCTGTTCTATCGGCGCATGCTGCAAAAACACCTGCACCACGATAGGCGCGCGCTGCTGTCCAAAAACGCCGCATTCGGCGGCTGGTCGGGGCTGCTGGCTGAGGCCTTCCCCGATGGCCGCTTCATTGTATGTATCCGTGATCCCGACCTCGGGCTGAGCTCCCAACTCAGTGCCATTCGCGGCGGACAGCTCGCACTTGGCAGCAACCCCGACGATCCATCCATACAACAACAGTTTTCCGACATGTATCGGCGTCAATACCTGGATTTGCTCAAGCAGTACGAAAAACATGGCGCGCGTATGAGTGTGGTGGACATGGACTCACTGCGCGCCGATCCCGCCGGGGAAATCAAGCGCCTCACAAACGCACTCGGCGTACCCACAACTGAAGCGCTGCGTAGTCTGTTGCACGCGACCCAGCGCAACGCGAAGAGCAGTGCGGATACCAGCCCGCATCAACATTTCGCCACCTGCCGTGCGGATGCGGCGACCCATCGCGCATATCAAGCACTCAAAGCAACCACCTACTCCACGCACACAAAGGCTTCCTGATGATGGATACCTCAAGCGCACTCCCGGCGCGCCAGGCCCTGGGTCTGCTTCAACAGGCACATGAGAGTGCACGGCCTCTAAGCATCGCGTTCTTTTCCGATGCGCTGCCAGAACGCAATGGCGCAGGCAGCTACTATCAAGACCTGTGCCAGCATTTGCGCAGTGAAGGGGTTCGCGCGGATCTGTACCAACCGCATCTGAAAAAGCGCATGCAATTGGCCTTGCCAATGCCCGGTGACCCGACCCAGAAATTGCTCACGCCCAATGTACCAAAGCTGTGGACGCGCTTTGCCCAGCACCCTCCTGACGTGGTGATTGCGATCACACCGGGGCCTTTTGGCATGCTCGGATTGTCCCTGGCCAAACGTTTTGGGCTGCCTTTTCTTAGCGCCTTTCACACCCAGTTCGAAGAGCTCTCACGGCTGTACTGGAACCCACTATCCCGGCGTATTGCCAATGGCTACCTGACCGTGGCCAACGGTCTGTTGTGCCGCAACAGCCGCAGTGTGATGGTGCACAACCGGGCGTTGATAAAGACTGTCAGCCAACTCGGCGCCCAACATACTGAAGTCATGGGCACCCCACTGGCGCCGTGTTTTCTGGATGTGCCACGGCTACCCCATCGCGGACGCCTTGCGCATGTGCTGTTTGCCGGTCGCCTGGCGCCGGAGAAAAATGTTGCCGACGTGATTGCAGCCGCACGCCAGATGCCCCACGTCCAGTTCTCCATTGCCGGTGACGGCCCCTTGCGTAACAAACTCGAACGCCAGGCCAGAGGTCTTGCCAATGTCCAGTTCTGGGGCTGGCTCAGTCGCCCGGAATTGCGCGCATTGATGGATGAAAGTGATCTTCTGGTACTGCCATCGGCACTGGAAACCTTCGGCACAATTGCACTGGAGTCCATGGCCCGTGCACGCCCTGCTCTGGTTGCCCAGGGTGCCGGAATCCACGACTGGACCGCGCTCAAGGGCGGACTGTTGCTGCAGCAAAAGGGTGAAAACGTGACCCGCGCTTTGCAAAGTGCGGAACGCATGTCGGCACCGCAGTGGCTTGAATGCGCCCAAGCCGCACAGCGCGCCGCAGCAACATTGAATCAGCAGACTGTCGATCAATGGATCGATCTGGCGAAACAGCACGCTGCATGAGTCAGAGCGCGCTGTCTTATGCTGTTTCGATTCATGATGTCATGCCGCAGACCCTGCCGCGCGTTGCCGAACTGCTGGCACTTCTTGGCCATCATCAGATCCCTGCGATCCGCCTGCTGGTTGTGCCCGGGAAAAACTGGAGCGCTGACCAGATCAAGCGTCTTCACAACTGGCAGGCTGCCGGTCATACCCTGGCGGCTCATGGCTGGCACCATCGGGCCAGCCACATACGCGGCCTGCGGCATCGGCTGCATTCTGTATTGATCTCACGCGATGTGGCAGAACATCTGGCCTTGAGTGGCAAAGACATACAGGCCCTGATGATCCGTTCTGCTCATTGGTTCGAGTACAACGGACTTGAGCGCCCCCAGGTGTATGTCCCACCTGCCTGGGCGCTGGGCTCGATAAGCACCGCACAGCTCAAGGCCACAGGTTATCGCCATGTTGAAGTCACCGCCGGTGAGATTGATATCGCTAGCGGGCGCATGACCATGCAGCCGCTGGTTGGCTTCGAAGCCGACACCAGGCTACGCGCATTGAGCCTTCAGGCCTGGAACCTCAGCCAGATAAAACTGGCCAAGTTGAGCGGCACAACGCTGCGCATCGCCATTCATCCGCAGGATCTGCAGCTGCGCCTGGGCCATTCACTACGCCGGATCGTGCAATGTGCCGGTCGCCGCAGCGCAAGCGCATAACAGGAGGTGTTTGAGGCGGTACACTGCGCAGCGGATGAGACCCAAGCCCGATGCCATAGAGGTGGTGCAATGAGCAAATTTGAGCGCAGCGATGTTGAATTCACCAGCATGGGCACACTGTGCCGTGCCTGGCTGTACAGCCCCACCCACAGCAATGGCGCTGCCATTGTCATGGCCCACGGGCTGGGCGGCACACGCGACGCTGGTCTAGAGCCGTTCGCAGCACGCTTTGCCGACAATGGCTACAGCGTTGTGCTGTTCGATTACCGCCATTTTGGCGCCAGTGAAGGCCAGCCACGCCAATTGCTCAGCATTTCGCGTCAGCTGCAAGACTGGCAAGCTGCGGTGAACTACACCCGCGCCCTGCCCGGCGTAGACGCGAGCAAAATTGGCCTGTGGGGAACCTCATTTTCGGGCGGCCACGTGCTGACCACTGCGGCCAATGACGCCACTATCGGTGCGGCTTCGGCGCAGGGCCCCATGGTCGACGGTCTGGCCGCATCATTGGAAATGATCCGCTATGCCGGACTTGGCCGTCTGGCAAAACTGGCCGCCTATGGCAGCATCGATCAACTGCGTGGGCTGCTCGGCATGCAACCGTTGACGGTGCCGCTGGTTGCTGCGCCGGGCGAATTCGCGGCCATGAGCAGCGATGATGCGCTAAGCGGCTATAGCGCCATCACCCCACAACACTGGACCAATGCCATGAGCGCACGTCTGGCGTTGTACCTGGCCAGCTATCGGCCCATCAACAAGGCACATAAAGTGGCTTGCCCAATCCTGATCCAGGCCTGTACCCGGGATTCCGTCGCGCCGGCAGCCGCAGCACGCAAATTTGCCAGCAAGGCCGGCTCCAACGCGAGCCTCAAGGAATACGATATCGGGCATTTCGATATCTATATCGGTGAACAGCGTGAGCGCGCACTGGCGGATCAACTGGACTTCTTCAACCGCGCACTGCTCAACTGAGACTCGCGTGACAGCGGCCTGACGCTGCTTAATCCAGTGGGGCTATCACCTGCGTACTGCGCAGGTTTTGTTTGATCGCAGCCGCATTGCGGTCACAAGCGCGATGTGTGCGACTGGCGCGTTCGGCAAAATGCCTGTGCAAGCGCACCTTGTCGTCAAAGTCCTGCATCAATTGTTGGGCGCTGCGCGATCCTGCCAGTTGCGCCGCCAGCGCCCGGCTTGCCGAACGTATGCTGCTCTTGCCCGCTTCATCTCCGCAGGCCAGGGC
>JBFKEC010000210.1:0-6012 GCA_041619315.1 Oceanococcus sp. | reverse complement strand
GTTGCCGCTATCCGCGAAGAAATCCGCACTGAAGTTCGACTTTTGCAGAGCGAACTGGCTACTGATCTGGGCCGCTTTCCGCTGCTCAAGGACTGGTCGACCGAGGATCTCAACATGATCTCGGGATTGATGATCAATGCCATGATCGGCATCGTCGAGCAGGTGCTGTCGTCACGGCGCCGTGGTCAGGACGACGAAGAACTGATCCAGATCGCGGAAAAGCAGCTGCGCTTGATCGTGTTGGGTGTACCGCAATGGCGGTCGCAGGAAACCTGAGGCGCCGTGCCGGCCCTGCCCCCTACTCAAATCTACTACTGGCCGCGTAGTTTCATTCTGCGCAGTTGCCGGTTTGAGCAGCAGCGCTTGTATCAGCGCGCTGCCATGACCTTGATTATCGCCGCTCAAGGCGAGTTTCAAATCACCACACAGGGCCTGGGCGAGTTGAGTTGTGCGGCAATGCTGCTCGGGCCGGCATCGCGCCGACAGGGTTTGAGCATTGCGAGCGACAGCCACGCCGCGGCAACCTGGATGTTCGATGTTGCGCCGGGCACGCGCGAGCATCGCGGGCTGCTTGAGGTGTTGCGACGGCGCCCTGAAGCGCCGCTGCCGGTTGTACTGGTCGAGCGTTTGCGCGCGCACCTGGCCGTGTACGCAAAGCAGCCTGTACTTGAGCCGAACCAGGCCCGGGCATTGCACGCGCGGCTGTTCGACGATGTGCTCGACGGGCGCGAGATGCGGCCTCTGGATGAACGTGTGACCCGGGTGCTGGAATGTCTGCGCGAGCGCTGCCTAGACGAAATCGCAATCGGCGATCTGGCCGCTGGCGTGGAGCTGTCCGAATCCCGCTTGCGCAGTCTGGTGCGACGCGAGCTCGGCTGTAACCTGGTTCAGGTGTCACGCTGGTCTGCCGCCTGGCAAACCATGCTGCACTGGCGGCCGGGCATGACCCTGACCGATGCTGCCCATGCGGCCGGGTTCCATGATCTGCCTCACGCCAACCGCACAGCCAAGCAAATGTTTGGTTTGTCGCCCTCGCGTGCGCTGGACAGCGCACGTGTGCTGCTGGTGCCCTGTTCGGATAACTGAGCTACTGACCACTTGGTCAAGCGTTTGGTACAAGCGGAGCAGACAAGACGGCCGGGAATAAAGCGGCGTAGGATTAGTCCCACAAACAGATTTACTCTTCATGGGGGACGACATGAACTATTTTGTAACCGGCGCGACCGGGTTTATCGGTCGCTTTGTTGTAGAACGCCTGCTGCGCCGCGAAGGCGCAACCGTTTACGTACTGATCCGCGAAAGCTCGCGTGACAAGTTCGAGCACCTCAAGCAGCGCCTTGGGGCCAGCGACAAGCAGCTGGTCGCGGTATGGGGTGATATCACCCAGCCTGGCCTGGTCGACGCGGCCACGAGCAAAAAGCTCAAGGGCAAGATCGATCATGTGTTTCATCTGGCTGCGGTCTATGACATGAACATGGACGATGAAACCGGCGATCGCATCAACAACGAAGGCACGCGCAATGTGGTCGAGTTTGCCAATGCGCTGGGCGGCAAGGTTTGCCTGCAGCACGTCAGCTCGATCGCGGTGGCCGGCGGCCAGTGGGTCGGTAACTTCACCGAATCCATGTTTGACGAAGGTCAGGACACCTCGCACCCGTATTTCCGTACCAAGTATCAGTCCGAAGCGATCGTGCGCGAGGAATCCCAAGTGCCGTGGCGGGTCTACCGGCCGGGCATGGTCGTAGGTTGCTCGCAAACCGGGGAAATGGACAAGATCGACGGGCCGTATTACATGTTCCCGCTGATCAAGCAGATTCGTAACAAGGTGCCCAAGTGGCTGCCCTTGCTCGGGCTGGAAGGTGGCAAGATGCCGTTGGCGCCGGTCGACTACGTGGCCGATGCCATGGTCGAGATCGCCCATCAGGACGGTCAGGATGGCAAGGCTTTCTGTCTTATCCAGAAGCCACAGGATTCGATGGGTCGAGTGCTTGAGATCATGTTCGACGCCGCCCACGGCCCAGGGTTTGCGCGCAAATACCCGCTGCCGGAGCTTCCCGCAGTGGTGCCGGATGCGCTCAGGGAAACCCGCAAGGTCCTGCCTCTGGATCTGGCGGCCAAACAGATGTCACGGGCCATCGGTATTCCCATGTCGGCGCTGGGCTATGTGCGTAACAAGGCGGTATTTGATGATGCCCAGGCGCGAGAAGCGCTTAAGGGCACGGACATCCGTTGTCCGCAGCTCAAGGACTATGCCGAAAAGCTGTGGACCTACTGGGAAACCCACATGGACTACCCTCGTGCCGAGCGCCGCAATGTCGCCCGTCTGGGTGGCAAGGTGGTGCTGATTACCGGCGCGTCCAGTGGTATCGGGCTGGAAACAGCCAAGCGATTTGCCGCCAATGGCGCCACGGTGGTGATGGTGGCACGTAGCCTCGACAAACTGGAGGCCGTGGCCGAAACCATCCGGGCCAAAGGTGGTGATGCGCGCTATTACTCTTGTGATCTGAACAATCTGGATGCCATCGACGAGCTGTCGATCAAGGTGCTGAAAGATCTCGGGCGGGTCGATATTCTGGTCAACAATGCTGGGCGCTCGATACGCCGCGCGGTGCTTGAATCGCTGGACCGCTTTCACGATTTCGAGCGCACCATGCAGCTCAACTACTTTGGCTGCGTGCGCCTGATCATGAATCTGCTGCCGTCCATGGTTGAGCACAATGGTGGTCAGATCATCAATATTTCGAGCATTGGCTGCCTGTCGAATGCGGCGCGCTTCTCCGCTTATGTGGCGTCGAAGTCGGCCCTGGATGCCTATTCGCGCTGCTTGTCGGCCGAGGTCAAGCAGCACAATATTGATATCAGCACCATCTACATGCCGCTGGTGCGGACACCGATGATTGCGCCGACCAAGTTGTACGACTATGCGCCGGCCTGGTCGGTGGATGATGCGGCGGATCTGGTCCTGAATGCGGCGGTGGATCGCAAGAAGCGGGTCAAGACCGTGCTCGGTCAGGCCGCTGAGTTGAGCTATGCGCTGTGGCCGCGCCTGAACGATACGGTGCTGTCGCGGGCGTTCCAGCTGTTTCCGTCATCCATCGCTGCCAAGGGTGGCGGCAAGCCGGAAGAGAAGCTTACGCGCGAGGGGATGGCGCTGGCGTATTTGCTGCGCGGCTCGCATCTGTAGACCACGCATCCTGGCCCCGGCGCAAGCGCCGGGCGGCAAAGCGCCCCGGATGCACGGCGCTGATGATGTCCTCCTGCAGCGGGCGTGGCGCCCCCTGCAGGCAGGCTGCGATGTGCACCGCAGCGAGCGCGGCGGCGGTTGCGCCGCGTGACCCGTGCGCGAGGTTCAGCCACAAGCCTGGCCAGTATTGCGGCGGTGCAAAGGTCTGGTGACGCAGGCCGTGGCGCAGTGTTTGGTAGTGCTGCTGCCACCAGGGCAGATTGGGGCAGGGCCCGAGTAGGGGCAGATGATCAGGGCTGGCAATACGTACGCCGGTGAAGGCGCCGCGCACCTTGTTGTCTTGCTGCTTCAATTCTGGCCAGCATGCGATGGCCTCGCGGATGAGGGCCTGAGATTCACTGTCGCGTTGATCCAGGGCATCGCTATGCGGGCGAAAGGTTGCGCCCAGCAGGCTGCCGCTGTTTAGCGGCAGGGCATGCACTGCGCCCCAGCGCGGATGGTCCAGTGTGTTTTCGATCTCAACGCACTGGCCGGCCACGAAACTGATTGGGGCCTGTGCCCAAGGCGCAAGAGCGCTGGGCACCTTTGCACTGCACACCACCAGCTGTTCATACGTCTGTTCATGCGCGTTGCAGATCAGTTGCCAGCCGTTGTCGGTGTATTGCGCGGCACTCACGTTGTTGGCGTGCACCTGAATGTGCGCATGCTCAAGCAGCGCTGGTATCGCCGCCGCGGGGTAAAGCACGCCGCAGTCGTCGTAGGTTTGCCAGGCGGATGCGCAGACACGGTCATACAGTGCTTGCGCGCTTTCGAAAGCGTGCTGATAGAAGCGTTGGCTGATGCTAATGCCTTGCGTGCCGGGCTTTTCCGGCCAGGGCCTGACCAGTAAGGCGGGAATACGCTGGCTGGCACCGTCGCTGTGACCATAGACATCAACCATGTAGCCACGCTCCGCCAGCACGCGCGCCTGACTCGCACCAACAATGCCGCAGCCAATAACCGCAATGCGTGGGCGCGATGTTGAGGTGGGCGGATCGGCGCTCCAGAACGGTTGTGCCGGGCGCGGCGGTGGATTTTCGATGTGGCCCTTGAGCATTTCGCGCTTGCGCCCAAAACCGGTTGCCCGGACGACTGCAAAACCGGCTTCGGTGAGGGCGCGACGGACTTGCCCGGCGGCGCTGTAGGTGGCGAAGCTCGCGCCCGGTGAGGACAGTGCGGCGAGCTGCTTGAACACATCTGCTGACCACATCGCCGGATTGCGTGCCGGCGCAAAGCCATCCAGAAACCACGCATCGGCGCGGAATCGAGCCTGTGTCAGCACCTCGCGAACATCGCCATAAAGCAGTAGCAGATCAACATGGTCTGAAATGCGCAGGTGGTGAAAGCCTGCCAGTGCCGGCGGCAGTTGAGCAATCAGCTGTTCGGCGTGTTCATGCAATTGCGGCCAGGCGCTCAGGGCCTGGCGAATCTGGTTTGCGTCCAGCGGCTGCGCTTCAACGGCGACATAGTGCAAGTGTGCGCCGGGCTGGGCAGCGTGCTGCCACAGCTGCCAGCTGAGCAGAAAGTTCAGCCCGGTGCCGAAGCCCAGCTCGGCAATGCAGAACTGCTCGCGGGTCGTGGCGAAGCGCGCTTGCAGGGCATTGCCGTTGAGAAACACGTGGGCGGATTCGGCCGCGCCATCTTCGCGGGCGTAGTAGCTGTCCTGGTATTCCGGGTGAATCGGCAGCGTGTCGGACCAGCTGAGCGCAGGTGGTGGCATTGAGGTTTTGTGGCTCACGCGGGCAGATTACACCGCGTGGCAATGCCACAATAGAGGGCCATGAATCAGCGATGACCCTGCCATGCTGCAAACCGTGTGGGCCGAGATCAACTTGTCGGCCTTGCGTCACAATCTGGCTCAAGTGCGTGCCTGTGCGCCGCATTCCCGCGTCATGGCCATGCTCAAGGCGGATGCGTACGGGCACGGGCTGTTGTCATGCGCGCGGGCACTCGCAGGCCAGGTTGACGGTATGGCGGTTGCGCGACTCGACGAGGCGCAAAAACTTCGCGCCGAGCTGCCGCAGCAAAGGCTGCTAGTCACTGCCTCAGCGCTGGATGCGGAGGCTTTGGCCTGGTGTGCTGAAAAACAGGTCGCGATCACCCTGCATGACCACAGCGTGCTTGAAAAGATCCTCGCCATGGCGGTGCCGCCGCCGGTCTGGCTGAAGCTGAACTCTGGCATGAACCGGCTGGGTTTCATGCCGGCTGAACTCCCCGAGGTTGCACGCAGACTCAAGGCCAGGGGCGTGCATGGGGTGATGATGAGCCACTTTGCCCGCGCAGATGATGTGAAGGACCCGGCAACCGCGCTGCAGATTCGTACGACGCGCAAGGCCCATGCTGCCAGCCTGGCGGACTGGCCGCTGAGCATGGCCAATTCGGCCGGTGTGATCGCCCACCCGGACAGTCATGCCGACTGGGTGCGGCCGGGCATCATGTTGTATGGCTCGTCGCCGGTGTCGGAATCCGGGCTTGATCTGCGTCCGGTCATGACGCTCAAGGCGCGTATTCTGGGCTTTCAGCAAGTCGCCGCTGGACGCGCGGTTGGTTATGGTGGTGATTGGGTGGCTACGCGTGATGCGCGGATTGCCACGATTGGTATCGGCTATGGAGACGGCTATCCGCGGCGCATAGCGGCGCAGGCCCAAGCTTGGCTGCATGGCCAACGGATTGCGCTGGTCGGGCGCGTGTCCATGGACATGCTGGCCGTAGATGTCAGTGCGGTGCCCGAGGCCAGTGTTGGTGATGCGGTCACACTGTGGGGCGACAACCTTGCGGTCGACGAGGTC
>JBFKEC010000209.1:0-6081 GCA_041619315.1 Oceanococcus sp. | reverse complement strand
GATGTGGTCGTGCGTCACAAGCGATATGTGCGCATGCTCGATTTTTCAACCTATGCCGACGGCACCTTTATCAGCCAGCATCGCGCCGACGGCATTATCGTATCGACCCCGACCGGCTCAACGGCCTATGCCCTGTCCAGTGGCGGGCCGATGATGCACCCAAGCCTTGATGCCATCGCGCTGGTGCCGATTTCGCCACACACACTGAGTGATCGGCCACTGATGCTGCCGGCAGCAACCGAACTCGAGGTGGAAATCGCCGCAGACCCTGACAATCCGGCACTGTTCACCTGCGACGGACAAAAAGACAGTCATCTGCCACCCGGCCAACGCCTGGTCATTCGGCGCAGCCCATTGAGCATGCGCCTGGTGCACCCCACCGACTATGATTATTTCGGCATCCTGCGCAGCAAACTGCACTGGGGCCGCAATCGAAACGACGCATGAAACCCTGCCTGCTTTCCCTGCACATTCGCGACTTCGCGATCATTCATGAAATTCAGGTCGATTTCTCAACCGGCTTCACGGTATTTTCCGGCGAAACCGGGGCCGGAAAATCGATACTGTTCGACGCGCTGGGGCTGGTTTTGGGTGCCCGCGCGGACACAGCCGTGGTCCGCGACGGTGCCCAACGCAGCGATGTCAGTGCCATCTTTGATCTGAGCGTCAATCCAGCCGCGCGCGCCTGGCTGCAGGAACAAGGCCTGGATGACCCTGATGACGATGATTCAGAGCTGGTGATACGCCGCCAGATTCAGGCCAGCGGGCAATCTCGCGCATTCATCAATGGCGCCCCGGCCAAACTTGGCCAACTCAAGGCGCTGTCTGAACACCTGATCGACATACATGGTCAGCACGCCCATCAATCACTGCTCAAACCCGCGGCACAACGTCATCTTCTGGATAACTTTGCTCAGTTGAGCAATGAACTCGCGACGGTGCGCGAAGCAAATGCTGCGCTCAACGAGATCGAACAAAAGCTTGAACGTCTGGCCCAAGGTGAAGACCTGAGCCAGCGCCGCGAACTGTTGCGCTATCAATTGAATGAGCTGGACGAACTGGAGCCCAGTGCTGAGGACTTCGAACGCCTGGAGCACGATTTCAAAATCCAGGCCGAAGCTGAGCGCTTGCTGCATCGGGCCGGCCGCGCACATGAACAACTGTATGGCGGCGAAAGCAGCCTTTACGACCAAACCCAACAGGTCATGCAGGGTTTGAGCGAGGTCAGCAGCTTCGACCCGCGCTTCGCCGAAGCCCATGCCCTGTGTGAACAGGCCCAGATCCAGCTCAAGGAAGCCGCAGGCCTGTGTGAGGACCTGGTCGGTGAGATCGAGCCCGATCCACAGGCCTTGCAGGTGCTTTCAGAGCGCTTGGACAGCTATCAGAATCAGGCGCGCAAGCACCACACCTCACCGCAGGCGTTGGGTGAGCTGTGGCAACAAATGAACGTGGAACTCGAGCACCTGGAAAGCTCGGAGCAAAACCTGGACCAGCTCAATGAGCATCTCAAGGCGGCGCGCGCTGAATACGACAAAGCCAGCCTGGATCTATCCAGCAAGCGCCAGATTGGCGCAAGCAAACTGGCCGAGGCCATCACCACCGCTGTGCGCCCACTGGGCCTTGCTCATGCCCGTTGTGAGGTCGCGGTTGCACACAATCCGCAAGCCAGCCCCACGGCGCACGGCCAGGACCGCATAGAACTCCGCGTGGCCATGAATCCGGGGCAAAGTGCAGGCCCGCTGTCCAAGGTGGCCTCCGGCGGCGAACTGGCACGCACCAGCCTTGCCATTCAGGTGGTCTGCCTGGATCAGTCGCCAGTGCCGGTGCTGCTCTTCGATGAAGTCGATGTCGGCATTGGTGGCGCGGTGGCGGAAACGGTTGGCCGCCAACTCAAAGCGCTGGCGGCCCACTATCAGGTGTTTTGCGTAACTCACCAGCCGCAGGTTGCGGCCTTGGCCGACAGCCATTTCCAGGTCAGCAAACAGGTCGAAAACGGCCAGACTCGCACTGCAGTCGATGCCCTCAACGACGAATCACGTATAGACGAGTTGGCGCGCATGCTGGGCGGCGTGAAAATCACCGACCAGACCCGGGCACATGCCCAGGAGATGCTCAATCTGGGCCAGCAGCCCGCCTGAGAACTCGCTCAGGCTACTTGCTGTGGCCGAGGCAATCCTTGCCCTGACAATTGCCGTACATCACAAGGCTGTGATCGGTCAGGATAAACCCATGCTGTTCGGCGATCGCTTGCTGGCGGTCTTCAATCGTCTTGTCGACGAATTCCACCACCTTGCCGCAATGCACGCACACGATGTGATCGTGGTGATTGCCCTGCTCCAGCTCGAAAACAGCCTGCCCGCCATCGAAATTATGCCGCGCAATCAACCCGGCCGACTCAAACTGGGTGAGCACGCGATAAACCGTGGCCAGACCAATTTTCTCGTCACCCTCGTCCATCAAATGCCGATAGACGTCTTCTGCGCTGAGGTGCTCGTCCGGATTGTTCTCGAAAATTTCGAGAATCTTGAGCCGGGGCAAAGTGACCTTGAGGCCAGCCTTGCGCAAATCCTTGGTTTCCAATTTTTCTCTCCGAATGAGCCGGATTCTTTATTCCGGTATTATCGCATGCCTTCCCACACTGTGTAGGTCTCATGCGTCTTCTGATTCCCCTGATACTTGTCGTCACAACTGCCTGTTCACCGGTGTTCAAACTCAGCACCCGTCAAGGCAACATGATCGACGATGACAAGCTTGCGCAGGTGAATGTCGGCATGACCCAGGAACAGGTCCATTACCTGATGGGTTCACCACTGATCCATGATGAATTCGAACCCAATCGCTGGGACTATGCGGTGTACTTCCGCACCGGTGATGGCGAGGAATTCCGCCGCACTGTCAGCCTCTACTTCGACGGCGACACACTGCAGCGCATCGACGACAGCAAGCCGCCGCAGAAAGCCGAAGAGGACGCCGTGCAGCCTGAAGAGCTGACCCCTGACGATCAGCCCTGATCTAGCGGGTCAGTTCGCGCTCTCGCGCGCTCGCTTGCGCCGTGCTTCTTTAGGGTCGGCCTTGAGCGCGCGATAAATTTCCGCACGGTCACGCGAGCCCAGCGTCTGACCCAGTGTGCTCAGCTTGCCCCAAACGCCAACCTTGTTGACGTTCAAATCGATCTCCGGGCACAGCTCAAGTATGCCGCTGCGGCGCACCGCATCTTCAAGCGTGCTGCCCTGCGGCACATTGAGTGAGAGCAAATGCTGCTTGTGTGGCGTGGCATAGGCCACTTCAACGGCGATCAGATCACCCGAAACTTCGGTAGACATCGGTCTCCAGGGGCTCAAAAAAGTCCAAAACAAAGTCCATGATACCGCTGGTCTGCAACAACAGCAGCAACAGCAGCAGGCGTGCGCCATAGCGCAGCCAGACATACCACGGCCCCATCGCCAGCAGTGACGAGCCGCTGGCGGCCACAACCAGGCCCGGCGGCAGCGCGCGACCGACAAAACTGGCAATCAGCAAACAGTTGAGCGGGACGAGCAGGTTAACGCCCATGTAGACCAGCCAGTCCACTGCCCCACGGCCATAAATCTCCCAATCCTGCCACGGCCCAAAGCTGAAGATCGCGATCAGTCCGACCGACCAGGCCAGCAGCGTCATGCTGCCCGCTGCAGCCACGCGTGAACAGCGAAAGCGCTCACGTATGGATTGAACAAAAGGCTCAATCAGCAACACCGCTGAACTGGCGGATAACAGCAGCAGCATGCAAAAGAACTGCACCTGTGCCGCACGATCATGGCCAAGCCCCACGACCAGTTCGACAAACACCAGCTGTACACCGCTGCTCGCGGTCTGCTCACCGGCAATCATGGATGCAACCGCGGTGCCAATGATCAGCGAAAAAGCCAGATCCAATAGCACCACACCAATGGCGATTCGCGCGGTATGTGCTTGCGCTTCAAGCCTGCGCCCGACCACGTAGGCAATGCCCAGGCCCACGCTCAAAGTGAAGCAGGCCTGGGCCAGCGCGTACCAGAAACCATCCATGCCCAGTTCCGCCCAACGCACCGCAAACAACGCGTCAAGCTCACCCGCGTTGTTGCGCAGTGCGGGCAAGGTATCGGCCAGACTCAGCGCAAGCAGCACCATCAACCCGCCAAACCACAGCGACGCGCGGAAAATCCCCATGCGCCAGCCCTGAGCGCTGGCCACACCCACACACAGCCAGAACAGCGTGTGCCAGACCAGACTGCGCTCCGGGTCAGCCGCAAGATCAAGAAAAAGGGCGCGCGCAGCGTCGGTATCCAGGCCCATGGTCGCGCCACTGGCCGCGCGAAAGACATAGCCAAAACTCCAACCCGCCATCGAGCCGTACAAGGCAATCACCGCCATGCCGGCCAAAGGCAAGGTGTAGATCAACAGCAACCAGAACTGCGACAGCCTGAGCGTCTTGACCGTTTCACGACTGGCGGGCGAAAAGCGTGCCCCGGCGAGTTTGCCGAAGGCCAGCTCGGCCATCAGCACCGGCGCACCGAGCCCGAGCAGCGCAACCACGTAGACCAGCAGAAATGCACCACCACCGTGATTCAGCGCCAGCGATGGCAAACGCCAGATATCGCCCAGCCCCACGGCGGCTACCGCAAGCACCAAAATGGCCTGCGTATCCGACAGTCGCCACATACCCTTTCCTGCACTCATGCTAATGGTTCAGACACGCTGAACACGCACACAGGCGTGTTGTCTCAGGCAGGCCCAACGACCTTCTGCGACAATAGCGGAATTGATGTGGCGACAATGGACTGAATCCCCCCGATTCGGTTCGCGCCCGGAAGCTTACCGCACCGAACAGAATGAAAAAGACCAAATCCAAAGTTGGCGAGCGAATAATTGCGAAAAACCGCAAAGCGCGTCACGAATACAGCATCGAGGAAAACTACGAAGGCGGCCTGGCCCTTGAGGGTTGGGAGGTGAAATCCATGCGCGAAGGCCGGGCCAACGTGTCTGAAGCCTACGTCATGATCAAAAATGGCGAAGCCTGGTTGATTGGCTGCCATATCAACCCGCTGGAATCCGCATCGACGCATGTCAATCCGGACCCCACCCGCACGCGCAAGATTCTGCTGCAGCGCAGTGAGCTGAACAAACTGATCGGTGCGGTTGAGCGCGCCGGTTACACCCTGATTCCGCTTGACCTGCACTGGACACGTGGCCTTGCCAAGCTTGATATCGGACTGGCCAAGGGCAAGAAACAACACGACAAGCGTGCCGACATCAAGGAGCGTGACTGGGCCCGTGACAAGCAACGCTTGCTCAAGGACAACGCCTAAATTCATCGATAGATGAACTCCCGGCGTGAAGTCCGGTCTATAATGGACAACTGGGCAGCTTCACACGATGTGGTGCTGCTCAAACCCACGGGGGCGACATGGTTTCGACAGGATTCGCGACGCCCGAGGTGCATGCCGAGGTTGTTTTGGCCCTCGTAAAACACCAAAGCAAACTAAGTATAGTTGCCAACGACGACAACTACGCTCTAGCCGCTTAAAGACGGCTTGTGCCCTCCCGGTCATTGCTCATAGTGCCGGGTCAGGGTATCGACTATATGAGATCGTCTAGACACTGGCTTCTTGTGAAAGGACTAAAACGATATAGAAGCTAAGCTTGCGCGTTCTCTGCTGACTGGGTAGCGCAGGTCAAAAATCTTACAGTGAGCTAAGCATGTAGATCCGAAGGTAGAGGTCTTCTGGACGCGGGTTCGATTCCCGCCGCCTCCACCATTCCCGACAAAGGCCGCCCATTGGGCGGCCTTTGTATATGCACTCGATTTACCCCAGCGCGCTCAATTCATATTCGCTGAAACCGGCCGCGCGCCGCGCGTCCAGGTTGAAATGGCCAGACCCAGCCTTGTTGCCCGGCATGTACTCGGCCATCAAATCGGTGAACGTCTGATCGGGGTCAAGTGCACGCTGGGCGCATAAATGGCGAAACCAGCGGCTGCCGATCGCCACATGACGCACTTCCTCATCCAGGATGATCGCCAGACAGCTTACGGTCTGCGTATCGTTCACGGCCTCAAGGCGTTTG
>JBFKEC010000208.1:0-6093 GCA_041619315.1 Oceanococcus sp. | reverse complement strand
GGGCCGGGGCCGTCGGGGAAGACATGGCCCAAATGCGAATCCGCTTCGGTTGAGCGCACTTCGGTGCGGATCATGCCGTGGCTGTGGTCGCTGTGTTCCTGGATCTGGCCATCGCGCAGGGGCTGCACAAAGCTCGGCCAGCCGCAGCCGGCGTCGAATTTGTGCAGTGAGGAAAACAGCGGCTCACCACTGACCACGTCAACGTAGATGCCAGGTTCCTTGTGATCCCAGAATTCGTTGTTGAACGGCGGTTCGGTGCCATTTTGCTGGGTCACCTGAAACTGCACCGGGCTTAGCGCCTTTAAGCGTTCGTCCTTGTCCATGGCGAAAGTCTTCGAAAAGGGGGACTTCAGTGTGCCATGGCTTCAGCTGTTCATGTTGTCGCGGCGATTGCTGATCCACACGCTTTGATAGGGCGCCAGGCTGATGCTTTCGCTGAGCGAGTCATACGTTTCACCCGAAATCAGGTCAAACCAGTCATGTTGCAGCATCAGGTTCAGTTCGGTCAGCGGAATCGACTGAGACTGGTCGGTGATGTTGTTGAGCACGAAGATGTTCTGGGTGCGATCCAGGCTGTGGCGCCTGAAACCGAAGATCGCATCGCTCAAGTGCAGGGTGAACTGCAGCGCATTGGGGTGGAAGGCCGGCTGCAGCTTGCGCAGCTGGATCAGTGCCTTGAGTCGCTGGAACACCTGGTGGTGCTCGCTTTGCGGATCAGCCAGGGCCTGTTCAAGCTGCTCGGAATCCCATTGATGGCGATTGATGGCGCGGGCGTGGCCCGTGGCGGTAACACGGGGCTGGTCGTTGTGCGTGCCGATCAGGCTGTGGATGTAGAGTGCCGGTATGCCCTCCAGCGCCAGCATGATGGCGTGGGCGCACACAAAGCGCTCGATGTTGTACTGGTCTTTGCCTTTGTGGGTGCCTTGTAGGGCGTCAAACAGGGCGATGTTCAGCTCATACGGCTTGCGTGCGCCATGCTCCAATGCGCGCCACGAGACCTGGCCGCCAAAGGATTCTGCGGTGCACACCAGCGCTTCGATTTCGCCGTCATCCAGCAGTCCTTCAGCCGGGCGCAGGCCAATGCCGTCATGCGAGGCCAGAAAGTTGAAGTAGGTGGTGCCGAACTGGGCCGGCGGCATGCTCATCAGCCAGTTCTTGAGGTAATGACAATCCCCGCTCCACAGGCTGTGTAGCAGCAGCGGTGGCAGCGAGAAGTTGTAAACCATGTGCGCTTCGTTGGAATTGCCGAAGTAGGACAGGTTCTCGCGATTGGGGATGTTGGTTTCGGTGATCAGGATGGCGTTGTTATCAACGTGTTCGATCAATGTACGCAGGAGGCGCACGATCTCGTGGGTCTGCGGAAGATTGAGCGAAGAGCTGCCTTCCTCTTTCCACAAAAAGGCCACGGCATCGAGTCGAAATACGCGCACGCCGCAATCCAGGTAGAAGCGCAGTATGCGAATGAACTCAATCAACACCGCCGGATTGGCGAAGTTCAGATCAACCTGATCATGGCTGAAGGTGCACCATACATTGAGGATGTCGCCATCTTCTGTTTCACTCGGGCGCAGCAACGGACTGGTGCGCGGGCGCACCACCTGACGCAGATCGGCGCCGGCATCCATGGTCACAAAATAGTCGCGCCCAGGCTGCTGTTTCTTGATGAAATTCTTGAACCAGGGATGTTCGCTGGAGCAGTGATTGATGACCACATCGGCCATCACCCGCCGATCACCGGCGAGGCGCTGGATGTCATCCCAGCCGCCCAGTTCCTTGCGCACCGACAGATAGTCGCTGACCGCAAACCCGTCATCCGAGGTGTAAGGGAAAAACGGCAGCACATGCACGCCGTTGAGTTCCTTGTCGAGATGTCGATTGAGGAATTTGCGCAGCGTAACCAGACCTTTTTGCGCCGGGTCACAAATGGAATCGCCGTAGGTGATGAGCCACACATCGGATTCATCCCACGGGTTGTTGAACTGCGCGGGCAATGGCGGCGACGTGGTCAGCCCCATGACATCGAGCAGTTCCAGCGCCAGAGGGTTGAGGTCGGCCTGCGGATACACCAGTTTGAGATGGGAGGTGACCCGGGACAGCAATTCGCGCTTGTGTGTATCCATCAGGTGTACTGTAGGTGGTCATCATCCACGGCCTGGCGGATATCCGGCAGGATGCCGTCTATCGCGCTGACAACGCGATTCCAGCAAGGGATGAAAGGGGTTTCCATGGGATTGTCGAGAAAATGCTGGCCCGCCCGAACAATATTTTCAGCGAACATCTCGACCGCTTTTTCCTCTGCATGAATGTCGACTTTTAGGCCATTCATGGTTGCATCGTTGGCGTAGGTTTCGATGAAATCCAGAGCAATTCGGAAGTAGGTCGCCTTGATCGAGCGGAAGTGCTCGTTGGTGAAGACCACGCCGGTGGTTGCGAGTTTGCGATACAGCGCCTTGATGATGTCGACCGACATTTTCGACAGGCCCTGGGTGGCGTCCTGTGGCGACAACTGTTGATGTTTGTGATCGTAAACATCGGCAATGTCGGCCTGGCAGATGCGATTGGTCGAATAGTTGCGGTACATCTCAGACAGCACGCCGATTTCCAGACCCCAATCACTGGGGATGCGTAAATCGGTGACCACGTCCAGGCGCATGGAAAATTCCCCGGCCAGGGCGTAGCGGAAGCTGTCCATGAACTCGAGATAGTCGAGTGGTCCGAACACGGTCTTGAGGGTGCGTAACAAAGGGGTGACCAGCAGGCGGCATACCCGCCCGTTGAGCGCGCCATTGGCGATGCGTGAGTAGTAGCCCTTGCAGAATTGATAGTTGAACGAAGGGTGGGCCACCGGATACAGCAATCTGGCGGGCAGGGCGCGGTCATAGGTCACGATGTCGCAATCGTGCAGGCCCACGGCGCCACCGGTTCCGGTGGAGAGCAGATAGCCCATGGAATACCAAACATTGCAGCCCTTGCCGAGTTCCTTGGGGGCGAGGTTTTCCTCGCTCAGGCGCTTGTTGATCGCCTGCATGCGCGGGCCATCATTCCAGATGACCCGGTGTTGCTGCGGCAGTGATGAAAAGAAATCACGTGCAGCGCGGTACTGCTTTTCATCGGCACGGTCGAGGCCAATGATGATCTGATGCAGATAGGGAAGCTCGCGCAGGGTTTCCAGGATCGGCCCCATGGCCGGTCCTTCAAGTTCGGAATACAAGCACGGCAGGACCAGCGTCAGTGGCCGGGTCTTGTTGAAGCGGCACAGCTCTTCCTCCAGCTGATGTACCGGCCGGTCCACCAGATTGTGCATCGTGGTGATAATCCCGCCCTGGTAAAAGTCACTCATGTCTCAACCAACCTTCCTTAAAAATAATATTCATGGCCTCGGCCCAGCCGGCCGGACCAAAGTGTTGTGTGTGCAGCAGTCGGCGCGGTGGTGATGCGAGCTGCGGGAAATCATGTGCCGGTGAGCGCACCAACACACCGATGTCTGCCGCCTCAATCATGGCCACGTCGTTCTCCCCGTCGCCCAGCGCCACCGTCGCACTGGGTTGTTCTGTGGCCGTCAACTGGCGCAGCGCGCTGGCTTTGTTGTGGCGGCCCTGTACGTGCCAGAAGCGGCCGCCGCGCAGCAGTTGCAAGCCCTTGTCTTCAAGCGCCTGGCGAAACGCATCTATCGCCGCCGGGCTATCCAGCCACTTGAGCGGCTCGGACCAGCTGCGCTGACTTGCGCGCTCGGCATCCTCGCGGCTGAGGCCGGTCCATTCGACAATTTTCTCAATCGAAACATCGGAAAAGCCGCAGAAATCAAACCCGGTGTCGTTGCGAATGTGTTGCAGGTGTTCAAGCAGTGTGAGGCGCTCAACCCCCAAAGAGGCAAGCAGCGAGCCGTCAGCTGTGTGAATGGCGGCGCCGTTCTCGACGATATATGCACCATCAAGGTGCAGCGCCTGGTGCCAGCGCAATGTTTCTGCGGCGGTCTTGCTGGTGTTCAGCACCACGCTATGAGCGTCGTCGCGGAGCTGTTGCAAGGCCGCTAACGCCGGGCTGGTGTCGTAGGTGTCATGGTCCAGCAGCGTGCCGTCCAGGTCGCTGAAGATCAGCGCGCTCAATGGGCGAACTCCTGCGCTTGCACGTGATGATCACGGTCGATCTGACGCACCACGCTGGCCTTGGCCGGCAGGCTGTTCAGCGCATGTTCGGTGAGGCGCTGATAGTGCTGAATAAAGCGTTGTAGCTGCGCTTCATCCATGATTCGGTTAGCTTGATCGCCACTCGCGGCAGCGGTTTCGGCTTCCTGCTGGCGACGCCAGTCGAGCACCGCCGACCAGTCGGGTATGCGCAGATAGAGCAGGGCATCAAGGCGATCAAACAGGGCCGGGTAGTGATCGGCCAATTGCTGGTTGACGTAATGGCGCCACGCGCCATCGGCGTCTTCGGTTCGTTCAAGCGTGTTTACCGCAGCATCGAGGGCCGATTCCTCCTGCGCATTTACGCCCACGCACCAGCCTTCAAAAATGAGCAGGTCGAGCGGACCTTGCTGGATATCCCAGGCCGCCTGCGGATGGCGGTCATCCTGAGCTTTGTTGAAGCGTGGAAATGGCAATGTCTCTCCCTGGCCAAGCTGACGGGCGGCATCGATGACTGCGCATCCCATGCTGACATCATGGGTGCCGGGGACGCCGCGTGTTGCCAGCAGGGGATGCACCGATCGTGCCAATTCCTGACGTTCGGCATGGGTCAGGTACAGGTCGTCCAGTGACAGTGTTGCGCAGCGCAAGCCGCGATTTTTCAGCTGGCCAATAAGCGCAGCGGCGAGTGTCGATTTGCCCGAGCCCTGAGAGCCGCAGATCCCCAATACGAAACAGCCGGACTGCTGCTGGATACGCTCCTGCAACCAATCGAGCAGTGCGGCGTCATAGTCTGCGGGTGTGTTGGGCATGTGCTTACTCTAACCTCAGGTGTGGTACGCGTCGCCCTGCGCTGCGGGAATAGCAGGGGCTTGTGCGATAAAGGCGCAGCGGCGCTGCAGGTGTCGCGCTATGATCTGTCAATATTTATTACATTGGGACAACAACATGCGCATCGGTGTGAAATCGGGCATCGTGATTCTGGCCAGCGGCTTAATGCTGGGCTGCGGTAGCAGTGACGGCGATTCGGGCCCTTCAATCAATGATGCGCGCGCCCCCGCTGTGCTGGACGGTGCGACCGATGCGGCCGTGGCTGCGAGTTACATCAATGTCATGTCGGTGATCAACGGCGCCGTGGGTGAGTTGGGTGAATTCAACCCCCTTGTTGCAAGCAAGCTCTACGCCAGCGCCAGCAAGCTGAAAGTTGAAGACTATTGCGATGACGGCAACGGGCGCTTTGAATACGACGATGAAACGGCTGCTGAAACCGTGGTGATCGACTTCCATTCCTGCCAGTTGGACGGTGCGGTGCTCAATGGCACCCTGACGCTGGAATGCCTGAACGGTAGCTTCGATGATGAGTCTTGCGTGTCCGAGCAGGTCACCTTTGGCGATCAGGGCGGCGAAATCCGCGTGGTTGAAGGCGCCGAGGTGTTCCGCATTGGTGGGACCTGGCAGTTCACCGAGAACGGCGCGTTTGAAACCATTACCCAGACTCTTGAAGCGCGCATTGCCCGCAGTGACGAGTTGCAGGCGGCCTATGTGGCCGATGACTTCGAGTTGGACATTGATTATTCCGGCGGCGCCAATCCGCTGATCATGCTGAACGGTGATCTGGGTCTGGTGGCGATTGGCAATGATGTGGATTGTGGTCTGGGCGGCATGGTCACCTTCACCACTCTGACGCAGATCTCGCTCGATGACAGCGGCGATCCGGTCGGTGGACGCATTCGTTTGAACACCGCGGCCAATCAGGTTGCCCTGGTCGAATTTCTTGGCAATGGCGATCTCAGCGTGACCGTCAATGGCAGCACCAGCACGGTGACTCAGGCGCAATATCAGAGTTATTGCGCGGTAAACGGCTAGGAGGGCGTGATGAGCAGTGTGGCAGGCAAGCGCATTCTGATTACCGGTGCCTCCAGTGGCATTGGTCGGGCCGCTGCGCTGCAGCTGGCCGAGCAGGGTGCTG
>JBFKEC010000207.1:0-6099 GCA_041619315.1 Oceanococcus sp. | reverse complement strand
TCTCAACATCAAATCCGCTGCCCGCCAGATCCTCGGGATCGAAACGCAGATCGGCGTCAAAGCGTCGAAAGACGCCTTCAACCGGGACCTCATCGTAGCTGGCCACAAAACCCAGACGCGACTGCTCACGAACCATCTGCCAAGCATCCGCCTGGCCGCTGAGTTGGGTCTGCTCAACGCCCAGTGCGGCGACTTCGGCAGTCGCGTTGGACGTGCGCCCTGGCCCGCCGATTTGTGACCACACCAGCAGCGGCAGCCCGACCACCAAAAGCAGCAATGCGAGCTGTCCACGGCGCTGTGGCCACATGCGACGCAGAACATCATCGCGATTGATCAAATGATGTTTGAACGCGGCTGCGGCATGCGCAGCAACCAGCCCGCTTAAACCCCAGGCCAGCCATACGTGGGTCAACTCAGCCCAACCCTCCTGCGCTTCGCTGGGGCTTGCGATGTGCGGCACCGCAAACAGGCCGAACCAGCGAAATGGAAAGTTGGCGACTGAATTCAACCACCAGCCGGTCAGTGGCACGAGAAAAATCAGGGCATACAACGACCAGTGAACGATGCTGGCAATCCGTTGCTCGGCATCGCTCTGATCATTTGCCGGCGGCGGTGGCGCATGGGCAAAGCGCCAGCACAGGCGCAGCCCGGCCAGTGCCAACACGGTCAGACCGACTGACTTGTGCCACAGAAACACCTGCAGCTTGGCCGGCGACATGGCCATCTCTTCGGCGACCAGGCCCAGACCAATATTGAACAGTATCAGCACCGCAACCAGCCAATGGAGCGCGACCGCGAGTCGCGTCCATGACTGGCGCTTTGCGCCGGATGATGCGCTCATGCTTTAGATTTTTTCCGCTTCAACTTCGATGCGAAGTTCAACCTCGTCACCCACGGCGGGCAACGCGTACTTCATGCCGAAATCAGAACGCTTGAGTGTCCCGCTGGCGGAAAATCCAATGAGCTGCTTCTTGGGATTGAAGGGGTGTGCACCGGCCTTGTTGAAGGTCACATCAAGCGTCACCGGCTTGGTCACGCCCAGCAGGGTCAGGTCACCGGTGATGGTTCCGGTTTTGCCATCCTTGCTGGCCACCTTGGTGCTTTTGAAGGTCATGGTCGGGAATTTCTCCACATCGAAGAAATCCTCATTCTTCATGTGGTCGTCCCATTTCTCGTTGTCCAGGCTGATGCTGGCGGTGTCAATGGTGACATCGACGCTGGATTTGGCCCAGTTGTCAGGATCGAAACTGAAGCCGCCATCAAACTCGAGGAATTCACCCTCAGACATCGAAAAGCCCAGGTGACTGACGAAAAAGATGACCTGCGAATGCACCGTATCAAACTTGTATTTGTCGGCGGCCTGAGCCGGCAACGCAACTGTGGTAGCAAGTGCGACAGCAACAAAAATGCGTTTCAGCGTACTCATGAACAACTCCCTGTTAGTTCTGGTGGATGACGCGACAGCCCGACTTCGACCACCGCATCGCCGTGCGGTTCATGCCTGGCTTTCCAACCACTCCCAACGCTCGAATGTGGTGCTGATCTGCGCTTCCAGCTCGGCCAGTTCACGCTGCAGCGCTTGGGCACGCTTGGGGTCCTCACGGTACAGTTCCGGGGCTGCCAGTTCGGCGCTGAGTTCAGCCTGGCGCACTTCAAGTTTTTCTAACTGACCGGGCAGCCGGCCGAGTTCCTTGCGTTCATCGCGGCTCAGACTGCCGGTCTTGGCCGGGCTGGGTTTGACCGGCGCAGGCTTGGGCTTGGCGACAGGCTTGCTGGCTTTGGCCACGACCGGCACCGGACGCTGGCGCAACCAGTCCTGATAGCCGCCGACGTAGTCACCAATACGCCCCGGCGCCTCAAACACCAGACTGCGGGTCACCACTCGATCGAGAAAATCACGGTCATGGCTGACCAGAAACAGCGTCCCGCCAAAGTCAGCCAGGCGTTCTTCCAGCAGATCCAGGGTTTCCAGATCAAGGTCGTTGGTCGGTTCGTCCAGGACCAGCAAGTTGCACGGCTGGGTGAACAGGCGTGCCAGCAGCAAACGACTGCGCTCACCGCCAGACAGACTGCGCACCGGACTGCGTGCGCGCTCCGGAGTGAACAGAAACTCTTGCAAGTAACCCAGCACATGCTTGTTCGCGCCGTTGATTTCGACATGATCACGCCCTTCGGCGATGTTCTCGTACACCGCCTTGTCTTCATCCAGGGTGTCACGCAACTGGTCGAAATACGCCACCTGCAGGCGCGTGCCGTGCTTGACCTCACCCGCGTCCGGATGGAGTTTACCCAGCAGCAGATTGAGCAAGGTGCTCTTACCCGCACCATTGGGGCCAATGATGCCGATACGATCACCACGCAGAATGGTGGTACTCAATCCCTGCACGATCGGTTTGCCTTCCCAGGCAAAGCTGAGGTCCTCGATCTCGGCCACCAGCTTGCCAGAGCGCTCGGCTTCCTGAATCACGACATTGGCGGTGCCCTGCCGCTGGCGCCGCTGGCGGTGGGTTTCGCGCAACTGGAGCAACGCCCGCACGCGCCCTTCGTTACGCGTCCGACGAGCCTGAATACCTTTGCGTATCCAGATTTCTTCCTGAGCCAGCTTCTTGTCGAACTGGGCATTGGCTTCAGCCTCGGCATCCAGTGCCTCCTGCTTGCGACGCAGATAGGTTTCATAGTCGCCAGGCCAGCTGGTCAGGCGCCCACGGTCCAGTTCGATGATGCGTGTCGCCAGGCGACGCAAAAAGGCCCGGTCATGGGTGATGAACAACAGGGTGCCGTTCCACTGCAGCAGAAAATCTTCCAGCCAGGTGATGCTCTCCACATCCAGATGGTTGGTCGGTTCGTCGAGCAGCAGCAGATCGGGCTCGGTGATCAGCGCGCGGGCCAGAAGCACGCGTCGCTTGAGCCCACCGGACAACGCTTCAAATTCTGTCTCGGCAGGCAGATCAAGACGTGACAAAACCTCACTGACGCGGCTATCAAGATTCCAGCCGTCGTGCGCATCAATCACACTTTGCAACTGCCCCATGCGCTCAAGATCGGCATCCGCACTCTGCGCGATACGGTGATATTCGGCCAACGTGTGCCCGAGCTCCCCCAGGCCATCGGCGACCACTTCAAAAACACTGCCGCGAAGTCCGCTCGGCACGGTTTGCGGAAGCTGCGCCACACGCAGGCCACTTTCCAGCTGCAGCTCGCCGCCATCCACAGCCACCTCTCCAGCAAGCACCCGCAGCAGGGTCGACTTGCCCTCACCATTGCGCCCGAGCAAACACACCCTTTCGCCCGGCTCGATGACCAGTTCGGCGCGATCAAGCAGAACCTGCAAGCCAATTTGCAGTTGAAGGTTTTTGGCGGTGAGCAGCGACATATACAGGGACTTGAGGAACAGGCGCGCGAGTGTACCGCAGCGCAGCGCGCGCGCATTTGCGAGAATCAGTGCATGACCGCATTTCTTACCGCTCGGACCCACCGCTCTTGAGTCGCACTGCCATCATCTGCGGCGCCGGTATTGGCGGCTTGTGCACCGCTCTTGCGCTGCACGCGCGCGGTTGGTCGGTGCGCGTCATCGAACAAACCAAGACGCTGCGTGAAGTGGGCGCAGGGCTGCAACTCAGCCCCAATGCCTGCAAGGTACTTGCGGCGCTGAATGTGTTGCCGGCACTGCGCGCTCAGGCCTTCCAGCCGCACGCGCTGGAAATGCGCCTGGGCCGCACTGGCCAGCGTATTTTCCACATCCCAATTGATGCCCACAGCACAGCACATTGGGGCGCGCCCTATTTGCACATGCACAGAGCCGATCTGCTCAATGTGCTCGTCGCAGCCCTGCAACACCGCGCACCAGGCGCACTGCAACTGGACGCTCAGTTGCAACACATCGAACACACAGCGCATGGCGTGCAGCTCGAGCTGGCCGATGGCAGCAGTCTTGAAGCCGACCTGCTGATTGGCGCTGACGGCATTCATTCGCGCTTGCGCGAGTTGCTGTTTGGCCCGGATCAGGCGCACTTCACCGGCCACGTGGCGTGGCGTGCGGTGGTGCCCATCACCGCGCTGGGCAAGCATGCGCCGCCACCCACCGCCTGCGTGTGGACGGGCCGCGGCAAACATGCGGTGACCTATCGCCTGCGCTCAGGCACGCTGGCCAATCTGGTCGGGGTGGTCGAACACCGACATTGGTCGCGCGAATCCTGGACCCAACGCGGTGAGACAGCCGAAGCCCTGAACGATTTCGCCGGCTGGCACCCACACGTCACAACGCTGATCGAACACGCCGATCAACCCTTGCGCTGGGCCCTGTTTGACCGCCCACCACTCACGCGCTGGCATCACCGACACTGCGTCCTGCTCGGTGATGCGTGTCATCCCATGCTGCCCTTTCTTGCCCAGGGTGCCGCCATGGCTATCGAAGATGCCTGGGTCCTGGCGCACAGTCTCGACATGCCAGTGGACCTGCCACAGGCACTTTCGCACTACCAGAACCTGCGCCAGCCACGTGCCGGCCGGGTTCAGTCCGCCTCACGCCGCAACGCCCGCCTTTTTCACCGCCCGGCTCCGGCATACTGGCCACTGTGGCTACTGGCGCGCCTGTGGCCCGGTTTCATACACACACGACAAGACTGGCTATACCGTCACGATGTCACCACACAAACCAGCCTGAACAGCCAATGACCAACTGTTTCTATCGCCGTATCAACGGCGATTTTGTCGCAACTGAACACACCCAGGGGCCGTGGGCCAAAGGTTTTCAGCATGCCGGCCCGCCCGGCGCACTGATTGCCCATGCCGTCGAGGCACAGGCGGCAGACATGCACGTGGCGCGCCTGACACTGGATTTGCTGCGCCCGGTACCGATTGCCCGATTGCGCGTTGAGCTGACCGAGCGCACCGGCGGCAAACGCCGCCGCATCCTTGAGGCACGCCTGATTGATCGCGACAGCGACCAGTGCGTAATCAACGCAAGTGCGTTGCTGATACGCAAGGCCGCCGTCGATACCGGTGTGCTCCCTGAAAATGATCCACCCGCGCCGCCAACTGAGCGCGACGGCGAAGATTTCACCTTCGGCTTTTTCGATGGCCCAATCGGCTATCACACCGCGATGCAAGCCCGTCTGGTCAGTGGTGGGCCGGGCTCTGGCCATGCCCAGATGTGGATGCGTCCACGCATGCCGCTGATCGATGATCACGCGATTTCCCCTTTACAACGCCTGATGCTGGCGGTGGATTCGGGTAGCGGTGTCAGCGCCGCATTTGAGCCGGGCGACTATGCGTTCATGAACCCCGATCTGAGCGTCAGTATTCGACGCTACCCGGTCGGTGAATGGGTTTGCCTGGATGCAAGCAGCCATTTTCAGACGTTCGGCGTGGGCCTGGCGGAAACCCGTGTTTGGGACTCGGCCGGCGTGCTCGCACAGGCCACCCAGAATCTACTCCTGGAAAAACGCACTGCCGAATGAAACCCGATTCAGCGACACACAGCCACAGCGCACAGGAGACTCTGAGATGTCACAAAACAACACAAGTGCCGCACTGACCATAGTGATCAGCACCGCGCTGGGCGGCGTGCTGGCTGGCCTCAGCGGAGGCCGCGAACTGCTTGCTCTGGCCCTGCTGGCCTATGCCATACAGTGGATAGCGTTTGTCCCGGCCTGGTTGCGCCAGACCGAGCATTTCTATGACCTGACCGGCAGCTTGACCTACGCCACACTGGTGGTCATCGCACTGCTCACTCAAGCGGTGGACACGCGCGGATTGATCATCGGACTGATGGTACTGTGCTGGTGTTCACGTCTGGGCTGGTTTCTGTTCCATCGGGTGCGGCGGGACGGCAAAGATGGGCGCTTCGACACGATCAAAACCCAGCCCATGCAGTTTTTAATGGCCTGGACACTGCAGGGCTTGTGGGTGTTCACGACTTTGCTCGCGGCTTTGCTGGCGATATCCAGCCCGGCTACAAACTGGGATGTGTGGGCCACGCTCGGAGCGCTGCTGTGGCTCATCGGTTTTGCGCTGGAAAGCGTGGCCGACGCACAGAAATCGGCATTCCGGGCCCTGCCGGAGAATCGCGGCAAGTTCATACAACACGGTCTTTGGCGC
>JBFKEC010000206.1:0-6109 GCA_041619315.1 Oceanococcus sp. | reverse complement strand
GTCAGCATGGCTGCGACTGGAAAGCCCCCGCCCAGGCCCTTGGCGCTACTGAGGATGTCCGGAGTGATGCCGTGATGCATATAGGCATACAGGGCGCCGGTGCGACCAACTCCAGTCTGCACTTCATCCAGAACCATCAAGGCCTGATATTTGTCGCACAGTGCGCGCACGCCCTCAATAAAACCGGGAGCCGGTTCAATCAGGCCGCCTTCGCCCTGAAGGGGCTCAAGCAATACCGCACAGGTACGCTCTGACATGAGCGCTTCCAGGGCCGCAAGATCGTTATACGGCACATGCTCGATCGCTCCGGGCTTGGGCCCAAAACCGTCCGAATAGGCTGACTGCCCCCCCGCCGTGACCGTGAAGAAGGTGCGCCCGTGAAAGGCCTTGTCGAAGGCAATGATCTGATCCTTCTCAGGGCCAAAATGATCCACCGCATAGCGACGTGCAAGCTTGAGTGCCGCTTCGTTGGCCTCGGCCCCGGAATTGCAGAAATACACGCGCTCGGCAAAGGTGTCCGCGGTGATCTTCGCAGCCAGACGCAAGGCCGGCTCGTTGGTGTAGACATTGCTCAGATGCCACAGCTTGTCGGCCTGCTGCTTGAGTGCATCAACCAGTGCAGGATGACGATGACCGAGACAGTTAACCGCAATGCCACCAGCGAAATCGATATATTCGCGACCTTGCTGATCCCACAGGCGCGCACCTTCGCCGCGCACCGGAATCACCGCCGAGGGGGCGTAATTGGGAACCATGACCTGATCAAAAAGGGCGCGATCAACCTGCATCGAAATCTCCGGCAACAAAATAGGAACAACAAACTGTCCCTATTATCCGCTGAAGTCCCTGTCATTTTGAACAAACGCTTTTAGCGAATTTGATAGATTGCTTAACAAATTGATAAGTAATCGTTCAAAAATGACGTCTCCATTGGATCAACGCCTGCTGACCAGCCTGCGTCGCAACGCGCGCATCAGCACCAGCGAATTGGCCAGACAACTGGATATCTCGCGCGCGACGGTGCAAAACCGCATACGCAAACTGGAAGACTCCGGCATCATTGAAGGCTATACCGTGCGCCTGGGCCAGACCTGGCGTGACAAGCGCATCCGCGCCCATGTGCTGGTGGAAGTGGAGCAACGCCGTAGTGCCGAAGTGACCCGCCGCCTGGAGCAACTCGAAAGTGTGGCCGCGCTGTATGTGATCAGCGGCAATTACGACCTCATCCTGGAACTGGAAGTCGACAGCACCGGGGCGCTGAGCCAGCAACTTGATGATATCGGCGTGTTGCCCGGCGTGTTGCGCACCACCTCATCGGTGATTCTGGAAACCCGGGTCCGTCAATAACTGCGCGACTCAGACCAGCTGGAACGGATAGATCGCACCCAGATTCAGAATCCGGGTCAGTTCATCCAGCGCAGTGCAGCATTCCTCATGCAGCTGCGGATCGGCCAGATCATCGACATGCAGTCGCTCGCGATAATGCCGCTCGATCCAGCCTTGTAACTGCTGGTACAGCGCCTCATTCAGCAATGCCGCTGAATTGACCGCAGCCTGCTCAGCCGGGTTCAGCACCACGCGCAGACGCAAGCAGGCCGGGCCGCCACCGTTGCGCATGCTCTCGGTCAGATTGAAGACTTTGATTTGGGCAATCGGTGCGTCGCTGGCAAGCAGATCCTGCAGATAGGCCCAGACTGCCGGATTGTCACGGCACTCCTGCGGCAGAATCAGGGTGTTGCCACCATCCGGCAGACTCACCAGCTGGCTGTTGAACAGATAACTGCCCACCGCATCGGCCACACTGACAGCCGCGGCAGGCACCTCGATGAAATGCAACGGCTGCTTGTGCTGCCACGCTGCGCTCAGGCTGGCGCGCGGATCCTGCACAAAGGCCTGCTCATGGAACAACAGCAGGTTACGATTGCCCACCGCGATGACATCGTTGTGAAACACGCCCTGATCGATAACTTCAGGATTTTGCTGTAGAAACACGCAGGCCGCAGGGTCCAGTCCGTGCAGCCGTGCCACCGCCTGCGACGCTTGCAGGGTGTGCCGGGCCGGATAACGCTGCGGGCCTTGTTGTGGCGCGCCGGCATCCTTGCCATAAACGAACAACTCCACCCCCGAGTGACCATAGTCGTCACACAGCCGGGTGTGGTTTGCCGCCCCCTCGTCGCCAAAGTCATCCACCGCCGGCAACGCAGCATGATGGGCGAAATGAGCACCTTCGGGGAAAATCGCACGCAACGCTCGCGCCGTGGTCGGCACCTCGATGGAACGATGAAACTTGTTGACCAGATTGGCCGGCGTGAAATGGACGCGCTGATCTGCGGTGTCTGCGCTGGGCGAGACCGTGGCCGCATTGGCCACCCACATGCTCGATGCCGAACTGACCGCACCCAGCAAGCGTGGCTCCGTGCCTGCCGCCTCCGCCAGCACGCGCGCATCGCTGCCGGCGAAACCGAGCCGGCGCAAGGCCGTCAGATCCGGGCGCTGCTGGGGCGGCAGCACACCCTGGACCAGCCCCAGATCATGCATGGCCTTCATCTTGGCCAAACCCTGCAAGGCCGCCGCCCGAGGTGAAGACTCACTGCCCAGATTGTTCTGTGAGGCCACATTGCCAAACGACAGGCCGGCATAGTTATGGGTCGGGCCAACCAGTCCGTCGAAGTTGGCTTCCAGGGCAGTAGACGCTTGCATGTGACTTTTCTCTTCGAATAGGGGGCAGACGGCTGACTCAGGCCGAAGGTTTCAAAACCACGCCACGCAGGCTGTCGCCAGACGCACAGCCCAGGGCACTGCCGTGCTCGGCACTGATCATCCAACGGCCGTTCTGCCACAGTGCCGGGGCTAGCAGGCAGCGGAAATCATCCCAGGCGGTCGTGGCAATCAGATGCACCGGCGTATGCGCCGGCAAGTCGGCCAGCTCGCACGCCCCGACCCGGCTGTCGGCCACGGCGCGCACCTGACCCAATTCAGCCTCCAGCGTGGGCCCGGCATCGAAAATATCGACATAGCCCTTGTGGCGAAAACCCTCAGCCTCAAGCAGCTTCAGGGCCGGCCGGGTGTTGTCATGGACTTGTCCGATGACAGCCTGCGCCTCGGCGGGCAGTAGCGGCACGTAAATCGGATGGCGCGGCATCAGTTCAGCGATAAACGCCTTGCTGCGCGAACCCGAGAGTCGGTCGGCCAGGGGGAAATCCATGGAAAAGAAATGCCGTCCGAGCGCTTCCCAGAACGGTGAACGCCCCTGGCTATCGGAAACCCCGCGCATGTCGGCAATCACAGTTGAAGGAAAACGTTGCGCATGTTCGGCCAAAAACAGGAAGCGACATTTCGACAGCAAATGACCATTGTCACCTGAGCGATACGCGGGCACCAGCAACAGCGAGGCCAATTCCGCCGCTCCGGTGTAATCGTTGCTCAGATACAGGGTCGGCATGACCTTGTGCACACTCAACTGAGGTGAGGCATGCACGACCTTGTCCAATCGGTAGCTATAGAACGGATCGCTCAGACCGATGCCGGACTTGATCGCCGTGGTCCCGGCCAGCGCACCCGTGCGGATATCCTCGGCCACGAACAGAAACAGCGTTTCGCGCGGCTGCGCGGGATCGTGCGGCGCGGCGAAACTGCTTAGCGACAACTCGATCTTCTTACGCAGTAAATCCACATCCCCCGGCAGCGAGGTCATTCCGATACCGGCAGCACCAGCCAGTTCGACCAGCGCTGGCAGATCGGATTCACGGATGGGACGTATCAGCAACATGGGATCGTGTTCGGCTTCGACGGCATAGATTGTAGGCTTTGGGCGAGCACCCCGCCCACATGAAGCAGCGGCAGACGGACTCGCAACGCAAAAGGCCCGCATGTGCGGGCCTTTTGATGTGCGCTAGCAACACACGCTAGAACGGAATATCGTCGTCCGGATCGATCTGCGGCTCGTTCATCGGACTCGATGGCTGCGGCTTGCTGTCGTTGTAGTTGTCGAAGTTGCCACCGCCGCGGCTGCCGCTACCACCACCAAAGTTGCCACCGCCACTCTGGCCACCTTGGCCACCGCCTTGACCACCACCGCCGCCGCCACGCCCTCCGAGCATCTGCATCTCGTTGGCTACGATTTCGGTGCTGTAGCGATCCTGACCGTCATTGCCCTGCCACTTACGTGTGCGGAGTTGACCTTCGATGTAGATCTGGCTGCCCTTGCGCAGATATTCGGCAGCAATTTCGCCGAGGCGATTGAACATCACCACGCGATGCCACTCGGTGCGCTCCTGCATTTCTCCGCTTTGCTTGTCCTTCCAGCTTTCACTGGTGGCCAGCCTGAGGTTGGTCACGGCACCGCCGGAGGGCATGTAACGCGTTTCCGGATCGGCGCCCAGATTACCAACCAGAATGACTTTATTGATTCCGCGACTGCTCATTCGCACTCCTTGGATTGTGTTCGCTGCGGATTCCCGCCAGCGGTCTGCACCGCAGGTTCGTCCCGCACAGTTGATAACGGATTGGCGACCATTATGCGGACAGCCAGCGCGCACAGCCACATACAGCCCCAACATGCCGCCGAAAGTATGACCACAGTGGGTCCGGCATACTTCAAAACCACGCCACTTGCCGCAGCCCCGAAAAACGCACCAAAGAACTGCGAGCTCGAAAACACGCCCATAGCGCGCCCACGTGCACCGGCTGGCGCCGCGCGTGACACCAGTGACGGCAGACTGGCCTCAAGCAAATTGAAGGCGCAGAAGAACAGCCACAAGGCCAAGGGCAGCCACAGCCAGCCTTCACCGATCAGCACACAGGCCAGGGTCAGAATCATCACCGAAACGGGTATCGCCGTGGTGATTCGCCCCTGTCGCTCGAGATAGCGGATCAGCGGAAATACCGGTAGCAATGAGGCCAGCATCACCGGCAGATACAACTTCCAGTGCGTTGCCGACGGCCAACCCCACTCCTGCTGCAACATCAATGGCAGCCCGACAAACACGCTGGCCAGCATGGCATGCAAGGCAAAAACACCGGCATCGAGTTGCACCAGCTCGGCGCGCAACACGCTGGTGCCGGCCGGCTTGCTGTCGGACTGAACAGGGGGCGCGGCAGGCAACATCAAAACCAGCACCATGGCCACGACGGCGCACAACGCGGCGATATTGAACAAACCGGGCACGGCCGTGACGGTCAACAATGCCGGCCCCAGAATCAGAGCCAGCAAAAACGCCCCGCCAATGCTT
Source organism: Oceanococcus sp. (assembly GCA_041619315.1). GTDB lineage: Bacteria > Pseudomonadota > Gammaproteobacteria > Nevskiales > Oceanococcaceae > Oceanococcus. The sequence continues at coordinate 878 of JBFKEC010000206.1, read as the reverse complement.
GCCCCGATAATTGCCATTGCGGTTGTGCGCACCGATTCACGGGTCATATCGGACAACAGCGCGGTCGATGCCGCAGCAATGGCCCCACCACCCTGCAGCAGGCGGGCCATAAGCAGCGTGTCGATGTCAGAGGCCCGCGCGGCCAGCAGACTGCCCAGTGCAAACACGGCCAGGCCACCAAGTATCACGGGTTTGCGGCCAATACGATCCGACAACCAGCCGAACGGAATCTGCAACAAGGCCTGGGTCAGGCCATAGCCACCCACTGCCAGCCCTACGGCCACGCCGGGCTGGCCGGCCAGAGACAAAGCCCACGGCGCCAGCACCGGCAGCACCATGAACAGCGCGGTCATACGCAGCACCAGAATCGCGGCCAGAACCAGCGTTGCGCGACGTTCAGTCGGGGTCATTGAAAATCCGTACAGACACGATAGCGGGAGCAAGCCAGGCCCAGCCAGCAGGGCGGCAAGGTCATGCCATCAAACTGCGAAGTTTAACAGTTCCACTGCCCCACTGAACGCTGCCCATGCTTGAAAACGCGGATGCCAGAGACAAAAAAACCGCCCCGAAGGGCGGCTTTTGTTTGAATCTACGGCGACTCAGAAATCCATATCGCAGTCTTCTTCCATGGCCGCCAGCTCTTCTTCGGTGTAAGCCACACCGTCAACGCTGACCACACCACCGGAAATCACCACGCGGTGAGTGCCGCTACCAACGATGCTGATATCAAATTCACCACTCTCGACACTTTCTTCGGCAGTGAAGGCATTGCTGGTGATCATCGGCTCAATGGTTGCGTAGGTGGCATCAAACGAACAGGACGTACCCGGCACTTCGGCCTTCATGCGCCCGTTGATCACATGGGTGCCGGTTCCACC
>JBFKEC010000205.1:0-6120 GCA_041619315.1 Oceanococcus sp. | reverse complement strand
GGCCGGTCGCAATGGCAACAACAAACGCGGCAGTAGCAACGGAAACGGTAACGGCAAACGCGGCAACAGTAACCGCCGCGGCAACAACCGTGATGACCGTGCCCGCCGTGACGACAAGCTGATCACGAATCGTGCAACGCCGGAAGAATTGGCTGCCGACAAACCTGCCGAGCCCAAAGGCAAAGGTCGTGGCAAGCCGCAGAACAGGGATGCGACCAAAGAACAGCGCGCCACCACCAATGATGCCGCCGGCAAACCCGTCGACAGCAACAAGAGCACCGGCCCGAGCACTGAGGGCGAAGAAAAACCCAAGAGCTCCCGCCGCCGTGGGCGTCGTGGTGGCCGTCGTCGTCGCAATGGTGATCGCAGCACCGGCGAGAACGCCGAGCAGGGGCAAAATGGCGGCGAAGCCAGCAGCCCAAGTGCAGACGTTAATGCCGCAACGGACGCTCCGCGCAGCAACGACAACAAGGGCAACAGCGAGTCCGCCAGCGAAAACAAGCCGGCGCGCGCGCGCAATCGCAACGCCAAACCCAAAACGCAGGGTGATAGCCAAAGCCCGGCGCCCCAGGCTCAGCAGACTTCCGAGTCAAGCAAGACAGACCAGCCTGCCCCTCAGCAGGCCAAGGCCGACAAGAGTGACGCTGTAGCTGCAAGCACCAAGCCAAGCCCGCAAAGCGCCCCCAAGACTGAGGCGCCCAGCACACCAGCGAGCACGGCAAGCGCGCCCAGCCCGGTAGAAACGAGCAAACCCAAAGCCTCCTCGCAAAATGCGGACAACGCGGCCCCGGCGAGCCCCAGCAGCGCCACCAAGCCGGCGCAACCTGCTCCTGCTCCTGCTCAAGCCAAACCTGCTGCCAAGCCGGCCGAAGCCAAGCCCAGCGCCGCGCAGGTCGAAACCAAACCGGCTGCGCCAGCACAGCCTGCAAAGGCTGCAGCACCGGAAGCCAAGCCCGCGGCAAAGCCTGCGAGCGCTGCAAAAAAGGTTGAAGCCTCGGTCGACAAGCCCGCAAGCAAAGCCCCTGAGACTGCGCCCAAGGCCACGCCCAAGCCGGCTTTGACCATGGTGGAAACACGTACGGAACTGGTCAGCAAACCGGCCGCCAGCGCAAAACCGCGCGAACCCAGCGGTAGCGAGTCCTAAGCAGCAGACTTACGGCGCGGCAATAGCCGCGCCGTAAGCTCTCAGGCCTCCAACGCCTGGCGTACCCTTTCCAGATCTTCGGGCGTGTCCACGCCTGCCGGCGGCGGCTGGTCACACACGGTGACCGCAATGCGCATGCCCAGACTGAGCGCGCGCAGCTGTTCGAGCGACTCGCAGCATTCCACATCGGCCTGATCCGCCGCGCAATAGCGCCGCAAGGCCGAAGTGCGGTACGCGTACAAACCGATATGACGCAAGGCCTGCATATGGCCTGGCAACTGACGCTGCGGACCTTGAGTGCGATCCCAGGGGATGGGTGCACGGCTAAAGTACAGCGCATCCCCGATCTGATTGCGCACCACTTTGACCGCGTTGGGATCAAAGTACTCACTGGCATTGTGGATCGGCGTGGCCAGGGTCGCCCAGTCCGCCCCTTCACTCAGGCCATCGGCCACAGCATTGATCAAATGAGCAGGCAGCAAGGGCTCATCACCCTGCAAATTGACGATGATGTCCTCTTCAGCCCAGCCATGCGCATCGGCAACTTCGCGTATGCGGTCGCTGCCCGAATGATGATCAGCGCGCGTTTTCTGCACCTGTACCGGCCAATCGCGGGCACGTTCCACTACCGTATCGCTATCGGTGGCAATCCACACCTCGGTCGCCGAGCTTTCCAGCGCGCGCTCTACCACATGTTGCAGCAAAGGCTTTCCAGCCAGATCCAGCAGCACCTTGCCTGGCAGCCGACTTGACTGCATGCGGGCCGGGATAACAACCCGGAAACTCACGGCGCAACCGGCGCTGTGGGATCTTCTCCGTCATCCAGTGAACGCGCCTCTGATTCGATCATGACCGGGATGCCATCACGCACCGGATAGGCCAGTCGCGAGACCTTGCAAACCAGTTCCTGGCGCTCAGCATGCCACTGCAACGGAGCCTTGCTGACTGGGCAAACCAGAATGTCGAGGAGTTTCTTGTCCATGGGATTCAATTTTTGGGTTTGGTAACAGGTTGCGGCAAGCGTGCCCGAATCGATTGCCAGGCCGCCTCAGGCATGTGCGCATCATACTCAACCGCCCAGCAGCGCGAGTCACGAAACGCCTGGCATTTCACCGCGTCTTTTTCGGTCATGAGTATCGGCTGGTCGCCGGGCAGATGAAGATCGTGCGCGACGAAACGATGGTGGTCTGCAAACGCATGTGGCACCACATGCAGGCCGGCGTCGGCAAGCGCATCAAAAAATTTGCCTGGATTGCCAATGCCTGCAACTGCATGCACCTCGGAAAAACTCTGCAAGGCGGAGCGACGCCCGGTCAGCAAATGACGCGCCTGGCCGAGTTGCCCGGTCACCGCGTGCTCATCCGGTCGCGCTGTGCGCCCGCTGACCAGCACCAGATCAACATCATCAAGGCGCCGCTCGGGCTCCCGCAAGGGACCGGCTGGCAGCAGCCAGCCATTGCCATGACGGCGCTGGGCATCGATCACGACAATTTCAAAATCGCGGGCCAGCGCATAATGCTGCAAGCCATCATCGGCAACAATTATATTGCACCCTTGTGCCGCCAGCAGGCGCGCGGCATCGGCGCGCCGTGCAGCGACCACCACCGGACATTCCGCACGCTGGGCAATCAGCACAGGCTCATCGCCAACCGCAGCCGGGCTGGATTGCGCCGACACCGGCGTTGCCTGGCGCACCCGCCCGCCGTAACCGCGACTGACCACCCCTGGGCGCCAGCCGTCCGCCTTGAGCCGCATGACCAGATCGATCACAACAGGCGTCTTGCCCACACCACCGACACAAATGTTTCCGACCACGATGACCGGCACGGGCGCACGGTACTGACTGAAAACACCAGCCTTGTAGGCGCGCCGCCGCAGCGCCGCAATCAGGCCAAACAGATAGGACAACGGGCGCAACAGCAACTGGAGCGGATGCTCGCCATACCACAGCCGCGCCAGCAGCGATTCACTCATCGCTGAATTGCATGTTGTACAACGTCGCGTAGTAACCCTCACGGGCCAGCAATTCGTCGTGACCACCGGTCTCGACAATGCGCCCACCATCCATGACCACAATCAGATCAGCCCCCTGAATGGTTGAGAGGCGGTGCGCAATCACCAGCGTGGTCCGGCCTTCCATCAAGGTGGTCAATGCCTGCTGCACGGCGCGCTCGGATTCGGTATCCAGTGCCGAGGTGGCTTCATCCAGAATCAATATCGGCGCTGGTTTGAGCAACGCACGCGCAATCGCCAGTCGCTGTCTTTGCCCGCCGGACAACAGCACACCGTTCTGCCCCACTCGGGTGTCAAACCCATCCGGCAAGGCTTCGATGAACTCCAGCGCGTGGGCAGCGCGCGCCGCGTCTCGTACGTCCTCGCGGCTGGCATCAGCCAGTCCACCGTAGGCAATGTTGCGACCAATGGTGTCATTGAACAGGGTGATGTTCTGATCAACCAGGGCAAACTGACGACGCAAATCAGCCAGACGAAACTCACGAATGTCCGCCCCATCCAATGCAATCGTGCCCTCGACACTCTCGTAGAAGCGCGGTAACAGGGACAACAACGTACTTTTGCCACTACCCGAGCGGCCGACAAAAGCTACGGTCTGCCCCGGCTCGACATGCAAATTGATGTCCTGAAGGATCGGCTGGCCCTGCTCGGAATAGCTGAAATTCAGACCTTCAATATCAATGCGTCCCTGCGCTCGCTCTAAGGTCCGCTCGCCACCAACGGACTCGGGCGGCTGTTCCAGCAGGGTGAAGATACTGCTGGCAGCGGCAATCCCGCGCTGCAGCTTTTCGTTGATCGTGGTGAGGTGCTTGATCGGCTGCAGCAGACTCATCATTGCCCCGATAAAGGCCACGAATGTGCCCGGCGTCATGCTGTCAATCACCGTTGGCGAGGTCGCAAAATAGACGATCGCAGCGACTGCCCAAGCGGCAATGAATTGAACCATTGCGGTACTGCCGGCACGCGTGCTGACCAGTTTGAGATGCTGACGGCGATTGGATTCGTTGGCTGTGGCGAAATGTTCAGATTCGTAATCCGCGCCATCGTAGAGCTTGATTACACGCTGACCACTGATCGCTTCTTCAGCCACGTGGGTGACATCGCCCATGGAATTCTGTATGCGCGTACTGATCTTGCGAAAACGCCGGCTAACGTAGGTCACCAGCACCGCAATCAGCGGCCCGACTGCAAGAATAAAGCAGGCCAGACGCCAATCCAGATACAGCATCAAGCACAACAGGCCAATCACGGTCAGACCATCACGCACGACCGAGGTCAGTGCATTGGTCGTGGACTCGGCAACCTGTTCGGTGTGATAGGTCAGCTTGGCAATCAGGTTGCCGGAACTGGACTGGTCGAAAAAAGCCACAGGCAGGCGCATGTACTGATCAAAAATCTGACTGCGCAGCGCACTGATGACCTGACGCCCTACCCAGGCCATGCAATAAGCCGATACAAAGGCGGAAATACCGCGCAGCAGAAACAGTCCCAGAATCAGCCAAGGCATAAGCCGGATGATGTTCTGATCTTTTTCCACGAAGCTGCCGTCCAGCAGCGGCCGCATCAGCGCCACAAATGACACATCTGCAGCGGCGAAGCCGGCCATGCCCAGCAGGCTGAACATAAACATGCGCCAATGCGGCTTGGCGTAGTCCAGCAGCCGCAGATAAACATCTGTGCTGCTGGTGTCAGAATTGCGATCAATCATGTCGCGCATGATATGCGATGGACGCCTTCACGGCTCGGTTGAAGCGGAAAAATCACGCCACAACCGCGGGTGCATCGCCCGCCAGCCGCGCACATCCAGCGTGTCCGCCACATCGATTCTGAGCGCCCCGGCATCACCACTGACATGAACCCGGGCTGCGGCCTTGCGATAGCGCTCAACCACGGGCTGTGCCGGAAAACCCCAGCGGTTGTGCCACCCGGCCGAAACCAAGGCGTGCTGCGGCCTGAGTTGTTCTACAAACGATGCGGACGACGAACTGCTGCTGCCGTGATGCGGCACCAGAACCACGTCAGCACGCAAATCCGGGTAACGGGCCAACAAATCGCGCTCGGCCACCGCTTCAATATCACCGGGAAGCAATATCCGACGACCATCACCGCTGCGCACCAGCAGAACACAGGAGCGATTGTTGTCGGACCCAGCCTGATCGACCGGACTGAGCACCGTGAAATCAACGCCATCCCATTGCCAGTTGTGCCCGGCCCTGCAGACATCGGGTGCTACGCCCCATAGCTCATGCGGCTGAAAGCCCTCAATGATCGTCTGCGCGCCACCGGCGTGATCACTGTCGCTGTGACTGATCATCATGCCGTCAAGCTGGCGCACCCCGAGTGCGCGCAGGGCTGGCACGACCAACCGCTGTGCCGCGTTGAAGCCACCCCAGGCCGGCCCGGCGTCGTAAAGCAGATCATGCTCTGCAGTTTGCACCAACACGCTTTGTCCCTGGCCAACATCCCACACCCACAGACGCAGTTCACCGTGGGCCGGACGCGCAGGCTGAAACAGTAACAGCGGCAAAATCGCAAGCGTCCCAAGCAAACGGCAGGCGCGCGACGACGGAATCCACAGCACCACGCCCAGCGTGGCCAGCACGGCCCATATCAGGCCCGGCTGAGCCAGCGTGAGGTAGGCCGCGGGCCAACTGGCGACGGACTCAAGCCCCGCCCACAAGCCCTGCAAAACCTGCATTGCCACATCCAGCGGCCGCTCCCAGCCCAGCCCCAAATGCACCAGACTGGCCAGCAGCAGGGCCGGCAGCAACAGGCCAAACAATGGTACGAGCACAAGATTGACCGACGCCCCCAACAAGGAGACACCACCAAACATCAGAGCACTAAGCGGCAACAACAACGCAGCCAGAACCAGCTGTATACCGAATAGCTGCACCAAACGTGGCTGCGCTGCATGACATTGCAGATACACGATGATGCCACCGGCGGCGACGAAAGATAGC
>JBFKEC010000204.1:0-6125 GCA_041619315.1 Oceanococcus sp. | reverse complement strand
CTGCTCGACCCTCAGAGCGGCTGGATTCGCCCACGCGATGAAAACGGCGTCTGGTCATCGCCATTCCAGCCTGAATTCGCGCATGGCTTTCAAGAAGGCACGTCGTGGCAGTACTCATGGCTGGCCCAGCATGACTATGCCGGCTTGATCGCAGGCATGAGCCCGGTGGCCGACGTCGAACAGCGTCTGGACACGTTTTTCGGCGCGCCGCTCAATCAGTTACCCGTGCTGTGGCCGGCGGTGCAGAATCAGATCACCCTGTTTGGTGTTGTCTATCTGGGCAATCAGTACGCGCCGGGCAACGAGCATGATCTGCAGGCACCATATGTGTACAACTACGTCGGCGCCCCACACAAAACCCAGATCGCCGCACGCGCGGCAGCATCGCTGTATACCGACACCGCTCTGGGCATGCCGGGCAATGATGATCTGGGCGCCCTGTCCGGCTGGCTGGTGTGGACCATGCTGGGCATTTATCCGATCAATCCGGGCCTGCCGCATTTTGTCATCGGCTCCGCCGAATTCGATCACGCCGTTGTTGCCCGCCCGCATGGCGACCTGCACATAACGCGTGGCAGCGACGGCTACGTGACCGCCGCGCAGCTCGACACCACACCATTATCGGCGCCCTCCTTCGTGATGCCACGGCAAACCAGTACCCTCAGCCTTTTCACTGACAACGTTCCGAATATGCTGTTTGATGCGCCGCCACCATCCATCAGCACGCACCCCATGGCCGCATTCGGCTGCGCCGAGTAGCACTGGCTGGCAGGCCGGGCAGCAGGGGCCTAAACTGAGCTATACGATCAACTTGGTCTGGATGAAGGATGAGCCGAACAATGTCCCCGCGTTTGCGCCCCTCAGCACTGTGGCTGGGCGCTGTGCTGCTCAGCCCCATGCTGGCCAGCGCGTCGACGCCGTGGGAGTCCTTCGAACGCCCCACAGCGGGGCGCGCGGAAGCGATCGGAAAATACAGCAATGGCTGCCTGCTTGGCGGTGATGCCTTGCCGCACGCCGGCACCGGTTATCAGGTTGTGCGGCTGGAGCGGCGACGCAATTTCGGCCATCCACAGCTGGTTGAATATCTGCAGCAACTGGGCGAACGGGTGTCCCAGCGCAATATCGGCACCATGCTGGTTGCCGACATGGCCATGCCGCGCGGCGGCCGGTTTAGCCGCGGCCACCGCAGTCATCAGTCGGGGCTGGACGCCGACATCTGGCTACGCCTGGATGTCCCGAAGCTGCCCCTGGACCAGCGCTGGGGCTACAACGATGTGCCGGCGCAACTTTACGTCAACCGTAAAACCTGGGTCGCGACCGATGATTTTCGTTGGGCACAGGCGGAACTGATTCGTCTGGCCGCGACGGATGAACGCGTGGCGCGTATTTTCGTCAACCCTGCAATCAAGAAAAACCTGTGCGAAAGGCAGTGGAAACAGGATCGCAGCTGGTTACGCAAAGTCCGCCCATGGTGGGGCCATGATGCGCATTTCCATGTCCGCCTGCGCTGCCCACCGGGTGATGACTGCGCGGATCAAAGCGCACCGCCTCCCGGTGAAGGTTGTGATGCGGAAGTGGACACCTGGCTAACCGATCTGCGCCGCCCACCCAAACCGGCCGATCCGCAGGCCAGCAAACCCACGCCTGCGCCTACCCCTCCGCCGCCGCTGCGCTGTCAGGTTCTGCTCGACATCGAAAACGGCTAAGCCGCACAGGGCTTAGCCATCCTGCGATCAGGCGCTGCGTACTTCGCGGTCGCGGTAGAACCACGAACCCAGCGCGGGCAACAAGCATATTGCCCCAAACATGTTGACCAGGAACAAGAAGGCCAGCAGCAGGCCCATGTCCGCCTGATATTTCAGTGCAGACATCATCCATGTCAGCACCCCGACCGACATGGTCAGTGCGGTGAAGACGATGGCGCTTCCACGATCACGCATGGAACGGGCAAACGCTTCGCGGAAGCTCATGTTGGGATCGTGCATGTAATGCTGGATACGTTCGAACAGGTAAATCCCGTAATCCACGCCCACACCCACACCCAGCGCGATCACCGGCAGTGTGGCGACTTTCAGGCCGATATCGAGCATGGCCATCAGGGCATTGCCCATCACCGTCACCCCGACCAGCGGCACCAGCACACAGATCAGTGCGGTCCACGAGCGGAAGCTGATCAAGCAGAACAGAATCAGCGCCGCGAACAGCGACAGCAGCATCTTGACCTCAGCGCGCTTGACCTCCTCATTGGTCGCGGCCATCACCCCGACATTGCCGCTGGCAAGGCGCATGGTCACGCCCTCGACCGGATTTGCGGCAATAAAGGATTTGATGTCCTCAATGATGTGTTCAATGGTCGGCCCTTCATGATCTTCGGTAAAGATCAGCACCTGAATCGCCCGGCACCCATCGCTGTTCAGGCCCAGCCGCGGATCAAATGCCTTGGAGCCGGTGGAAAGCCCGGCAGGCGTGCGCGGCAATGCCTGCCAGCGCGGATTGCCCTCATTGAAGGCGGTGATCACCAGCTTGCCAATACCGGCCACGCTGGTAACCGACTGCACCCCGTCAACGCCGCGCATGTACAGCTCGAATTTGTCGATCAGGCTGATCACCGGATATTGCAGGCACGAATCGGTCTCAAAATCCGGCGCTTCCACGATCACCGTCAGCAAATCCACCCCGATGTCATAGGACTCGGCAATCTTGCGATTGTCGGTGTTGTAGCGGGAATCCTCATGCAGCTCCGGCACCCCTAGCCCGGAGTCACCAATCACCAGGTTGCGTGATTGCCAGGTTGCCAGCGCCATCAAGGCCAGCGCCACGGCAAACACCCAAACCGCGTTGCGTGGCTCGGCGCAGGCCGCAACCTTGTTCCACATGGCCCCGCCAAAGCCCTGTTCGGCTTTGGCCGAATGCTCGATGCTGGATTTTTCCAGGGTCAGGTACGACAAAATAATCGGCTGAACCAGCTTGTTGGTGATGATCATCAGCAACACCCCAAGACAGGCGGTAATGCCCAACTCGGTCACTATCGGAATGGCAATGAACATGATCACGCCAAAGCCCAGCGCCTCGGTCAGCAATGCAATCGCGCCGGGGATGAACAGTTTGACGAACGACAACTTGGCCGCATCGACCGAATCGGCGCCGTTGCCCACTTCCATGCGCCAGGCGCTGGTCATCTGTACCGCGTGCGAAACCCCGATCGAAAAGATCAGGAAGGGCACCAGTATCGACATCGGATCGATGCCCAGACCAATCAGCGGCAACATGCCAATCAGCCACAGCACCGGCAACATCGCCACAACCAGCGCGGTGATGGTGATCTTGAGTGAGCGGGTATACAGGTAAAGCAGCAGCACGGTGACAGCAAAGGCAAGACCGAAAAATGCGAACACCCCAAGCAGCCCGTAGATCACATCGCCGAGCAACTTGGCGAAGCCGATGATGTTGATCTCGATATTTTCGCTTTCGTACTTGTCGCGAATGTCTTCGAGCATTTGCTGGACTTTCCAGTAGTCCACCGCCTGAGCTTCGTCCGGATCCTTGTCGCGGTCGTATTCCTGAAGACTGGCGCGGATCAGCCCGCCTTTCAGATCATTGGCCACCAGCAGACCAACCTGCCCGCCATTCTCAACATTGCGCCGAATCTGTTCGAGTTGCTGATCCGAGCCGCTGTACTCCGCCGGCACAACCGGACGGCCCTGAAAGCCCTCTTCGGTGACCTCGATGTAATAGGTATCCGGGGTGAACAGCGATGACACTTTGGTGCGGTCAATCCCCGGAATGAAGAACACATCATTGGTGACCTTCTCCAGCACCTCGAAAAATTCGGGGTTATAGATATCGCCTTCGCCGGTCCAGCGCACATTGACCATGAGCATGTTGGCGCCAGAAAACTCATCCATGTAATCCATCATCGTGACCATGTATTCATGCTCAACGGGGATGAGTTTCAGGAAGCCGGGGTCAAGCCTGACGTTGCTCGCACTCCAGGCAAAAAACAGGGTGACCAACGCAAAGAACACGGCGAAAAATTTTCGATGTGCCAGCAGTTTGTCGGCGAAACCGGCAACGATACGGTCGGTTGTCGTCATTATCCGTGCTCCTTGTTGGGCTGCGCAGGCACCTTGGGACCTTGCACGCGGACACCGGCCTCACCGGCGGTGAGCCACTGGCCCGGTGCAATGACCAGTACTGCAGTCAGCGCTTTGGCCTGCTTTTCGGAAACCTGCGTGAATGTGGCCCCGGCATCGCGCGACAGAATTACGCTGTTGCTGCCACCTACCAGCAAGAGTTCGCCATTGCGCTTGCGCACCCCGCCATACAAGGATTCACCCGTGTGACTTTGGCTCGCCACCCAGTTTTCACCCTGATCATCGCTGTAGTACACATGACCGCGCATGCCATACACCAGCATGCGCCCGGGCTGCGCTTCGATCAGGCCGTAAAACGAACCGTTGTAACCGGTTTCGAACTGAACCCAGGTCTTGCCCTGATCCTGCGAGCGGGCCAGCAGTCCGCGCTCGCCTGCCAACCACAAGCTATTGTCCTGGGCCTGAACCATGGCATTCAGATGGCGCGAGCTGAAATCATCAAAGCCACCGCCACCATCAGAAAACGCGGCAAACGGATCATAGGCATCGCTAAACGGGTCGGACGCGTCGAGTGCGGCATCGTCCTCATTGGATTCACTGTCCTGCTTGACCAGTTCCATGCGCGCCCATGTCTGGCCAAGATCGCGTGACGTCTGCAGCTGGCCGAAAGCACCGTAGGCGAACAGCTCTCCGTCAAACGGTCCGGCAAGGCCCAGCAAAGGTTCGGCACGCTCAGGCTGGAACAAGACTTCCTGCCAACTCTGGCCGCCATCATCACTGCGCAGTATCCAGGAATCATGCCCAACGGCCACGGCCACCTGATCGTCGACAAACAACACGCGGGTCAGGTTGGAGCCACGCTGGGCATCCACATCGGCACTCTTCCACGGGCCTTGAGGGTTATCTGCGTACAGGATATTGCCCTGCTCTCCGACCGCGATGATGCGTTTGCCCTGCTGCGCCAGATCGGTCACCAGCAAGTCATGGACATGCACCTCGGTCGCCGGATAGTCCGGCTTGGGCCGCGGCGAAAACGAATACACCGCCGCCCCGACAATCGCCAGCGACAGCAACATGGCTGGCCAGCCGCTCAGCCAAGAGCCTTCGGCCTCATGCGTCTTGGTCTCGATATCCACCGTGCTCGTGTCGGACACCGTCTCCCCCTCGTTTGTTTATTTATAGTCGCCCGTGGTGACGACGAGGTGCCGCCCCACAAGCCTTAACCGCTATGCGTTGGGTATTTCGAACAAAGCTGCAGCGCCCATGCCACCGCCAATGCACATGCTGACCACAGCGTATTTCTCATTGCGACGGCGGGCCTCGAGCAGCGCGTGCCCTACCATTCGCGCACCCGACATACCAAACGGATGACCAATCGAAATGGCTCCACCGTTGATGTTCAAACGTTCATTCGGGATGCCCAGCTTGTCGCGGCAATACAGCACCTGCACCGCAAACGCTTCATTGATTTCCCACACGCCAATATCGCCAACGGCAAGGCCGGCATGCTTGAGCAGCTTGGGAATGGCGAACACCGGACCAATACCCATTTCATCCGGCGCGCAACCGGCAACTGCGGTCGCACGGTAGATGCCGAGTATGGGCAAGCCCCGTTGTTCCGCCTCAGCCCGGCTCATGACCGTGAGCACAGCCGCACCGTCGGACAGCTGCGAAGCATTGCCAGCCGTAATGTGCTGGCCCTGTTTTATCCACTGCCCATCCTTGAACACCGGCTTGAGCGCGCCAAGCGATTCCAGCGTGGTATCGGCACGATTGCCCTCGTCCTGACTCAGCGTCACGCTTTCATGCCCGGCGGGTTGCCGGGTTTCACGGTCAAACAATTGCTTCTCAACCGTCAGCGGCACGATTTCGTCATCGAACAACCCGGCCTGCTGGGCGGCGGCAACCCGCTGCTGGCTCTGCAGCGCGTATTCATCCTGGGCCTGGCGCGAAATGGCGTAGCGCTCGGCCACGATCTCTGCCGTCTCGATCATCGGAACATAAGCCGTCGGCTCGCTTGCAAGTACTGCT
>JBFKEC010000203.1:0-6144 GCA_041619315.1 Oceanococcus sp. | reverse complement strand
TTTGGGGCGGTGACTATGGCGATGCCAGCCTGCGCCTGACCACCGGCCGCTTTGTCGAGGCCAGCGAAGATACCCCCTCTCGCAGCCTTGACCCCACCCGTGGCGGTGCCACCGGCTGGCCAATGCTGTTGATCCTGATCAGCGTACTGGGTTTGCGCCGCCGCGCGGGCTAGCCGCAACAGCATGCACAGAGGCCGGGGCGGTAAACGCTCCGGCCTTTTTTATGGCTGGCGCTGGCCCGGTGAAGGTCAGCCCGCCACGCAATGCTCATTCAGGCAAATGACACACGGCTTCTATGTTGTGACCATCCGGAGCAATGACAAACGCACCGTAATAGTCTGGGTGATAAATCTCACGGACAGCGGGGGCTCCGTTGTCGCTGGCCCCAGCAGCCAGCCCTGCACATCCATGACCAGTGAAATATCCAGCGGCGCCAGCGCGGCACTGTAAAAAGCGCGGCAGCGCGCAGCGTCCGCAACCGTAATGCCGATATGATCGAGAATCATGGGTGCCTTTACATGCGATGCATGCGGTCTTAAGCCAGCACTTTTGCCAGCGCAAAAACCAGCCCTGCCAGCACCACACCTGCGATGCCTAGCAAGACATAGGCACCGCGCGTGATGCCATGAATGGTCTGCTTGATCGCCGCACGATCGTTGACGTTCGGAAACGCCTCTTCAGGCTCAGGCAAGCCGAGAAATTCGCACAGTGGTTTCCAGCCCTGGTCCACGGAGAACACCAGCAAACGGTCCTGCGGCACCAAGGCTTTCACATCGGCTATGTGCTGGTGATAGTGCGCGATCGCCCGTTGTCTGTCGCTCATGGTGCCTCTGTGTGAGCGCTGCCAGATCAACTTGTGGCACATGTCACCCATTTTGCGCCCAAACGGCGTAAGCCATTCCAGCACCTTGAACTGCCACATCGTTTCGGTGAAGTAGATCGTATCCATGGTGCTGTCATACCAGGCATCGGCCCCACGAGGATGCACGCTCAGCACCACTTTGGCGTCCGGGTAAGCCTGCATCAGTTCGCGCCATACGCAACAGGCCGGGTTGTCCACCGCTGCACTGTAGTTGGAAAACACCTGCTCCCATGGAAACGGCGTGCCTGGCGCCGCGTTAGCCACTGTGCGCCAGAAATCCAGATGGTTCTTGTTGGCCTTGTTTTCCAGCACCTCGAACATGTGATAACACGGCAAACCCAGCGTGTTCAGCGCTGTGCACAACGACAAAGTCCCGGTTCGCCCGAACCCAGCCCCAATTACCTTGAGTGTCATGACCGCTCCTTATCCGAATGCGCAGCAGACTCTGCAATCCTGAGCATGGCAGGCAACTGGCCTGTGCGTAAATAGTGCGAATGCCGTTTCCCATGTCGCGCCGCGCAAGCCTGGCAGGTATCCTTTAGCCCATGGCTGAACATGCTCACGCACGGAGCGGGTGATCTCAGTCGCACTTGACTTCATCTGCCACAAGGCCAGGACACCCCGGGCCTCACGCAAGGCCTAATAATCATGGTGTCTTTTATCTATTGGCTGTTCTCACGAACGCCGCTGCCTGTGGCTGCCGCTTTCGGCTGGCTGATTGCCTGCCTGTGGTGGTGGCTAGTGCCGGTGCGCAAGCGCATGGCGGTGGACAACTTCCAGCGTGTGTTCCCGCAAATCAAACCCGGCCCGGCGCTGCGCCGCATGTTTGCCGAAGTGATCCTGGGTTATTTCGAGCTGTTTCGTGAAATGCGCGTGCCGGGCAGTGTTCGGGTCGACTATGTCGACGCTGAAAAAGTCCAGGCCGACATCGACAAGGGCTGCGGCACGCTGTTGCTCGGCGGTCACTTCGGCTCGTGGGATCTGGTTTCCAACATGATCTGTCGCGACCGCAAATTTCCGGTAGCGGTCACCGTCAAAACCCCCAAGAACCCGCAGGTTGCCGAGTTGATCGAACGCATTCGCTCGGCCTTTGGCATGGGCCTGCTGCCATCCCGAGATTGCATGCCGCGCATCTATGAACATGTCGGCAATGGCGGCATGGTCGCGTTTCTGCTCGACATGCGCTTCAACCGCGGGGTAGAGGCCACGTTCTTTGACCGCCCTGCCCGCACCAGCCCGGCGCTGGTCAAGGTCGCGGCCAAATCGTCTGCACCGGTGTATGCCGTGTGGTTCGTCCGCAATGGCCTTGGCCACCACAGCGCCGTGTTCTCCGGGCCGCTGGACATGAATGGCGATGTCGACCATGACTTAGGCCAGATCATGGCCCACTACGAAGAACGCATTCGCGCCGTGCCTCACAACTGGTTCTGGTTGCACGACCGCTGGCGCTAACGCCGCCGTTGGCCTGCGCGGCGAGCCTAGCGCGGCACAACCGAGCCCAGCATGCGCCGACGCGCACTGCCGGGTGATTCCCCGGTCCAGCGCCTGTACGCGCGCTGAAATGCACTTTGCTCGGAAAAGCCGAGCAACATGGCCACCTCAATCAGACTCAGTTCGGGATCGGCCATATAACCCTGGGCAAGGTCCCTGCGGCAGCTGTCAATCAAGGCACGAAAATTCAGCCCGCGCTCGGCAAACTTGCGACGCAGCTGTCGCGCTTCAAAGCCGGAGGCCTCAACCACCAGCGCGAATTCCGGCTGGCCATTTTTCAGTGCCCGGGTGATCGCCTGTTTGCACGCCAGCAGCCAGTCCGGCTCCTGCAGTGCTTGCAGTGCATGAAGTTGCTGCTCGCAGATGCGGTCCAGCACCTGCAGCGTGACCGGATCGGGGGCATGCAACTGGCGCGTCAGCAAGGCGGCATCGCAGGCCAGCAGATCAACCGGCGCGTTGAACGTCACCTCGCACTTGAAAAAGGATTGCAGCACGGCCGGATCAGCCGGCGCAGCATGCCTGAAACACACCCGTGTCGGATAAATCTGCTCGCCGGTGAACTGCGGGATCAAACACTGCGTGAGCGCAAAGTTCAGCTCAGCGTGATGACGACTGATGTCCACATCACCGGGCAAGCGTCGGCGCCAGCGCAGTATCAACTCATCCCCGGCCACCTCAAGATCGTCCTCAAAGGCATCCATGATCAGCGAGTTGTAGCGGGCCATACGCGGCAATAGCTCCTGCACCGTGCTACAGGCCATTTGCGCAAGCCCGCTTGTTCCCAGGTGGCCCAGGCGGGCGATTTCACCCAAACGCAAACCGATGTGTGGTTCATCGAGCTCATCGGCCAGACCATCCAGCAAGCGGGCATAGTCCGGGAACGCAATGCGCCCGTCCGCATCGTCCAACGCATCGGCAGCCCAGCCATGCGCGCGCAGCAAGGTTTGCACGGATAGACCGCGTGATTGCGCATAGTCCGTCAGCAGCCGGACAAAATGAGTGGACACGGTGAAACGGCTCAGATCGCGCGGCATGGCCGTGTCTGTCTCCCCTTCGTTGCAAGTGGGCTCAAGCTTTCAAGCCGTGTCCTGCAGGGGCCACGGCGACAACCGTGCATTCTGCCATCGAAGTGGCGCAAGCCCAATCGGACCTGGGCTGCGCCGTATATCCAGTGCTTACGCCACGCCAAACACCTCGCGCAGATGGCCATTGAGCATCTTGCCTTGCGGATCCAGCTCAGCGCGGATATCGAGAAACTGCTGCCAGCGCGGATACAACGACGCAAGCTGGCGGTGATTCAGACTGTGCAGCTTGCCCCAGTGCGGCCGGCCATCGTATTTCCAGAAGATCGGCTCTATCGCGGCAAAGTAGTTGTGATAGTCCATGGTGTAGTGCTGATGGATGGATATCGATGCACTGTCGCGCCCGTGGAACTGACTCAGGGTGATGTCATCGCCCTTGACCACCCGGTATTCAAGCGGATACCACGAAGGCAGATTCTTGCGCTTGATGGTGTCCAGTATCTCTCTGAGACAGGCCGGTCCTGCCTCGATCGGCACTTGATATTCCATTTCGTTGAAGCGGATGTTGCGCACATTGCTGAGCAGCTTGTACGACTCATCAACCGTGGGTTCAAAATCAACCTGAGCGGCCACCAGGTTCATGAACGCCCGTCGCGCGGCGGGAAAATCCGAACCGTATTTGTGGGTTTTTTCGATCAGCTTCATGAAGAAGTTGCCCTGATCCTCACCGCTTTCATCGCTGCGCAAGACCGGATCGGTGGTTTCATCAATGGCGATGACAAACGAATAATCCGTGTGGATCAGCGGGATGAATTCGAAGAACTGGTAATCACGTACCAGCCGATCCAGGTCATCCAGCACATCCTGGGTCCGCGCAATCCAGTTCACTTCCTTGACCCGAAAGGCATCACGGCATTGCAGCCGGTAGCGCGTCACCACACCCAGCGCACCGACCGACACCTGGGCTGCTCGAAACAGTTCCGGATTGTTGTCCGCGCTGCAATCGTGCACTTCACCATCGGGTGTGATCAGGCGCAAGCCGACGATCTGCGTGGCCATCGAGCCGTGATTCAGACCGGTGCCGTGGGTGGACGTGGCGAACATGCCGCCCAGCGTCTGATAATCAATGTCCGGCATGTTGCTCAGGGCAACGCCGCGCTCTTTCAAGGGCGCACCGACCTGGGACAGCACTGTGCCGGCTGCAAACTCGGCCTGCTGGCTGGCACTATCAAACTGCAACAAACCGGACAGGCGGCCGAGCGAGACCAGACTGCCACGCGTTGGCACCAATGGGCTGAAGGAGTGTCCCGACCCTACCGGGCGTATCGGCTGGTGCGCGCTGCGCATCAGATCGGCCAGCTCCTGCTCGCTGGCAGGGGCCGGCCGTGCGGCAGGAATGCACTGCTGCGCCCCGGACCAGTTGCGCCAGACGAATCGCTGCTGCTTGCAGTGTGCCTGTGCCTGGCCGCCCCAGCCGCCAAGCGCGGTCGCAGCGCCAATGGTGGCCATGGCCTGCAGCAGATCACGTCGCAAAACCGGCGTTTTCATGGTTCACACTCCAGGCCCGACATGTACTGAATAAAGGCAACGAAATCATCCTGAGTGCAATCCATGCACATGCCCATGGGCGGCATGCCACCGAACCCATTGAGGGTATGGTCAAGCAGCACCTCCATGCCCTGTGCATTGCGCGCCTCCCAAGCCACTCTGTCATGCGGCGCAGGCGCACCGGTGCCGACAACGCCATGGCAGATGCCACAGGTGCGGGCGAAGCTTGCCTGCTGTTCAGCGCTGAGCTGAAATGCCCCAACTTTGGAAGGTGCCGCGCTGCTTGGCGAATCTGAAGAGGGATTGTCCCCGCAGCCGCCCAGCAATAACGCCAGGGCGAAAAACATGAAGATCGCTCTCACTGTGTCCTCGTTCATTCACGGATGGGGCCAAGCAAACGCCAGGGCGCAAGGCCGGCCGACGCCACACAGGGTAAGAAATGCGCGGGCCTGGATATTGACCCTGTCGGCGGCTCAATTGACCGCAATGACATTGCGCCACGCGCAGCCGTGGCCATGCATCAACCCGCTCATCGCGTCACTGCGGTCAATCCGGCCGGGCTGCAGAGTCAATACAAATCACACACCGGCACCATAGCCTGCAAAGAGATGACGTATTGCACTTCAGACTGTGCGATTTTGGCTGTTGAGAAGTATTCGCAGGAGACACAAATATGGCCGTTGCCGGGCTTTGGAAACCCTCTGTTCGCCACTTTGCGCTGGCCTTTGCCCTGGGGCTTGGCGCCTGCCAGTCCGGAGGACGCGAGTCCACCGATGATCAGGCCAACGGCGAGCATCCGGAGCTGTTGTCGAAAACACAGCTGGGCGCATGCGCCCTGGCCAGCCCGCTGCGCCAGCTGCATGCGGGCCACGATGTACCCGGTGATGCACGCTTCCAGGCGACACTGGCAACGGACACATCGGATCGCAGCAGCGCCAGCACATCAATGTATGGATCGGCCTGTGCGAACAACCGTGCATTTCGCATCGGCAGCGGCGTGCACGACATGACCGGGCCCGCTGGCGACAGCATTTCGGCCGGCTACGAAAACACCGAGCACGTGTTGCGCGGCATTCACACGCGCCAGTTTGCCCGCGCATTTGCCCTGCAATCCGCCTGTGACGGCAAACGCGTGGTCATGGCGATCTCGGAAACCGGTTTCCTGCCTCAGGGCATTCGTCAGACGGTCATGCAGAAGATCGCCGATGACCCAGAGCTGTC
>JBFKEC010000202.1:0-6173 GCA_041619315.1 Oceanococcus sp. | reverse complement strand
TGGGTGTGCAGATATTGCTGCCTCTTCTGGGCGTAGGCACGAGGCAAATCCTGATATGACCCCGGGTTTTGCTTCATGGTGTTCTGAATATGCGCGAGCTCGATGCGGTGTTTCAACCACTGTTTGACCTGGCTGCTGCTGAGTGCAGCATCCTCGGCATGGCTGCTGGTCCAGTTGAGCGCCAGCATCGTGGTCATCACAATGGCGAGAGTGTGGCGGATCATGAAATGGGCTCCTCTTTGAACATCCAGCTCGGTGCACAGCGATCCTTGAAGGCGCGATATCGCTCAAGGTGAGGAGCGGCGCGGCCGCTTTTGAACACGCTGTCTAGCCATGCGTCGTAACTGTATCGTTCCAGCTCACGCTTGCGTGCAGTCCCAGTGCCGCCGGGCAGGCTGCGCAACAAACGAAAGGGTTTGTCCTTGACCCGGGTTTGAATGCTGGTGCCGATGCGCCCGGTCAGCTCGCCGACGGCTTCGAAGTCATCGGCTGTGCGTTGGAAAATCGGTAAGCGCCACACGCTGTAGTGCGGCTGCGGCGTGTTGGCCGGTTGCGCCGATGCAACCCACACACCATCCGGAACATAGAGTGCGGAGAGCGTGTTGAGTGCGTCGAGCTTGACCCCGGGTGCGGGGTGAAAGGATTCGGTCTCGATCAGTTCGATGCGGGCAAAGCGAGACTCGGGGCGTGCGTTCAGGGACAGGTTCAGCGAGATGCTGCCCGCGTCCTGGTCCAGCGAGGCCTGTGCGCGATCATCGGTCTCACCACTGCGCTCCAGGGTTAACGCATGGCCAAATCCCCGGGGTTGTTCACAGCGCATGGGGGTGAGGTAGGCATAGCGAATCAGCACCCCAAACAGCACCGTGCTGAGCACGATCGAGGTGCCAAATTCGAGCCAGCCAACCTGTTTGCGCCAGATCGCATAGGGCACAAATATCAGGCTGAAGATAAGCAGAAAATGGAGCAGCAGGCTCAGGCTGTCACGCATCAGGCTGGTACTGGCCAGGATCAGCAGTACCAGAGCGATGGTGGTGCGCTTTAACCATTTGCCTGGCTTGACGCCGCGAGCGGCGACTTGGGGGGCGGAATCTGCCATCGTGATCTGGAGTCACGGGTGAGCGACGCCTGTGGCCTCAAAAATGTCCTGAGTTTGATTATGTACGGACAGAATGGCGTTGTCAGCTACACGACCCAAGCCCTGGGGCGCCCGTTTTGCGTTGGGCGGCCCAGGGCCATGGCGTTACTGTGTGAGGCCGGTCTGCAGATAATGCCCGACAGCACTGAGTACGGCTTCCCATTCCTTGGGCGCAATGGTGTCGACCGGATCGTTGCCGAAACGCACGCCAACTGCGTTGAGCGAGGGCGCGACGCTGACGCGCTGATGGCCGTAGCCTGCGGCGGTGTAATTGCCGGATTCAACCCCGCCCCAGTGTGGCCACATATAGCCACGCGGGCCGCCACCGTTGTCCTTGTCGTAGTTGTGTGAGGCCGCGACCCAGGTTTCGGGGACGATCTGCTTGCCATCGATGCTGCGGCCGCCATTGCGGAAGATTTCGCCGAAGCGCAGCATGTCGCGTGGCGTCGCCATCAGGCCCATCGAAGCAAACGTGTTGCCAAGCCGGTCGACCATCACCAGGGCGTCATCTTGCATGCCCGCCGGTTGCCAGATTTTCTCGGACAGAATTTCAGCGTAGGGGCGCTGATAGACGTTCTCCAGCAGCCAGGCCAGCATCTGGGCATCGCCGCTGTTGTAGCGGTAGTGATCGCCGCTGGGTGATACCCGGGTCAGGCGCAGCAGGTATTCGTCGCGGGTCATGCCATACAGGCCGTTGGAATGATAATCCGCACCCATGAGGACCAGTTGTTCGGGTTGGTGAACCGGCACATCAACCCAATAGGTGCCGGATTCCATCTGCAGCAGGTCTTCCACGCTTACTCCGTCCCAAACCGTGCCCGCGGCATCGGGGATATATTTGCTGATCGGGTCGTATATCGAGTCGACCAGACCTTCGGCCGCTGCAATGCCAACCAGCGCGGTGGTGACGGATTTGGTCACCGACCACATGTGCGCGCGGGTGTTGGGGTTGAAGCCGTTCTGGTAGTCGTCGTAGACAAACTGGCCGTTGTGCATGAACGCGATGGCATTGGTAGAGCCGCTTTGCATGTACTGCTCGAGCGTGCGGGTGCGGCCGTTGATCTCGTAGCTCAGCTGACTGAGGTCGATGTAGGTTTCGGGCAGTGGCGCTGCGGCAGGGTTGGCCTTAACCACCTGGGTTGGCAGCACCACGATCACTGTGGTGGCATCGACAGGCAGCAACAGGACCGCGGCTTCGCCATCCATGATGTCCTGTGCCAGGCGGACCGGTTGTCCGCCGCTCAGCAGCAGGTCAGCGCGGGCCTGGAGCAGATCCATCAGTGGTCCCATGCCGGGAGTGAATTCATGCGGCGTGGGGTGCAGGCGGCCCAGATGCATGGCAATTGCGTTGCCCAGGCCTGCGGGTAGCGTGGTCAATGCTTGCAGCGCTTTGTCGGGGTCTGTTGGCAGCGAATACAAGCCGCTGCGCTCGACCATGTGAACCAGTTCCTCGGCCAGAATGACCCCTTCATTGGGCGGGTCGGAGGGTGGGTCCTGGTTGTCGCGATATTCGACTTGTTCCTGGCTGACGCCGCCCTGGCATGCGGCAAGTGTCAGTATGCTCAATATGACGCCCACGCGGCGTCGCCATGTCATGCGATTCATGGTTTAGGTCTCCTCACCATTTAGGTTTTGTTATGGAGCCTATGATGCCAGAAGTTGATCTGAGGTCAGCGCTGTTCAGCCAAGCGCCGTAGCGCTGCGCGCTATTCAGGAGTATCGAAAACCAGATCAGCAAGTATCTGATCGAGCAGGCGTTGCTCGGTGCTGTCTTGTAGCGTGGGTGTGGCAAGCCTTTGCGCCCGGTTGGCATCATCAATGCGCTTGAGGTGGCTTTGCGTTGCCGTGCTCACGCCCAACTTGAGCCGTTGAAACAATGCCGGTATTTCCTGGGGTTTACGCACCCAGGTGTCGATGAATAGGCCGTCCTTGGGGTTGACCTTGGCGGGAAAGCTGGCGTTTTTGAGTGCGTCATTGAACGCATCGCACCACGCTTCCGGCGCTTTCATGGACAGCTTGAAACGCAGGTCGATGTAGGGCTCTTTGCGGATTCGCGGAGGACGCTCCGGATCAATTCCGCAAATGTGCAGGCTTTGAATGTCTTGCATAAGGCTTCCCTGGTTCAGGTGCTGCGCTGGTAGCGCAGGACATAGCCTGTGAACGGTTTGGTCAGGTAGGGGGTGTTCTGCGGGCGGTTGATGCTGCCGCTAAAGCCGCAGGCTTCCAGCGCCTCGCCAAATTTGTTGTGGTAGCCGCGCCCACCTTCGACCATGATGACTTCACAGTCACGCTTGGCGTGGCGATGCATAAAGCCGCACAGCAGCTCCACGTGATTGGGTTCGTACAGCAGGTCGCTACCAATGATGAGATCAAACTGTCCGAGCTCGCTGTCGGTGTCTGCCCAGCCTGCGCGTATAAACGGGATGGTGGCCGATGCATTGAGCTGGGTGTTCTGGGCCAGAAATCCGCCGGCCGCCGGATTGTGGTCGGTGGCGGTGATGTCTGCCTTGCGGGTGTTGAGCAGCAGGCTGGCGAGCCCGAGTCCACAGCCCACTTCCAGTATGCGCTTGCCGGCAATCGGGAAGTCGCCCATCAAATGGGCCAGTACGTGTCCCGATGGCCATATAACGCCGGAAAAGGCCCAGCTGGAAGGTGCCACGCCGACTTTCTCAGCGGCTTCGTCTACATCGTCAAACTGCTGTTTGTCCCACAAGCTGCGCAAGTGGATGTCGACCTTGGGGAATTCCAGCGTTTGATAGCGAATGCGCAGCGTCATGGCTGCGCCGGCACGATGCGACAGTTGTCGTCGCGCTTCAACTCACGTTCACGGCAGTAATCAGAAAACCGCCAGAACGTTCGTCACGTGTGAGTTTGACCAGCTTGGCTTCAGCCATGGCTTGAAGCACTTCGCTGAATGAACCGAAGCCGTAGGTCGATTCGCTGAAACTGGGGCGCCGGCGTTTGAGTGCCTGCTTGATCATTGAACCCCAGATCTTGTCGGCATCATCGCGTTCCGCGGCGACTGCCTCAAAGGTTTCCAGGACCAGATCAAACAGTGCCTGGCGTGGGTCGTTTGCGGGTTTTTTGCGTTTCTCGCCGCGACGTCGGCGTGTGCTTTCCGATTCGACCAGGTCATCGTAGAAGATGAACTCGTCGCAATTGGCGGTGAGCAGATCCGAGGTTGAGCTGCGCACACCAACACCGATTACGGTTTTGTTGTTTTCCCGCAGCTTGCTGACCAATGGGGAAAAATCCGAATCGCCGGACACGATGACAAACGTGTCGACATGCGATTTGGTGTAACAAAGGTCCAGTGCATCAACCACCAGGCGAATGTCCGCAGAATTCTTGCCGGACTGGCGCACATGGGGGATATCAATAAGTTCGAATGCGGCTTCATGCATGGCGCGCTTGAAATCTGCATAGCGCTGCCAATCGCAATAGGCTTTCTTGACCAC
This sequence comes from Oceanococcus sp., assembly GCA_041619315.1. Lineage (GTDB taxonomy): Bacteria > Pseudomonadota > Gammaproteobacteria > Nevskiales > Oceanococcaceae > Oceanococcus. The sequence goes on along the minus strand of JBFKEC010000202.1, from coordinate 1,580 downwards.
GATCGAGCCCTTGAGCAATAAGCGCTCCAGCACCTTGGTGATATCAAAGGCGGCCTTGTGGGCATCTCGAGCACCCAGGGCAATGTTCTCGAAATCGCAGAATACGGCGAGGTTGCGTGTGTCTGTGGGGTTGCTCATGGGGCTTGGACCGTTGTTGTCTACTGGGCTTTTTTCGGTCCGGGCTTAGCGCGTGGTACACCACGTTTGCCCAGTCGCCGTTCGTTCAATTGCTCGACCATCTGTTCGACTGCGAGTGTCACAGTCTCGGGTCGGCCTTGTCGATAGCCTTCGATCCGATTGCTGTCCTGGCCGATGACATATCGGAACCAGTCATTACCCTGAGCCATTGCTGGTGGATCACAGGCCTTCAGGGAAATGATTTTGAAAGGCTGACCTGGAACCAGCGTGCGGCCAATCATGAGATGGCTGCGGTGGTATAGGGTGTATCTGGGCTCAAGATGATTCTTGAGTCAGAGGCTCGCCTTGGCGGGCCTGCTTTTTTGCCAGCTTGGCATCCTGCTTTTTGCGTTTTTTGATTTCGCGCTGACGTTTTTCAAAGCTGTAGTTGGTTTTTGCGATGACGATCAACCTGTAATTCAGTGGTAAAAAAACCGACGCGCGGGCGAGCCGCGCGTCGGTTATGAGCTTGCGCTCTAAAGCAGCTTAGACCGGCGAAATACGCGTGGCCTGCATGCCCTTAGGACCACGAACGGGAACGAATTCCACGCGCTGGCCTTCAGTCAGGCTTTTGAAACCGTCGCCCTGGATTTCTTTGAAGTGAGCGAACAGGTCATCGCTGCCGTCAGCCGGCGTGATGAAACCAAAGCCCTTGGCTTCGTTGAACCATTTGACGGTTCCGGTAGCAGTTTGACTCATGAGGTAATTCCTTGATTGAAAATTTAGACACGGGGCGTCCCGCCCGTGATCGGGAGCATGCAACCAAGAAAGGATTGAGGAGGTACGAGGCGCCGCCGAAGGCGGGCAGGCGGACCAAGCTTAAACACTGCTTGTCGCAATAACTGAGGCCAACCCTGAGGGATTGTGCAGAATTTGTCAACAGTTAGATGTAAATTTTTGCCTGGGTCGTGATGAGCAAGCGTCGTATTCGCAAAGAAATTGCATCTGCATCGCAGGTGTAGCGACATCACAAGGGCCGGCTGCGTTGTGCGCAGCTGCGCAGAAATCTTGGCTGGATCAGGCCGATGAGTAATGGCAGGACGACCAGCGCGCAGAACATGTTGATAACGCCCAACGATGCGGTTGATGGCTTGCTGAATTGCAAGCGTTCCAGTGCCCAGGCGATTGACTTCGGACAAATAGTCGACAAACGACAGGCTTGCTACAGGGGCGGCCTGGCTGTGCTCCATGTGTCTTTGCAAGCTTTGCATGGTGGTCACGGCCTCAACGCTGATAGATGGCGGATGGGTTCGAGAAGATTCCGGACCAGTTCCACATTGTTTGAATCGATCGCATCGCCAATGCTGATTGTGCCGTGGGTGCAGGCCTCAATCGAAAGCAGCTCATCCGGATAGGCGCTGGCGATGTCGCCATCTTCTGCGACGGCTGCCCAGAATGGGCAC
>JBFKEC010000201.1:0-6224 GCA_041619315.1 Oceanococcus sp. | reverse complement strand
CTCGAACTCCGGCACCAGATCGGCAACCTGAAGATCATCGCCCACCGCCTCGGTGTGCTGAAAATTGCTCAGCGAATCGACCCGAATCACATAGGGGATCTGCCAGGCGCGTTCGGTCATCTCGCGCACCATGCGCAGCGTGTCGGGGTTGAAGGCATCGTCCCCCGGCGGCTGGATCACGAACAACGTGGTGTCGATCTTGGAGTAAACGTTCTGGACTTCTTCGAAGGCCGTCAGTTGCGGGTTGTCGGCGCCGAAATAGACCCGGTAGTCGGCCGAGAAGGTGAGCTTGGCGGCGCCGGCAATCATTGCTGCGCAGACCGCTACTGAGAGAATCAGAACGAGGTGGCGATGGCGCAATATCCATTGCGCGTACCGGCGTGTCCAGGCATCCAGGGCGTTGCTCATGGGGCGGGCTCTTTAGTAAAGGCGATCAGGGGCGCAACTGTTCCAGGAACTGCTCAAGCCCGGACATGCTGTTTTTGTAGAAGGTGTCGTTGTTGGTGGCCTTGGCCAGACCCACGCAGCCTTCAATGGCGCTAATCAGAAAATCGGCGGTAGCCGCAGGATCAATGTCAGGTCGAACCTGACCGCGAGCCTGACCCAGCTTCATGCCTTCGACCACACCGTTGCGCCAGGCCTGCAGCAACTCATTCAGCAGGGCCCGGAAGTCTTCGTCGATGGGCGACATTTCCTGAATCAGGTTGTTGAACGGGCAGCCCAGTTGCAAGGCCAATTGGTTGCGTTCCTGGGTCAGGCGGCGGGCCAGGGCGATGGCCCCGTCAATGATGTTGTCGGCGGCCAGCACCGGTTGCCAGTTTTCTTCCACAAACGGACGGACCAACTCGTCAATGACCGCGAGACCCAGCTTGGCCTTGCTGCCAAAGTGGTGATACAGCGCGCCTTTGGTGACCCCGGTTTGCCGGAGTATGGTCTCCAGGCTGGCGCCGCGAAAACCATTGCGGTGGATTTCCTGAAAGGCCGATTCTAGCAGGCGCTGGCGGGTTTGATCCGGTTGGCGTTTGGAGCTTGTGGCTGTATCCATACCAACTAGTATGTATGTCGCGTGATACAGGTTCAAGCGCGCTCACATTCACGCCAGCGCCTAGCGTGCCCGTGGTGATTAGGGCGAAAGCTCGTGCCCTCATGCCTGCGATGGTAAACGCCTGATTCAGGGTGCACTCAATACGATTTTTGAATGCGAGCGGTAAGGCATACCATGGCGCTGTGATCGGAAATCTCTAGGCGACGTTGTGGCGACCGGTAAGCGAGCGCGGCGTTGAACAGACTGAGCGCATCACAGGAGGCGCTTGAAGGATGGATCCAAAAGGCTCGTCACAATCCGAAGGGAGATCCATGTCAGTGTCGTGTCACAGCGACGGCAGCGGTGGCAATGCGCACACAAAATCCCGCATGGATTTTCTGTTTTGGGGCTCATTTGCCGGTGTTGGTGTTCTATACGGTCTCGCAGTTTTCTTTTCGGATGCCATAAATAGCCAGCCCTGGTTGATGACCATGGCGCATACCGCACAGCATATGGTTCATGCCATGTGGTGGGGCGTGGCGATTGGCGCCGTCTTTGTCGGTCTGCTTGCCAAAATTCCGCGTGAATTCATCATGTCCGTCCTGGGCAAAGGTGGCACGACAACGGGCTTGTTGCGGGCTACAGCGGCGGGCATTTTGTTGGATCTGTGCTCTCACGGCATCCTGATGGTTGCGACCAAGCTGTATGAGCGCGGGGCCAGTGCCGGGCAGGTGATTGCTTTTTTATTGGCCAGTCCGTGGAATTCCTTTTCATTGACCCTGGTTTTGGTGGGGCTGATTGGGCTGAGCTGGACTTTCGGGTTCATCGTGCTGTCCATGCTGATTGCCATCACAACCGGCTGGGCTTTCGATCGTCTGGTGCAGCGTGGCGTTTTACCTCGGAATCACAATGATGCTGTGCTATCCGATGATTTTCGCTTTTGGCCGGAAGCCAAATCGCGCTTGGCGGATACGAGCTTCGGCTGGCGATTCTTCAAGGATATTGCCGTAAGCGGCATAAAAGACTCAAAGATGGTTGTGCGTTGGCTGCTATTTGGCATCTTGCTGGCCGCGGTATTGAGAGCGGTGCTGGACCCCTCACAGTTTGAGCAATTCTTCGGGCCGACATTTATTGGATTGCTCGTCACCGTACTTGTGGCCACGATTCTGGAAGTGTGCTCGGAGGGCTCAACGCCGATTGCTGCGGACATTGTGACCCGGGCACAAGCGCCCGGAAACGGCTTTGCATTTCTTATGGCCGGCGTCGCAACCGACTACACCGAGATCATGGTGCTCAAGGACACCGCAAAGAGCTGGAAAATGGCCCTGTTTTTGCCGTTGCTTACCGTTCCGCAGGTTTTGATTGTGGCGTGGGTTATCAATCTGCAAAGCGTTTGAAGCTTTGGCGCCAGGGACGATCAGTAGCGTGCAATTGTCGAATACCAAATGGCCAGAACCCTGAATCAATAAGTCACGCCGGTTTCCGAATTCATCGGAACGATATTCTGTCGCTAGCTGTAAAAATTTTTCGGCGGGTAGAATGAAATCGTCCATATAAGGGGGATAGACGATGGCCATTCGAATTCTGAAAATTGTTCTGGTTGTTTTTGTTGGCTTGCAGGGTTGGTTTTACGTTGCAGGCAACATTGCCAATTGGGATTCCGGGGTTGGCGCGGTGGGTTACGTTCTGGCGATGCAGGGGCACGAGGTTTACAGCACGCATATCTTTCCGTCGATCACCAACCCGCTGCTGGTGACCATCGCCTTTCTCACCATTGTTACGGGTGAGTTTCTGATCGGAGCCTTGTCCTTGTTGGGGGCCTGGCACCTGTGGCGCGCGCGCAACGCGGATGCCGCTGCCTTCAACGCCGCAAAGACCTACGCCATCCTGGGGGCGGGAATGGCGATGGTGGTGTGGTTCGGCGGGTTTGTCGTGCTTGGCGGGGCACTGTTTCAAATGTGGCAAACGCAGGTGGGGGCGGCATCGTTTGATGGTGCTTTCATCTATGGGGCCACCAGCGCGCTGGTGCTGCTCTTTGTGAATAGCGCCGACGCGTAAGTGCCGGGCGCGGCTGCGCCGCTCAGGCCGGTGTGAGTGTGTCTGTGTTGTCAGGGCATAACGCGGCGACATTCGCGCCCATGGCTTGAAATAGCTGTCTGGCCTGGGCCAGCAATTGCTCGCGCTGGAGCGTATTGTCGGCCAGCGCGGCGCGTTCGCGCAGGGCGAAGGGTTTGAAGCTGTTGGCGCCTATGGATTGGCTCAATTGATCCAGGACGTCGAGTTGTTGCAGTGCCTGTGTGGTGTGTCCGCTGGCGCGCAGTATGCGTGCCAGCGTCCAGCGGGCCTGACATTCCCAGATGCGACTGTGCGAATTCAGTGCGGATTGCAGCGCTTGCTCGGCCCGTTCAAGGGCCTGATCCGCTTCACCTAGCTGAAGCTGTGCTTCGGCCAGATGGGCCAGATGCACCGCTTCGAACTGATGGGCCGAGCCCTCGCGGCGCACGTCCGGCAGATAGGTTTCCAGCAGGCGGCGGCTTTCTGCCCAGTTGCCGTTCAGGCCATGGGCCACGGCCAGTGAGCGGTAAGCCACAGCGCGAAAGAACGGGCTGCCGAACTGTTCCACCCGTTCCACCGCGTGACGTGCCTCGCGCATGGCCATGTCGTGACGCCCACTGATGCGCGCGACGTCGACCAGATTGGCGTGCATCCAGCTGACCGTGCGACCAGCTGCACCTTCCACCGCAATCGCTTCGCGCAGGTCACGGCGGGCCGTTTCCGGGTGGCCCATGAAATTGAGCATCAGGGCACGAAAGGCCCGGGACAGGAAATTGTCCTCGGTGATCGGGCCTTCATGCCAGGCGGCCTGACCGGGTTCGTTGAGGGCGTGAAGACCTTCCGCCAGGCGCCCGGCCGAGAAGTAGGCGAGCAGTATGGGAATGCGAAAGCGCGCGATCAGGTGCGGGTTTTTGAGCTGTCGCGCGATGCCCATGGCTTTGCTGGTCTGTGCGACGGCCGCGTCGGCGTCACCCTGGCGCAGAACCAGACCGCCGTGTGCGATCAAAAGTTCGGCGTGAATCAGGGGGTTGTCCAGCGTGTCCAGCATCTCGACCGCCTCGTGGTAGGCCTGCAGACATTCCTCTTCGGGGACGCTGAATACAGCGGCGGTGCGCAGCAGGCCGGCGCGGGCCTGAACCGCAAGGCGCAGCCTTTGCTGTTCATCTTCGATGCCGTCGGCCAGGCGTATGGCCTGGCGGTAGCGCTGCAGCGCCGCACGCGACTCGCGCATCACGCCTTCAAACAGGGCGGCCTGCAATTGCCAGTGGGTCGCTTTTAAGGCGTTGCCGGCGCGCTCCCAGTGATGGGCCAGAAGCAGGCTGCGCTCATCATGGTCGTGGCTGTCCAGTTCGGACTCTATGAGTTCAGCCAGGCGTGCATGAATGCTGGCGCGGTGTTCGTTCAACTGGCTTCGGTAGGCGACTTCCTGGGTCAGCGGGTGATAGAAGTCGAACTCCTGGCGGCTGGCGCCAGGCACGACGAAATCGGCGTTGGCCAGACTGTGCAAGCTGTGCTCCAGCGTTTCGGATTGGGCTGGGAGCAGCTGCTTGAGGCGCTCGGCGTGAAACGATTTGCCGATGACAGCTGCGTGGGCAAGAACCTGTTTTTCGCGCTCTGGCAAGCGGTCTATACGTGCGGCGATCAAGCCCTGGACGCTGTCGGGAATGGCCAGATCATCGAGTTCGCGGGCTTGCTGATAAGCGCCACAGGCACCCTGCAAATACCCTTGTTCGGCCAGGCTGCGAATAGCTTCCTCGACAAAGAACGGGTTACCCGCGGCCTGTTCAAGAACCCCTCTGCGCAGGCGATCCAGGCTGTTGTGCGGACCAAGCAACTGATCAACCAGTTCAGCGACAGCCGGTTCATCCAGAGCGCGCAGGGCTATGGTGGTTTGCAAATGCTCGGTCAGCCAATCGGCGTCGAAATCCGGGCGGTAGTTGAGCAGCAGCAGGCACGGGCTGTTGGTGATGGCGGCGTGCAGGCATTTGAGGAAGGTCAGGCTGCCGGGGTCGGCCCAGTGCAGGTCTTCGATCAGAATGATGCAGGGCTGGTCAGGCAGGGCCTGACACATCATCTCGAACAGGTGGGCCTGGCGCTGTTCGCTGGGAATGGCCGACGGCGCTGCGCCCGGTTCGGTGACATCAAGAAATTCAAACAACAGCTGACGGGTTTCACGGCAATCATGGCCCAGCAGGGCGAGGGTGCCGGCGATTTTGCGCCGCTGATCGGTGAGGGCGTCCGACTCGTCGATGGCGAAGTAGCTGCGCAGCAAGCCGAGTACCGGGTGCAGCGGCACGGCATTGGCGTATGGCACGCCGGTGGCGCTGTAAATCGGAATGTCACGCAGTCGAGCGCGTTCCAGCAACTCGAAACACAGACGGCTTTTGCCGATGCCACCATCGCCGCTCACGGCAATGGCCTGACCGTTGCCTTCGATGGCCTGTTGCAGCGCGTGCTCGAGCTGAGCCAGCTCATCACCTCGTCCGACAAACTGCGACAGGCCGCGTGCACGCGACAGATCGAGGCGGGTTGTTGATGCACTGACGGCTTCCAGTTCAAACACCTGGACCGGTGCGCGTATGCCCTTGACCGGCATGCTGCCCAGGTCGCGCAGGCGCACATAGCCTTCGACCTGGGTGGCGCTGTAGCTGGTCAGGTAGATGCGACCGGGTTCGGCAATCTGCTCCATGCGCGCGGCCAGATTTACTGTCTGGCCCTTGGCGGTGTAGTCCATGCGCAGGTCATCACCAATCTTGCCGACCACCACTTCGCCGGAATTGATGCCGGTGCGTACCGACAAATTCAGCCCCATGCTGAGGCGCAGTTCATTGGCGTAGGCGCGCAGTTCGGCCTGCATGTCGAGGGCGGCTCTGCAGGCCCGCAGAGCATGGTCTTCGTGCGCAATCGGGGCGCCGAACAAGGCCATGATGCCGTCGCCGGTGTATTGATTGACGGTGCCTTCGTAGCGGTGCACGCCGTGGCTGAGGATGGCGAAAAAGCGGTCGAGAATCTGGTGCCATTGCTCGTCACCGACTGCCTCGGCCATTTCGGTCGAGCCTTTGACGTCGGCAAACAGCACGGTTACGCGTTTGCGCTCACCCTGCAGGGCGCTGCGCGAGGTCAGAATGCGTTCGCTCAGATGGCG
>JBFKEC010000200.1:0-6228 GCA_041619315.1 Oceanococcus sp. | reverse complement strand
GTGTCGGAAAACCGCGCGCTGAAGGATCTCGCACTGGCTGCGTTTGACCGGGCGATCAACGAGCAGGGCCTGGAGACGGTGCGTGCCGGCATCTTCAACGGCAGTGAATCCCACGTGCCTTATGCGATGCGTATTCCGATGGTTGGCATGACCGGCGGCGGCTGGTTTCATCATTCCCCGCGTGACGATGAAACCCGCTTATCGGTGGAGGATCTGGACGCCGTGGTCGAAGGTTTTCGCAACACTATCGAAGCCCTGCTGCAGGCTTCGCCACAAACGCTGGCGCGAGCCAATCTGACCGCCGATGTGCTGGCCACGTTGCAGAGCCTGCCGGGCTATGGTTGCCCGGCCCCGGTGGAACTGCCGTGAGGCTCCAGGTTAGCTGCGAGGCACCGGTTTGCGGCTGAAAATGCCGACGATCGGGGTGCCATGGGCGCGCATGATGGGTTCGATTTCGCGGTGCAGGGTGTGATAGCGGTAGAACGGCACGCGCGGAAACAGATGATGGATGGAATGCAGGTTCTGGCCTAGCCAGAACCATTCAAGCGGTTTCATCCAGCGCGGCATGATCAGGCTGTTGGTGTTGCGGTAGCGCGCCGGGTCCTGATATGGAATGTGTGGGCGGTAGGCAAACCAGTAAGCGGTGAACAGACCACCGATCACATAGCCGGCTACCACCACCATCACGGTGCCGGGCTGCGAGACCAGAGCGATGAAGGCAACGCGCCAGGCCAGCGACACGCTGATTTCGGCCAGGTAGATCAGGCGCTCGGCGGGGGTGGCTTTGGCCCAGTGGCTGTGCACGAAAAAGCTGTTTTGCACCCACAGGAACTGAAAGATTGTGAGGAAGGCGCGAAACGGCCCTTTGCCCATGTTGCTGACCACGTAGTCCGGATCTTTGCCGGGCTGGTTGGTGTGGCGGTGATGGGTGAAGTGTTCCACCGTGTGTGAGGCGTACGGCACCATGATAATGGGGGCAACCAGATAGCCACACAGGTCATTCAGCCATTTCAGTTCATCGCGCCCGCCATGAATGTTGCCGTGGGCCGCTTCATGCAGCGGGGTGTACGACATATAGGTCAGTGCCCCGATCAGCGGGGTCGCGACCCAGGCTGATATCACCCCGGCGGCGAACAGGCCGAGGGTAGTCACGAACGCGCCCAGTACGGCGACCACCAGCAAAACGGTGGGCCAGGCGACAATGTTCATGTGTTGTTTTGCGGCCTGAATGGCCTGTTTGTTCATGAGGGTAAGGTCGTTAGACATGAGCAGCTCCCAGTGCTTGATGGTGCCCAGCTTAGGCCGGGCGCGCAGCCGCTTACAGGGCCAATGCGGACAACATGCGTGCACTTGGGGTCAGCCGGCCTACAATGGCGGCCATGAATTCTGGCGCTGAAATTCTGCACCCCATCGCGATCAGTCAGGTGATGCTTAACTTCGCCGCCAGCCTTGGCGTGTCGGCGGATACCTGTCTGTTGGGCACGGGTATAGAGGCAAATCATCTGTGCGATTCAGAAGCCCTGATCGGGCGCGAGCAGGAAATGCGTCTGGTTGAGAATTTGATGCTGGCGCTGCCTGAAGAGCCGGCGCTGGGGTTCAAGCTGGGCCTGCAATACAACGTGTCGACCTTTGGTATCTGGGGTTTTGCATTGCGCACCAGTCGCACGCTGTATGAAGCGTTGCGACATGCCTTGCGCTATCTGCCGCTGAGCACGGCTTATTGCCGCATGGACATACTTGAGCAGGGCGACATGCTGGGGATCAGCATGGATGCGCGTGAGATTCCGCGCCATCTGCGTGAGTTTCTGCTTGAGCGTGACATGGCCACGGCCACCAATCTGGTCCGTGAGATCAGCCTTTCAGGGGTGCACATTCAGGACATGACCCTGCAGGTGCCGGTGCTTGAACATGCCGAGGTCATCGAAAGTCTGTGTGGTATCAGGCCCCGCTTGGGCTGTGAGCACAATGCATTGCTGCTGCCGCGCAATGAGGCCGAAAAGTCCCTGACCACGTTCGATGCGCACTTGGTGCGCATGCTCGATGACCAGTGCCGTCAGCAGTTGGAACGGCGCCAGCAAAGTGGTTTGACCGGTCAGGTGAGAGCGTTGCTGCTGGGGCAATTGGGCCTGGTCGCCGGGATTGATGATGTTGCCGGAGCGCTGGCCCTGTCGCCGCGCAGTCTGCGCCGCAAGCTGGATGAGGAGGACACCACGTTCCGCCAGATTCTCGAAGCCGAGCGGCGTCAACTGGCCGAACAAATGCTTGCCAGTACGCAAATGACGCTGGATGAAATGGCCATCCATCTGGGCTATTCGGATACCGCCAGCTTTACCCGTGCGTTCCGTCGCTGGCATGCGCTGGCACCTGGCGAATATCGCAAGCAGCAGCGTGGCGGCTAAGTACCGCTGCTGGGATTGCTAAGCGGCGTTGCGTGTGGGCTGTTGGTGGGTCAGATGAGGCGCATTCGGCTGGCGTTGCATGGCGTTGCCGATGTGCGCCTGGCCGAGTAGCAAACCGTCCTCCGACAACGGCAAATACGACCATTGCAGCCAGACTTTGTCTTGGCTGCTGTTGAGCCAGCACTGCTTGAAGGTGGCGGCGCCGGGCTGCATGGCGGCCTTGTTGAGCGTAGTCAGCGTGGTGTCCAGGCTGTCCAGTGCGGTGAAGTTCCAGATGTAGTGGCCGACGATATCATCCGCTGTGCGATCAAGCAGTTTGCAAAACGCCGCGCTAGCCGCGCGCACCGTGCCGGCCGTGTCGAGAACCAGTCTCAGATTTGGGGTGTCGCGAACAAACGCGGTGGCTTGTGCGCTCAGTGCAGTGTTTTCGGTATTCATGGTCGCGACGTACGGTTGGCCAATGTTGTGGCGAACAGTAGAGCGGCGCGCGTCAATTTCTTGTCAATGTGCAAATAATGGGCCGCAACACCCGCCACGTGCGGGGTGGCCATGGAGGTGCCCGCAATGGCGTTGTAGCCTTCATAGCCGCAGTAGCCATCCAGATCTTCCGGCCAGGTTGCGAGCACGTCCAAACTGCAATCCAGACCGGAGCCGCCAGGAGCGACCACATCAATGCCCAGGCCCCCAACAATAGGTCGGTGTTACGCGCATGGAATTGGGTTAAAAAGACCCAAGAAGCGACATATCAACAGGTTCAGGAGACGTTATGACTTACAGCTGTTTCGATTTTTCCGTTCGCGGCGCGATTGCCCATATTCAGCTCAACCGGCCGGAACGCCGGAATGCCATGAGCCTGGAGTTCTGGGACGAACTGCCCGCGCTGGTGCGCGATATCGAGCGCAATGAGCAACTGCGCGTGGTTGTGCTGTCGTCAACGGGGCCACATTTCTCGGCCGGTCTGGATCTGTCCGTGTTTGGCCAGTTGCAGAAGCAGAATGCCCAGGGCTTCGGCTTGTACGAAAAAATTCGTTTGATGCAGCGCAGCCTGAGCTGTCTGGAAGAATGCCGTTTGCCGGTGTTGGCTGCGGTGCAGGGCGGCGCGATCGGTGGTGCGGTCGATTTACTCACCGCGTGCGATTTGCGCTACTGCGCCAGTGATGCCTATTTCACCGTGGAAGAGGTCAATGTTGGCATGACCGCGGATGTGGGCACATTCCCGCGTTTGCTCAAGCTGCTGCCCGAAGCTGTGGTGCGTGAGCTGGCCTACACCGGCCAGGTTCTGGGCGCCGACAAGGCCGAGCGGCTGGGCTTCGTCAATGCCGTGCTGCCCGACCATGACGCTTTGCTTGAACATGTTATGGCTCAGGCTGAATGCATTGCCAGCAAGGCGCCACTGGCCGTTCATGGCTGCAAGCGGGCGATCAACTGGGGGCGCGACCATTCCACTGCCGATGGACTGGAACAGATCGCGATGTGGAATGCCGGCGCCTTGAGCTGGCCCACCATCAGCGAAGCGATCAGCGCACGTCAGGAAAAGCGTGCTGGTGACTTCGCCAACTTGCCGCCCAAGCCGGATTCGCTCGGCGGCGCCTGATCTCAGGCGGCGCGTTGCCCGATCAGTGCCATCGCTTGATCACGGATGGTCAGCAGGGTTTGGTCGGGCACCGCGCCACGGCCTAGCACGCGAATGGAAGTGAGCAGCGCGAGCAGCGCGGTGGCGCCGGTCTCTGGGCTGAGCGTCGCGGCTGACAGGCCGCGTGCTTGGGCAACTTCGATGCGGCCTTTGAAGAAAGCCTGAAGCTGGGTCAGTGCCTGGGTCACCAACTGGTTGACCTTGGCATTGTGGTGCCCGCAATCCAGTGCGGTGTTGATCAAAAAGCAGCCCTTGCGCTGCGGGTCATCGCGGGTTTCATCAACCACTAGTGTGAAGAAGGTGCTGATGGCCTCTAGCGGGTCATCCAGCGCTTCCAATTGCGCGATCAAGCGGCTGCGATAGTCCTGGTCGTAGCGCAGCAGGGCCCGCTCGAACAGGGCCGGCTTGCCACCGAAGGCGTTGTACAGGCTGCCGCGAGTCAGGCCCGTTGCGGCCAGCAAGTCGGCCATCGAGGCCGCTTCATAGCCTTTGTGCCAGAACACCTGCATGGCGGCATCCAGCGCCTGATTTTCGTCAAAGGATTTTTCCCACGGCATGGGCACGCTCCGATCCGGGTGGTGATTGTGTTGGTGACAGTTTAAACCAATTGGTCTACACTGCGCTGGTTTGTACCAATCGGTACAGACAAATGACTTCCCCCCTTTTTACATCCGGAGACCGCATATGACCGACTTCACCCTGCATACCGAACAGAGCGCCCCGGCAGACAGCCAAGCGCTGCTGCAGCAATCACAGAAAGCCTTTGGGATGATTCCCGGCCTGCATGCCGTGATGGCGGAATCCCCGGGCTTGCTCGAGGGCTACCAACGTCTGCATGCACTGTTCAGCCAATCCAGCTTTGATAAAGATGAGCTGACCGTGGTGTGGCAGGCGATCAATGTCGAACATGCCTGTCACTACTGTGTGCCGGCACATACCGGCATCGCCAAAAGCATGGGTGTGGATGACGCCATCAGTGAGGCTCTGCGCAACAACACGGCGCTGCCCAATGCGCGGCTTGAAGCGTTGCGTGATTTCACCTTGAGCGTGGTGCGTGAGCGCGGCAATGTGGACGATGCAGCGGTTCAGGCCTTTCTGGATGCCGGCTTTACCCGTCGGCATGTTCTGGATGTGGTGCTTGGCGTGGCTCAGAAAGTGATGTCCAACTACACCAACCATCTGGCCAACACGCCGATCGATGCGCCGTTTAAAGCCTACGCCTGGCAGCCAGCGGCATAAGCACGCTGTCTAAAGTCTTCGTTTGAAGCCACTGTGCCGGCCCTGATCAGGTCGGCACGGTGCTTTGTGCGGGGTGTAAACATGGCCCGCATGTTCACATCGCCTTGCATGATGTCGCCGTACACTGCAGAGCACGGTTTTGCCGGCGGCCCGAAATGGCGCTGGAGTGCGCGGGATAGGGTGATGTCTCAAAGTGGATTGAAGCGCCAGCTGGGCCTGCTGGTGGTCAGTTTCTATGGCCTGGGTACGATTATTGGAGCCGGCATTTATGTGCTGGTGGGCAAGGTGGCAGGTGCCGCCGGGCTGTATCTGCCCTTGTCGTTTCTGCTGGCTGGTGTCATCGCAGCGTTTACGGCGTTCAGCTATGCCGAGCTGTCGGCCCGCTTTCCCCAGAGTGCGGGCTCGGCGTTGTATGTGTTCAAGGCCAGTCGCCGGGTCTGGATGGCCCAGGCGCTGGGCGTGCTGGTGGTGCTGACCGGGGTGATTTCGGCCGCCACCATAGCGCGCGGATTTGTTGGCTATCTACAGCTTTTTATGGCGGTACCCGATGCGCTGGCCGTGGTGGTGTTGCTCGTGGTGCTCACCGCAATCGCGTGCTGGGGTATTACCGAATCGGCCTGGACCGTCACTGCGGTGACGCTGATCGAACTGTTCGGTCTGCTTTATGTGGTGACCATTGGTCTGCAGGCCCCGCAGGTCAATGCTCTGCCGGATCTTTTGCACTGGCCTGAGCGCGGACAGTGGCTGGGCATTGGGCTGGGCGCGGCGATCGCCTTCTATGCCTTCATCGGTTTCGAAGACATGGTCAATATCGCCGAAGAGGTGCGCAATCCTCAGCGCACCATGCCATTGGCGATCCTGCTGGCTTTGCTTGCAGCCACAAGCCTGTACGCCTTGATTGCCTGGGTTGCGTTGCGCAGCAGCACGCCGGAGGCACTGGCCGATAGCGCCGCGCCG
>JBFKEC010000199.1:0-6237 GCA_041619315.1 Oceanococcus sp. | reverse complement strand
GCGTTATCACGACTTTGGCCAGATCGGTGTGGCCGCCTTGCTCATGGTCGCTGCCAGCAACAACATCGAAATCACGCCAGAGCAGGCCAAGGCCGCGATCGTGACCCCGTTGCGCAGTCTGCCACCGCATCCCGATGTGCGTGAGGGCCTGCAGGCACTTAAGGATCAGGGCTACACGCTGGTCAGTCTGACCAATTCGTCGAACAAGGGGGTCGAGACGCAGTTCAAGAATGCCGGTCTCACCGGGTTTTTCGAACGACGCTTGAGTGTTGAAGACATCAAGCTCTACAAGCCCAATCTGGACGCGTTCAAATGGGCGGCAAAAATGATGGGCATCGAGACACATGAGGGCATGCTGGTGGCCGCTCATGGTTGGGATGTGGCAGGTGCTCGCGCGGCCGGTATGCAGGCTGCGTTCATTACCCGTCCGGGCAAGGTGCTGTATCCGTTGGGTATCGAACCGAATCTGGTGGTTGCCGACGTCAAGCAGCTTGCCCAGCGCCTGGCCGCCGAATGAGCAGCGATCAGGTTCGGCCGTTCGGGCAGGAAGACGCCACCTTCCAGGCCGCCGGTGGCGAAGAGGGCATCCGCAAGCTGGTCGACAGCTTCTACGCCATCATGGGACGCAATCCGGACTATGCGCGCATTTTCAAGTGGCATCGTGATGTGCCCGAAGCGCGTGACAAACTGGCGCGTTTTCTGTGTGGCTGGATGGGTGGGCCGCGTCGCTACCGCGAAAAGTATGGGCCGATCAACATCCCCCAGGCCCATGGTCATCTGAATGTCACCGCAGCAGAGCGCGACATGTGGCTGAACTGCATGGCTGAAGCACTGGCCGAGCAGCCTTACAGCGACGACTTGCGTGCCTATCTGATCACCCAGTTGGGTGTGCCGGCTCAGCGCATTGTTGATCGCTGCACGGCGAGCCGCAGGCCTGCATCAAGCTGAAAAACTCGTGTCGCAGCACGGTATCCGTACGTAAGGTGCCACGCATGACACAGCTGCTCATCAACGCATTTTCATCCTTGATGCCGCGCCAATGCATGCAGTAATGGTGCGCGCGCATCACAACCGCAAGTCCCGCGGGGTTTATGCGCTTTTCCAGTTCATTGGCCAGGCAAATCATGGCCTCTTCCTGAATTTGCGGACGTTGCAGTACCCAGTTCGCCAGCCGAGCATATTTGGACAGGCCTATCAGTTCGGATGAGGCGGAAGGTACAAGCCCAATCCAGATATCGCCAATGATCGGACAGATGTGATGTGAGCATGTGCTGCGCACACGAATCGGCCCCACCAGCATGAGTTCGTCCAGCGCCGATACATTGGGGAAGCTGGTAAGTGCAGGCGCGGGCCGATAACGCCCTTGAAACAGCTCGTCGACATACATCCGTGCAATACGGTTCGCGGTGCCCTGGGTATTGTGATCGTTGTCGACATCGATAACCAAAGCCGTGAGCAGATCACGCACGCGTTGTTCAACTTCGCCGCGCAGTTCATCCAGTTCGCCCGGTTTGATGTAGCAGGCAATATTGTCATTGGCATGATGGCGCTGGCCGGCACTTCGCAGGCGCTGTCGAATTCGAGCTGAGGCCATGCTGTTGGTGTTGGACGTCCTGTCGCGTGTCGCCAAGTCTATGTATTGGTTCATGTGTTTTGCTCACGTTGATCAGCGCTGTGTTGTACGCCTACGCCATGTTTGTAGACCAGGCGGCCACCCATGTAGCCGCCCACTGTCAGGCAGGCCAGTCCGGCGACATCAAGAGTCAATGAAAGTTGAGACGGGGGGCGCACTTGCCACTGCTCAAGGCCAAGCACGAGTCGCAGCATGAAAATAGTGCTTGCCAGGAGCATGAGCCCCATGTGCAGGTAGGCATCTCGCAATTTCGTGGGAGCCACGATGCGGGCGAAATCGACAAGCCCGGCGAGCATTGCCGGAAGCGCCATGAGACAGCCCGCTGCCAGGAGCGCAACGGCGATCTGCCAGGCTGCCATTCCAAACCAGATGCCCGCCACATCTGCGACCACAGCCAGAGTCCAGCTGGCCACTGGAATGTGGACCAACGCGGGATGCAGTGGATGATGCATGGTTCAAAGCGCCAGGGAAACCAGGATTGCGAAGCCACAGATGGCCAGCCCCGCATGTGCCATGACCAGCGTGTTTGGGGCCGTTTTGTGGCGCACATGAAATGCGGCCAGCACAAAGCCTCCGATCGCCGCGCTGAGCAGCACGACAAATGCCGTAATCAGTACCTTGGGTGCTGGACTCTGGATGATGGAGGCGATCAGAAACAGCAATCCGGTTGCGCCGAGCAGTGCATGGACGAGCGACAGAGCCCAGGGCGGCAGGCGATCACGCATTACGCTGGCAGCCAGTATCAAGCCCACGATGGCGGTAGTGGCGAATACAGCAAGTGCAAAATTCAACATGTTGGTAGTCCTGATGGGGTGAGTGAACTGCAAATGGTTGTTGCCACTTGCACCACATCAGATGTCGCCAAATCGGCTGGCGTTCCGGGCATGTTGTTGGTTGAGCGCCTGATCAGGCGAGGCTAAATATGATTGAGCACTCTTGCCACAATGCGGTCGCAGCGCTGGCCGTCGAAACTGAACGCCTGTTCAACGGTCATGTCCATTTCACGGGAGAGTGCAGTACGCAACAGCGAACGTGCACGAAAGTAGCGTGAGCGCACTGTTGCTTCGGGAATGTCCAGGCAGCGCGCCGTATCGGGCACGCTCATCTCTTCCAGCGCACGCAATACAAAGACAGTGCGAAACCCATCGGGTAGTTCATCAATATGGCGTTCGACCAGACGGCGCACGTCCGCGCGCTCGACGAGTTGTTCCGGAATCTGAGGCAGGCTTTGAGGCATTTGATGTATTTCCTCATAGTGCAGCGTTGATTCATTTTGCTGTGTTGCCATCGGTAGCAGGGCTTCGCGTCTGCGTTGCTTGCGTAGGCGTCCCAGCGCTTCATTGATGGCAATGCGTGTTAGCCATGTCGACAGGCGTGCCTGCTCGCGAAAGCTGCCCATGTTCTGCCAGGCTTTCAGGTAGGTATCCTGGACCGCTTCCTCAGCGTCCTGATCGTTTCCAACAATGCTGCGTGCTGCCCGATAAAGCCGCTGGTTGTAGCGCCGCATAATCTGTTCGAATGCGCCTTTGTCGCGTGCAACCACGCGCTTGGCCAGGTTCTGGTCGCAGAGGGTGGCAAGTGCCTGTGGGCTGGCTTTTGACATGCGCTTTGGTTGCTTGATTGAAGGTTCTTCTTTGTTGGATGTCGTGTGATTCCGTTGCGTTCCCAAAGATGAATTTGAACTAAGCCGCCAAGCGTTTGCTGTCCTTGGCCTTGTTCAGCTTGTGACCATCTTCGGATTGGCCAATTTGCCAGTAGCTGGAGATATAGAGATGGCTGCGAGGAATCTTGCACACCTCTTTGAAGTACGTTCGAAGGCAGAGCATGCTGTTGAACTCGCACGCGGCCCAGACGGAAACGCGCTCGGACATCCAGGGCAGCACTTTTACTTGCTCGGTTAGCGTCGCTCCGCTCGGGTCTGGCTCGTCGTTAATCAGCCAGTGCAGCGTGATCCCTCGAGGTGGATTCAACTCTTGAATGTCGGCTTCACTTGGCACGTGGATCAGAGCATGGCCGCGGGCCTCGGCGGGAAGCTGGTTGAGATTCACCGTAATGGCGGGTAGGGCGCTCATATCACCGACAAACAGATAGCTGTCAGCGTCGGGATTAATCAGCTTCTTGGCGCCAGGTCCGGCGACCAGAATGCGGTCGCCGACTTGGGCCTGCTGGGCCCACGTTGATGCGGGGCCGTGATCGCTATGGAGTACGACATCGATGTCGATGTCCATTTCGCGCTGTTCGCGGATGGTGTACGTGCGCATCACGGGGCGTTCGCTGTTCGGCTCGGGAAATAACAGTTTCACGTAGGCGCTTTGCTGTTCTGGTGGAAAGTTCTGCATGGCTTCACCGCCCAGCGTGATGCGCCGCATATGCGGCGTGATCTGTCTGCTGTGCAGTACCTGCAATTGCCGCGGTTGTGGTCGAGACATTTCTTATCGCTCCTTGGTGGATGGTGCGGGTTCAGCTGTGTTTTGAATCATGAGTGTGCTGATGCGCGAGAACGCGTCGAGGTCCGCAGTGCTCAGATTCCGGGTCAGTCGAGCCACGGATTCGCGTTCAACGCTGTCGAGAGTCAACAACAGGCTCTGGCCGGCATGGCTGGGCACAAGAATCTGGCTACGTTGATCCTTGGGATTGGGGTGTTTTTCGATCAGACCCGCCTGGAGGAGGCCATTTACAACGCGGGTGATCTGGGATTTGTCGCGGTCGAGCCGCCGGGCAATGCAACGCGCCGTGCACTGTGGAATCCGAGCGCAGGCTTTGAGTGCCCGGATATGGCTGACTGGCAGGTCAATATCGTGCTCACGCAGCCCTGATCGGAGTTGGCCTCGGTACACATGCATGAGGCGGTGCAAGGCATCGCTGAACGAAGTTTGAGGCATGGGACAAGTTATATAGATGACTATGGCAACCATAAGCAAAAAGTTGACAATGACAACAATGTTTGCGGGCGTGTCGCCCGGGTGAAGCGAGGTGGAGCGCGTTGTTGTATGGTCTGCAGCACATAACGGGGAGCCTCTGATCATGATGTATGGCTGGCGAAGGGCGATTGCAGATCGCTCGATGTGCAGGTTTGTGATTGCAGGTCAGCACAGCAGCAAGCGATGAGTTTTTTCAAACCCTCGCGCGCCAACATGCCGTGGTTCGTGCGCATCACCAATCCATTGCGAGCGCTGGGCTGGACGGTATGCGCCGCGATGCTTCTGGTGTGCTTGTGGCCACGCCAGCCATCGCCTTGGGTGTGGGGCTTTATTTTCACGTGGTCGCTGGCCTGGCCGTTGCTGGCCATGCTGCATACGCTCAGGGCCACGGATGCACGTCGCGCCGGCTATCGCAACATGCTGGTGGATGCGTTGGGCTTTGCGCTGTTCAGCGTGGTGGTTTCGTTCAGCGTAATTCCCACAACCACATTGGTTTTCTTCTTGGTGTTCTCGTCGGTGGCGTTGGGTGGTTACCGCCTGGCCCTGCGCGGGCTGCTGGTCTATGCCGTGGTCACGGCGCTTGCCGTGGCGCTGTTGCAGCCGGAAGTGCAGCCGCAAGTGAACGCCTGGGCCGCCTGGTTCTGCATCGTGTGCATTTTGATTTACACCTTGCCCGGCATCGCGTTGTTCTATCGCGGCAATCGACGCCTGATCGAACTGCGCCAGTTTTTGCCGCGTGCTGTGGCTTCGGTGGTCATGAATCAGGGGCGGGCCAATGTGCTCAGCCCGCGTAAGCTTGAAGTGACGGTGTGTTGCTTTGATCTGCGCGGCTTTACAAGCTATTCCGAGTCAGTCGATCCGGGCGAACTTATGGCCATGCTGGAGGACTACTACCGGGTTGTGGGTGAGACGGTTGAAGCGCATGCCGGCACGGTGGAGCGCTTTGCTGGCGATGGGATGGTGGCGTTTTTCAATGCGCCGATCGCATTGGATGCCCCCGAGTTGCAGGCCCTGCGAGCTTGTCTGGATGTACAGCATGGCTTCAAGCGCGTGCGCGCTCATTGGCCAGCCCCGGCTCAAGCACTGGGCCTGGGCATAGGAGTGGCCACAGGCACGGCCAGTGCTGGCGCGGTTGGCTATGGCGAGCATTGGCAGTATGCCGCGATCGGCACGGTCACCAATTTGTCAGCACGCTTGTGCTCTCAGGCGGCCGATGGCGAGGTGCTGGTTCCAGCGCCGTGTCTGGCCAGGGTCAATGGTGTCAAGTCTCAATCTTTAGGGCTCAAACCCATTCGAGGGCTCACGCAGCGGGTTGATGTGCACAATGTGTTTGGCTTGAGCGATGGCCAGGTGGGCCGCAGCGCTTGACCCTGCACTGGGCTCCAGGGTTTACAATGCACCTGCCCATGACACATGTACTGCGCTATTTTCTGATTGCCGTGATGGCCTGGCTGCCCTTGGGCCAGGTTGTGGCGAGTTGCTGTGCGCCGCAAATGGCGATGCCGCAGTCGCTAATGCACGAGGCTTCAGACGATGTGCCTTGCGATGCACATCAGGCCGCCGTACCGACGGGCGAGCAAGCGGATTCCGAAAGCGCGGATGTGTGTCAGTGCGGATGCTCGGTTTCCGGACATGCATCGACTTCGCTTGCCCTGTTGCCGGCGGATGCGGGGCATCCGGCCG
>JBFKEC010000198.1:0-6298 GCA_041619315.1 Oceanococcus sp. | reverse complement strand
ACGGTTTCAGCATGGCGCGTGATCTGGGCAGAGGGTACGACCGAGCAGGGTTCGTCGGGTTCAGGGTTGTGGAACCAGGATGGTCGTGCCATCGGCATGCTGTCGGGCGGTAGCGCGTCATGCAGCAGTCAGGATTCACCAGATTTTTACGGCCGCATGGATGTTGCATGGGAAGAGTCCGGCAGTTGCAGTGGGCAATTGAAGTGCTGGCTGGATCCTGCAGATAGCGGTGTTTTGACCCAGGATGGTTTGGGGCTGGGGCCGACACCCACGCCGACGCCGACACCTACGCCAACACCAACACCAACACCCACACCCACACCTACCACCACGCCGACACCGACACCCACGCCGGTGTCTACGGCTAGCCCGACACCGACCGCCACTCCCAGTGCAACGCCGACAGAAGGCGGCGGTGGCGGTAGCGGGGCCGGCGGCAGCCTGCTTTTGCTGGTGGCCTGGATGCTGCGTGTGCGGCGTCAAAAAAGAGTCACGTATTCAGGCTAGAATTGCCGGGTTATGGGTGTACCGACCAGCTCAATCGAACAGCAAATAGTTGCGCCACTGAGCGCTGAGGACGCCCTGCGTCCGGAAAATTTCTTCAATCGTGAACTCAGCCTGCTCGAGTTCAACCGGCGGGTGCTGGCCCAGGCTCGCGATGGCCGGGTGCCGTTGCTGGAACGGCTCAAATACCTGTGCATTTCATGCTCGAACCTGGATGAGTTCTTCGAGGTGCGTGTTGCCGGCCTGCAGCAGAAGTTCAGCGCCGGGGCGGCCACTGGCGGTCCCGACAATGTCTCCGCCGGAGATCTGCTCAGTGCCATATCAGAGCGTGCCCATGAGCTGGTGTCCGAGCAGTACCGGGTGCTTAACGATGTGTTGATTCCGCTGCTGGCGGAGCAAGGCATTCGGTTCGTGCGGCGGCGTCAGTTCACCGTCAATCCGCAGACCGATGAATGGTTGCGGGCGTATTTCAATAACGAATTGCTGCCGATACTTTCGCCAATTGGACTGGATCCGGCGCATCCGTTTCCCCGCGTGCTCAACAAGAGCCTCAATTTCATTGTGTCGTTGGAAGGCAAGGACGCATTCGGGCGCAGCGCGACCATGGCAGTGGTGCAAGCACCTCGCGCTTTGCCGCGCCTGATTCAGATCGCACCGGAAGCCTGTAACGGGCGCAACAATGATTTCGTATTCCTGAGTTCGGTTATCCACGCCTATGTCGAGGATCTGTTCCCCGGTATGCGCGTGACCGGTTGTTACCAGTTCCGGGTGACCCGAAATTCGGATCTGTTCGTCGATGAAGAAGAGGTCGATGACCTGCTGATTGCGCTGGAAGGCGAATTGTTGGGCCGTCAGTTTGGTGATGCCGTGCGTCTGGAGGTTGCTCACAACTGTCCGGAAACCATGGTCAAGTACCTGTTGCGCGTCCATGGCCTGAAGGAAGAGCAGCTTTATCAGGTGGATGGCCCGGTCAATCTGAACCGTCTGATGAAACTGTCCGACAAGGTTGACCGGCCGGATCTGAGCTTTGAGCCGTTCACGCCCCGGGTGCCGTCACACATGTCGGCCGGCAGCGACATTTTTGCCGCAATCCGCAAGGGCGAAGTGCTGTTGCACCATCCGTATGAGTCATTCGCGCCCGTGCTGGATTTCCTGCGTCAGGCGGCCAAAGACCCTCACGTGCTGGCGATCAAGCAGACCTTGTACCGCACGGGTGCCGATTCGGCCGTGGTGGATGCATTGCTGCAGGCTGCGCGTGCGGGCAAGGAAGTCACCGTGGTGATCGAGCTGCGGGCGCGCTTTGATGAAGCGGAAAACATTGATCTGGCTGAGCAGCTGCAGGAGGCCGGAGCGCACGTGGTGTATGGCGTGGTAGGCCACAAGACCCACGCCAAGATGATTCTGGTGGTGCGGCGTGAGAGCGGCGGTCTGTGCAGTTATGTGCACATGGGTACGGGTAACTACCACCCGCGGACCAGCCGCCTGTATACCGACTATGGTCTGCTTACTGCAGATCCGGCGATTGGCCGCGATATCCACCGGGTCTTTCTGCAGCTCACCAGTCTGGGCAAGCTGGCCAAGCTGGAGAAACTGCTGCATTCACCGTTCACCCTGCATAAGGGTCTGATCCAGCGGGTAGAGCGCGAGATCGAGCATGCTGCTGCCGGCTTGCCGGCGCGCATCATTCTCAAGATGAATCAGCTGGTTGAGCGCGACAGCATCGCGGCGCTGTACCGCGCTTCACAGGCCGGCGTGAAAATTGACCTGATCGTGCGTGGGATGACCTCAGTGCGACCGGGTATGCCAGGCTTGTCGGAAAATATCCGCCTGATTTCCGTGGTCGGTCGCTTTCTCGAGCACACCCGTGTGTTCTATTTCGAGAATGCCGGGCAGCCTGAGGTGTGGTGTTCCAGCGCCGACTGGATGGAGCGCAACTTCTTCCGCCGCGTGGAGATCGCCTTCCCGCTGAGCGATCGGCGTATTCGCGAGCGTGTGGTGCGTGAGCTCAAGATCTACATTGCTGACGAGACCCAGGCCTGGGAAGGCCAGCCGGATGGCAGCTATGTGCGGGTGCGCGCAGCACCGGGCCGGCGCAAGATTCGCGCGGCCCAGCGGCGTTTGATGCTGGCCAAGCGCTAGGCGCAAGCTGCGCCGCGTTCAGGCGCTACTAAGCAACGCTTCAATATCTTTGCCCAATGCGGCCGGCTTGTCGGTCGGTGCATAGCGTTTGACCACCGCGCCGGATTGATCGATCAGGAACTTGGTGAAGTTCCATTTGATCCCTTTGGAGCCGAGCAGGCCGGGTTTTTCCTGCTTGAGATGCTTGTACAGCGGGTGCGCGCTGTCACCGTTGACGTCGATCTTGGCAAACATCGGAAAGGTCACGTCATAGGTCAGCGAGCAGAAATTCTTGATTTCGTCCTCGTCACCCGGTTCCTGATGACCGAACTGGTCGCAGGGAAAGCCGAGAATGACCAGACCGCGATCCTTGTATTCCCGGTACAGGGCTTCAAGCCCTTCGTACTGCGGGGTGAAGCCGCATTTACTGGCAGTGTTGACGACCAGAACGACCTTGCCCTGGTAGTCATTCAGGGGCGTGTCCTGGCCATCAATGGTTTTGGCGCTGAAATCGTAGAAGCTCATGCTCAATCCTCGCGGTCGCTAGTCGCGCCAGTGTAGCGCGCTCAGCCGTCAGCGCGAGTGGCAAAGCTGTCAATGTCGTTGTCGGCCAACTGGCGCATGGCTTTTTCAGCCGCATCGCGGCTCATGTCCGGTCCGACTTGTACGCGATAGACCGTGCCGCGATCGAGCAGATCGACCTTCTTGATGGTCGATTCGAAGCCGAGCAGGGCCATGGAGGCCTTGCGCCGCTCGGCGTCGGCACGGGCGCGAAACGAGCCGGCCTGGATCACGTAGCGATTGGTGTCTTCAGCAGCCGGCGGTGGCGGTTCGACCTTGTAGGCGTCTTCATTCGGGCGCACCTGCGCCTTGGCCAGGCCATCATAGAACTTGAAGCGCGATTCCTGACGTGGCGGCACCACAGGTCCGGGTGTCGGCGTGGCCAGCGGCCGGGTTGGCGGGCTTTGCACAACCGCGCTCGAATCCACCGGGCGATAGACGATGAATACGATGGCCGCGATTCCCAGGCCCAGCGTCAGGCCACACAACGCCCACAGCCAGCCGGGCAATCCTTTGGAGCTGTTGTCAGTGTGGTTGCGACGCGATGCATCCTTGCGTTGTCGGGCGTAGTCGCGGGCCATTACATCTTGTCCAGTGCATCCACACCGAGCAGGGCGAGGCCGTTGCGCAGCACCTGCTGCACGGCCAGATTGAGATACAGGCGCGCATCGCGCAGTTCGGCGTCGTCGATCAAAAATGCTGAACTGTTGTAATAGCGGTGATACAGCTCGGCCAGCTCACGCAGGTAATGAACAATCAATTGCGGCGCCAGCTGCGTCGCTGCGGCCGCAACCATGTCCGGGAAGCGTGCCAATTGCTTGAGCACTTCGCGTTCGATGTCGGCGTCCAGGCGATCCAGATGCTCAGCTGCGCTGTCGGCATCGAAGTGCCATTGCTTTTCCTGCAGCTGGCGGAAGACGCTGGCTACACGGGCATGGGCGTACTGGACGTAAAACACCGGGTTGTCATTGCTCTTCTGCGTGGCCAGAGCCAGATCAAACTCCAGCTGCTGGTCATTTGAGCGCATGACGTAGAAGAAGCGAGCCGCATCCACGCCCACTTCATTGCGCAGATCTTCCAGGGTTTCGTAAGTGCCGGCGCGGGTCGACATCGACACCTTTTCACCTTCACGCAACAGGCTGACGAACTGGACCAGTTGCACGTCAAGCTTGTCGGACTGGCCGGTCAGCGCTTCCACCGCCGCGCTCATGCGCTTGATGTAGCCATGGTGATCCTGGCCCCAGACGTCAATCAGCCGGTCATAACCGCGTTCCAGCTTGTCCAGGTGATAGGCGATGTCGTTGGCGAAATAGGTTGCGCTGCCGTTGGCACGCAGCAGCACGCGGTCCTTGTCGTCGCCAAAGCGGCTGCTGGCAAACCACAGGGCGCCGTCCTGGCGGAAGGTGTGGCCACCGTTTTCCAGTTGTTCCAGCGCTTTGCTGACCTCGCCTTTGTCGACCACGCTGCGTTCCGAGGCCCAGGCTTGGAAATTCACCCGGAAAGCACCCAAATCATCGGCGATACCGCCCAGCTGTTCCTTGAGCGCATGGTCCACCACACGGGCAAAACCCGCGTTGCCCAGGGTGGCCTTGGCCCGCTCAATCAGGGCGTCGAGGCGCGCATCGCCGGTTTCAGTGTCATCCGCTGGCAGATCTTCAAACAGGTCCGTGCCCGGTGCATTGAGGCCCTCGGCGTCGAGACGCTGGGCCGATTCGCGCACATAGTCACCCTGATAGGCACGGGCAGGGAACACGATGGCGACACCGCTTTGCTCGATATGTCGCAGCCATACCGACAGCGCCAGAATATCCATCTGGCGGCCGGCATCGTTGACGTAGTACTCGCTGTCCACGGTATGGCCGGCTGCGCGCAGCAGACGGGCCAGGCAATCGCCGTAAGCCGCGCCGCGCCCATGGCCGACATGCAGTGGCCCGGTCGGATTGGCGGAAACGAACTCAAGCAGAACTTTCTGGCCGCTGTTTGCCGGCGCATGTCCCCAGCGCTGGCCGCTATCGATGATCTCGCGCAGCATGGCGTGATAGCGGTCGCTGGCCAGGAACAGGTTGATGAAGCCGGGGCCTGCGACTTCGGCCTTTTCGACTGCCGGGTGTGCGGGCAGGGCCTCGATCAGGGCCTGGGCCAGTTCACGTGGTGGCTTGCCGACCTGCTTGGCACACACCAGCGCGATATTGGAGGCCAGATCGCCATGGGCCTTGTCGCGAGTCGATTCAATCTTGGCCGCGGCAGGCACAGATATGCCCAGCGAATCGGCCGCCTGGTTAAGCAGGGCTTGGAGTGTGTCCTTCATAGGGTATGCGGCAGCGCAAAACCAGCCATTTTAGCGCCCTTGGCGGCGCAGTAGGAAGCGTCGTGTGATTGCCCCTGCCGTCACGACGATAACGAGCAGCAGCAGGAAGAAGTTGCGCACATTGCCGGGCTGAGAGTCCGAGTCACCGGCAAACGGTTCATCCAGTGCAATGATTCGCTCCGGGGACTGCACCGGCAGGTGTTCGGTGCTGCGACACGACAAGCCGGGGCCGAAGCCGCCGCGTTCATGCAGACGCATGCGCAGCGGGCCGGGGTGAGCGATCTCGGGAATGCGCAGTTCGTAGCGCGCATGTCCCAGCTCGAGTGCGGCCGCGGGTTGGCCCGGAATCCGCCACTGCGGATCGGTGACCGCACTGAAGTTCAGCACCACTGGTCTGTCGCCGGCATTCATGCGCCCGCGTGGCTTCCACGCATCCCAGGCGCCTTGGCGCGATTGCAGCGCCCAGTCACTGGACACCACTTGTTGATCGGTCTTCAGGCGCGCGGCGAAGATCGGCAGGCGGCGAGGGTTGAGGAACAGGCCCTGGGTATCCTGGGGCGGGTCGAACCAGTGCACGGCGCGCGCATCACTGCGCTGCTGCTCGACGGCAAGCACCTGCGGCGTCGTGGCCTGTGCGGCGGCAGAGGTTGCCGGGCGTACGCGTAAAAAGCTTACCGGACGCGGTTCGAACTGCAGGGTTTCGCCGCTCTGCTGAAATTCGATGGGCGCACTCCACTGCTGCAGATTGGGCGAAATGCGCAGCTCGGCAATAGGTGGCAGGCCGATCAACGTGCCTGTGGCCCCTTT
>JBFKEC010000197.1:0-6302 GCA_041619315.1 Oceanococcus sp. | reverse complement strand
TGTGTGGCGAAATCGGCACCAGCGCGATGGCATCAAGGCTTGGGTGCATCATCGGACCACCACTGGACAGGGCATAGGCTGTTGAGCCGGTCGGGGTCGATACGATAATGCCGTCGGCGCGATGCTGGCTGATGAAGGTGCCGTCGGCATAGGTTGAAAAATCGAGCATGCGCACATATCGCTTGTGACGCACGACCACATCATTGATCGCAATCTGAGGTGGGTGTACGCCTTGCGCATCGACCGCCTCAAGGATCAGGCGCTCCTCGACCCGGTAGGCGCCATCCAGGATGCGGCTGAGCGAGTCGGAAATGTCCTGTGGGGCGATATCAACCATGAAACCAAGGCGGCCCAGATTGACCCCCAGCAGCGGCACGCCCGAGGCGGCCAGAGCGCGTCCGGCATGCAGCAGTGTGCCGTCGCCGCCCATTACGATGACCAGATCGCAATAATTGCCGAGCTCGGCAATGCTGAGGTCTGAGGGCACACCGTTGAGCAGGGCTGCGCTGTCGCGATCCAGACAGGTCGGTAGCGCGCGTGAATGCAGATCGTCAAGCAATTGCCGGCCGACGCTGGACGCCTGCTGGGCGTCGGTTTTGACGACAACCCCTATGGTCTTGAAATCGCTCACGATCGTGGCCGGGCTCTGAAAAAGTTCGCGGCAAGCTTAGCTGATACACAGGCGCACTGACGAACGCTTGACATGTGGTCGGGCCATCCCCATTAATTCACCATGGCCGAATCCGACAGAAGTACATCCAACAAGACTGAGGTCAACGACGATCTGAGCGAGCGTGCCTGCCAGATTCTCAAGCTGGTGGTCGAGCGTTACATCATGGTGGGTCAGCCGGTCGGTTCGCGATTGTTGTCGGAAACCAGCAGTCTGAATGTCAGCGCAGCAACCATCCGCAATACCTTGTCGGATCTGGAGCGCCTGGGATATCTCAATGCCCCGCACACCTCGGCTGGACGGGTGCCGACTCAGCGTGGCTACCGCTTCTTTGTCGACACGTTGTTAAGTCCGCAAACACCGGAGCTGGGTGAGTTCCACACCCTGCGTCACCAATTGCTGGCCCGCCTGCAGGCCGGTGAAGAGGTCGCAAGCGGTGCCTCACAGCTGTTGTCTCAGCTTAGCCACATGGCGGCGGTGGTGTCCGTGCCACGGCGCAATCAGTGCCGCCTGCACCAGATTGAATTTGTGCCGCTCACCGCGCGCAAAGTGCTGGCAGTGCTGGTGGTCAATGGCACCCAGGTGCAAAACCGTATATTTGAACTGGCTGAACCGGTTGCGGTTGAACGACTGGCCGAGGCTGCCAGTTTTCTGAATGAGCGCTATGCCGGCCGTGATCTGCTGTCGTTGCGTGAATTGCTGAACCGTGACGTGCAGGAGCGCTGGGAAAAGATTGACCGGATCATGCGCGACGTTGCCAGTTTCGCCGAGCAGGTCGCCAATCCTGGAGTGCGCAACAAGCTTGCGGTGTCCGGGCGTGGCAACCTTTTGGCGGGCGACGATTTGCTCAATCCGCAGTATCTGCGCGGACTGTTTGATGCGCTGGATCGCAAGCGTGAACTGCTTGGTTTCCTTGACCGCTGCCTTGATGCCGATGGCATCCGCATTTATATCGGTCGTGAATCCGGCTACAACATCCTGGACAACTGCAGTCTGATTACCGCGCCGTATCAAGTCGATGGTGAAATGGCCGGGGTGCTTGGGGTGATCGGTCCGCAACGCATGGATTACCGACGTTTGATCCCACTGGTCGAGTCCACCGCAGCAGCCTTGGGTGGTGTGTTGAACGGTGAATCGCGCTCTGGCGCCTGAAATCTCACCGCGCATGCCTTGAAAGGTTTGTGAACACCCCCAAATAGCGCCTGCCAGGCCAAATTGGCCACATGATCCGATCACTTATGGAGCAAGCGCGTGCAGCACGAGCCCAACGCCAATCCCGAACAGACGGCCGAACAGGCCGAACAACCTGCCCAGGACACCAGCTCGCAAGAGCCTGGCGTCGAAGAGCTCAAAGCTCAGCTGGCCGAGGCCCAGGCCAAGGCCGATGAAAACTGGGAACGCTGCTTGCGGGCAACCGCCGAGCAGGACAACATTCGCAAGCGTGCCGAGCGTGAAATTGATGCGGCGCGTCGATTCGCGCTGGAAAAGTTTGCCCACGACTTGCTGGCGGTGTGTGACAGCCTGGACATGGGGCTCAAGGCCGCCCGTGAAGCCGGGGCCGATGCCAAGTACATCGAAGGCACCGAACTCACCGCAAAAATGCTGGGTGATGCACTGACCCGTCATGGTGTGAAAGCGATTGACCCCAAAGGCGAGCCGTTTGATCCGGCCCAGCACGAGGCCATGACCGCTGTGCCCAGCGCTGATGTGGCGCCCAACACGGTCATAGACGTGATGCAGAAGGGCTATGTCCTGAATGAGCGGGTGTTGCGTCCGGCCATGGTGGTCGTTTCACGCGCCATGCCCAGTGACGGCGCTGCTTGAAAGCACGCCAGCCAACCCCACTTTAGAAACCAAACGGGCTTGATGCCCCTTTCATGAATACACGCATGGCAATCAATGCCATGCAATTTGGAGCAAGCAAATGGCAAGAACCATCGGTATTGACCTCGGGACCACCAATTCGTGTGTCGCGGTTCTGGACGGCGAGTCCAGCAAGGTCATTGAAAACAGCGAAGGCGAGCGCACCACGCCGTCGATTGTCGCTTACGCCGAGGATGGTGAGGTTCTGGTAGGTCGTCCGGCCAAACGTCAGGCTGTTACCAACCCGACCAACACCCTGTACGCGATCAAGCGTCTGATCGGTCGTCGCTTTGAAGACGACGTGGTACAGAAAGACATCAAGATGGTGCCCTACAAAATCACCAAGGCTGACAATGGTGATGCTTGGGTAGAAGTGCAGGGCAATCGCCTGGCACCGCCGGAAATTTCCGCGCAAGTGTTGATGAAGATGAAGAAAACCGCCGAGGACTTCCTGGGCGAGAAGGTCGACTCTGCGGTGATTACCGTGCCGGCATACTTCAACGATTCACAGCGTCAGGCGACCAAGGATGCCGGCAAAATTGCCGGTCTGGACGTCAAGCGCATCATTAACGAACCGACTGCAGCGGCGCTGGCATACGGCCTGGACAAGGTCCAGGGCGACAAGACGATTGCCGTGTATGACCTTGGCGGCGGTACTTTTGACGTCTCGATCATCGAGATTGCCGACGTTGATGGCGAGAAGCAGTTCGAAGTGCTGGCCACCAACGGTGACACCTTCCTCGGCGGTGAAGATTTCGACCTGCGCGTGATCAATTACATCGCGGACGAGTTCAAGAAAGAGCAGGGCGTTGATCTGAGCGGCGATCCGCTGGCCATGCAGCGCCTCAAGGAAGCCGGCGAGAAGGCCAAGATCGAGCTGTCCTCGACCAGTCAGACTGAAATCAACCTGCCTTACATCACGGCCGATGCCTCTGGGCCCAAGCATCTGACCATGAAGCTGTCACGCGCCAAGCTGGAGTCGCTGGTTGCTGATCTGGTTGAAGGCACCATCGAGCCGTGCAAGGTTGCACTCAAGGATGCCGGTCTGTCAGCGGGTGAAATCCATGACGTGATTCTGGTCGGCGGTCAGACGCGTATGCCCAAGGTTCAGGAAGCGGTCAAGAACTTCTTCGGCAAGGACCCGCGCAAGGACGTGAATCCTGATGAGGCTGTGGCCGTTGGTGCTGCCGTTCAGGGTGCCGTGCTGTCGGGTGATGTCAAAGATGTGCTGCTGCTCGACGTGACCCCGCTGTCGCTGGGTATTGAAACGATGGGCGGTCGCATGACCAAGCTGATCGAGAAGAACACCACGATTCCGACGCGCAAATCGGAAACCTTCACCACCGCAGATGACAATCAGTCCGCAGTGACGGTCAAGGTCTATCAGGGTGAGCGCGAGCAGGCTGCCGCCAACAAAATGCTTGGTGAGTTCAACCTTGATGGTATCCCGCCGGCAGCGCGTGGGACCCCGCAGATCGAAGTCACCTTTGACATTGATGCCAACGGTATCCTGCACGTCAATGCCAAGGACAAGGCGACCAACAAGGAACAGTCGATCACCATCAAGGCCTCCAGCGGGCTGTCCGATGACGAAATCGAAAAGATGGTCAAGGACGCCGAGGAGCATGCCGAGGAAGATCGCAAGTTCCGCGAGCTGATCGAAGCGCGTAACCAGGGCGAAGGTCTGGTGCACGGCGTTGAGAAATCGCTGGAAGATCTGGGTGACAAGGTGTCCGAAGAGGAAAAAACCAGCATCCAGGCCGCAGTGGAAGAATTGAAGGAAGCCCTCAAGGGTGACGACAAGGACGCCATCGAAGCCAAGTCCAAGACGCTGGCCGAAGCCTCTGCCAAATTGGCCGAGCAGGCTTATGCCGCTCAGGCGGGTGATGCAGCCGGTGCTGCAGGCCCGACGGACGCGGGCGCCGCGGCGCAGGACGACGTGGTTGACGCCGAGTTTGAAGAAGTCAAAGACGACGACAAGAAGTAACACCGGCCCAGCCGGATAAGCGCAAGGCGCGAAGGGTAATAGCCCTTCGCGCCTTCGTCGTATCCGGCACTCCCTTCTCATCGCCCGACCGGACCAGCCCAACAACGCCCCATGAGCAAGCGCGACTATTACGAGATTCTTGGCGTCAATCGTGACGCATCAGCCGCCGAGATCAAAAAAGCCTACCGCCGTCTGGCGATGAAGCATCACCCTGACCGCAACCCCGGTGACAGCAAATCGGAAGAGCTGTTCAAGGAAGCCTCGGAAGCCTACGAAATCCTCGCCGATGAGGAAAAACGCGCAACCTATGACCGCTATGGCCACGAAGGCCTCAAGGGCATGGGCGGCGGTGGTGGTGCCGGCGCAGGCTTTGGCGATGTTTTCGGCGATATTTTCTCCGATATTTTCGGTGGTGGCGGCGGCCGCGGTCGCGGTGGCGCCCGGCGCGGTTCTGACCTGCGTTACAACCTGAGTATCACCCTGGAAGAAGCGGCATTCGGCAAGGACGTCACGATCAAGATCCCGCGTTGGGATGCGTGTTCGCCGTGTGATGGCAGCGGCGCCAAGCCGGGCACCGAGCCAAAAACCTGCCCGACCTGTCATGGTGTTGGTCAGGTGCGTATGCAGCAGGGCTTCTTCTCTGTTCAACAGACCTGCCCACAATGCCGTGGGCGCGGTCAGATCATCACGGAATACTGTGCGGACTGTGGTGGCGAAGGCCGTCAACGCAGTGAGAAATCACTCAAGGTCACGATTCCGGCAGGTGTCGACAGTGGCGACAGAATTCGCCTTTCTGGTGAAGGCGAAGCCGGTGATCTGGGTGGCCCAAGTGGTGATTTATACGTTCAGATCGAGGTCAAGCAGCACAGCTTCTTCACCCGTGAAGAGAGTGATCTGATCTGTCAGGTGCCGATTGATTTTGCCACGGCAGCGCTTGGCGGTGACCTTGAAGTGCCGACTTTGGTTGGCAAGGCACGCCTGCAGATTCCAGCGGAAACACAAAGTCACAAGGTTTTCCGCTTGCGCGGCAAGGGCGTCAAATCGGTCCGCGGCGGAGCGACCGGCGACCTGTTGTGTCAGGTTGTGGTCGAAACTCCGGTTAAACTCAGCAAGAAGCAGAAAGAGTTGCTTGAAGCGTTCCGCGATTCCCTCAAGGGCAGTGGCGACAAGCACAATCCCAAGTCCAAGTCGTGGCTCGATAAAGCCAAGGACTTTCTTGAAACCCACATCAACTGACAAGCTGACATGAGCAATCCCGTGCGCGTATGCGTTCATGGTGCCGGTGGCCGTATGGGCCGTACGGTTATCCAGGCACTGCAAAACCATTCGCAGCTCGTATTGAGCGCTGCCACCGATGCCCATGGCTCCAGCCTGATTGGTGCCGACAGTGGCGAAATTGCCGGTGTCGGGCGCAATGGCGTCGCGGTGGTCGATCAGCTCGACCAGGCTCTGGCCATAAGTGATGTGGTTATTGACTTCAGTCGACCTGAAGGGACCATGCGTCTGATTGATGCGCTTGAGCAGACTACGGTAGCGCTGGTCACCGGAACCACCGGTCTGGCCGCTGAAGAACAGGCCAGGCTGATCAAACTGGCGCAATCGCGTCCGCTGGTGCAAGCGGCCAATTTCAGTGTCGGCGTG
Source organism: Oceanococcus sp. (assembly GCA_041619315.1). Classification (GTDB taxonomy): domain Bacteria; phylum Pseudomonadota; class Gammaproteobacteria; order Nevskiales; family Oceanococcaceae; genus Oceanococcus. Next base: position 141 of record JBFKEC010000197.1, on the reverse strand, counting down.
AATGTGTGTGTGAAATTGACCGAAATGGCTGCGCGCATCATGCGCGATGAGGCTGATATCGAGATCATCGAAGCGCATCACAAGCACAAGGTCGATGCACCTTCAGGTACGGCCTTGCGTCTGGGACAGGCGGCCTGCGCC
>JBFKEC010000196.1:0-6324 GCA_041619315.1 Oceanococcus sp. | reverse complement strand
GCGTTGGATACTGGGCACTGGCTGTTTCTGGATATTGACTGGCAGGGCGCGCGTCAGGTCAAGACGTATTTGCCCGATCAGGCCTGCAGTGTCGGCATTTTGCCGCCATCACGAACCGCCCTAGAGGCGCGTCTGCGTGGGCGCGGACAGGACAGTGAGGCGGTCATCGCCGAGCGCATGGCCGAAGCCGTGGCGGAGATGAGTCACTATCAGGAATTCGACTATCTGATCATCAACGATGATCTCGAGCGGGCTTGTGACGAACTCGAAGTGGTTTGCCGGGCCGCCGCCCTGCGCGGGGCCAGTCAGCAACAGCGCCATGCCGCTTTGCTGGCGGAACTGCTCGATAACGATTAAACTACACGGCTACGTTTCCGAAATTCGAGCTCTCATGGCACGTGTCACTGTTGAGGATTGCCTCAAGAACATCGACAACCAGTTTGAACTGACCTTGGTCGCCTCCAAACGGGCCCGCCAGCTTGCGCGTGGCGCCGACTCCAAGGTGCCTTGGGAAAACCACAAGTCGACCGTGGTCTCGCTGCGCGAAGTGGCTGATGACCTTGTTGGGCGCGACGTTCTGACCGAGAACGATCCGCCGCCGGTACCGCAGCTCAAAGTTGATCTGTCGAATATCGAAGTCGGCACCGACTGATCACAACATGATCACCAACGCTCCGCAGGTTCGCCTCCGGGGCGTTTTTTTATGCTCCAAGCGTGATCCGTGGCTATACTCGTGAGCTATGGAATTGCCTGTCATCAGCCGTCTGAATACCGCGTTTCGCACTTCGCGAATCACCCGCGAGTTTGGCATTGATGCGCTCGTCGGCGTTCTCGAGTCCTATTTGCCGGATGACGAGATCGCGATCGTGCGCGAAGCGCATGAATACGGCGCTGCCATGCATGCCGGCCAGTTTCGAAAAACGGGCGAGCCGTACATATTTCATCCGCTGGCGGTGGCGCGCATTCTGGCTGAAATGCGTATGGACTACACCACATTGGTGGCGGCCATACTTCACGATGTCATTGAAGATACGCCTGCGGCCAAGCATGAGGTGGCCGAGCGCTTTGGTGAGGAAGTCGCGCACATCGTCGACGGGGTCAGCAAGCTGGACCGTGCCACCGATCAGTCGCGCGAGGAGGCCCAGGCCGAAAGTCTGCGCAAGCTGATGATGGCCATGACCGATGACCTGCGGGTCATACTGGTCAAGCTTGCGGACCGCCTTCACAACATGCGTACGCTGGCCACCATGGCCTCGGAGAAACGTCGCCGAGTGGCGCGTGAGACCTTGGAAATCTACGCGCCCATTGCCCATAGGTTGGGTATACACACGCTGCGCAACGAGCTGGAAGATTTAGGTTTTGCCAATCGCTACCCCAATCGCCACCGCGTTCTCAAGCGGTCGGTCGAGGCGGTTGCCGGGCGGCGCAAGGACCTGATTCGCGAGGTCGAGGATAAGCTCAATCGACGTCTGTCCGAAGAGGGTATCGGTGCGGCGGTGTTTGGGCGGCGCAAGAATCTGTACGGCGTGTATCAGAAGATGCGCAAGAAACATCTGCGCTTTCTCGATGTGATGGATCTGTACGGTTTTCGGGTGATCGTTGATTCCGAAGACTCTTGTTACCGCGCGCTGGGCGTGGTGCACAGCATGTATCAGCCGATCTCCGAACAATTCAACGACTACATCGCCTGCCCCAAGGTCAACGGTTATCAATCGCTTCACACCACGCTGATTGGGCCCAAAGGGGTCAAGATCGAGGTGCAAATTCGCACACGCGATCAGAATCACATCGCTGAATCCGGGGTGGCGGCGCATTGGCAGTACAAGCTCGGCCGTGATCAAGCTCGTCAGGCGCCGGAACAGCGTGCTCGCGAGTGGCTGGCCAATCTGGTCGAAGTGAATCGGCGCACAGCCAGCGCCATGGATTTCATGGAATCGGTGCGCGTCGATCTGTTCCCGGACGAGGTTTACGTATTCAGTCCCAAGGGGCAGATTTACCGTCTGGTGAAGGGCGCGACCGCGCTGGACCTGGCTTATGCCATTCACACCGATCTTGGCAATTCAGCGGTCAGTGCCTGGATTGACGATCATCTGCAGGCCCTGTCGACACCGTTGACCAACGGGCAGCAGGTGCGCATTGTCACCGCGCGCCATCAGAGTCCGAACGCGACCTGGCTGAACTTCGTCAAGAGCGGCAAGGCGCGTAGCGCAATTCTTCATCATCTGCGCCATCAACGCGCGGATGAATCGCGCCGCCTGGGTCGGCGTCTGTTGACCATGGCCCTGCACGAGCATGGTTTGTCACTACGCAAGCTGGACCCGGACAAAATCGCAACCTTGCTTACAACGCTCAAAGAGCCGGACATGGAACGCGTGTTCGAGGGCATCGGCAATGGCCGGCGTATGGCGTCGCTGGTCGCCTACCAGCTGGCTTCCGGCAGCACGGCCAGTCAGGACAAGCCACATGCGCTGGCGATTCAGGGCACAGAAGGCATGGCCGTGGAATTTGCCGGCTGCTGTCGGCCGATACCCGGAGATCGCATTCGCGGCGTGATTCGCTCCGGTCGCGGCATCGTGATCCACCAGGCCAATTGCCGGAACAGTCTGGTTGGTGACCGGCAGAACAGTGCTCAGGTTGACGTGGTCTGGTCTGACAGCGTGGATGGCGAGTACCCGGTGGAATTGCGTGTTCAGGGCGAGAACAAACGCGGCTTGCTCGGTCGCGTCGCGACCGCGCTGGCTGAAGAGGAATGCAGCATTGACCACGTCAAAATCAAGGACAAGCAAGGCGACATCGCCGAGCTGTCGCTGTTGGTGACCGTTTCCGACCGCACCCATCTGTCGCGCATGTTGCGCCAGGTTCGCAAGCTGCCATCGGTGGTCAAGGTGGTGCGTGCGGGGGCTGAGAACAGCGTCAGTGATGTCGCCAGCCGTAATAAACAGGACAAGAAATGACACGAGAAATCATATCGACCGAGGCCGCGCCGGCGGCCATCGGGACCTATTCGCAGGCTGTGAAAGTGGGTTCCAGCGTGTATTTGTCAGGCCAGATTCCACTGGATCCTGCGACCGGTGAGCTGATTGAAGGTGATATTCAGGCCCATATTCGCCGGGTCTTCGACAACCTCAAAGCGGTGGCGCAGGCCGCTGGCGGCAGTCTCGCCGATGTGGTCAAACTCAATATATATCTGACCGATCTGGGCCATTTCCCGGTGGTCAATCAGGTCATGGCCGAATACTTCGATGAGCCCTATCCGGCGCGTGCCGCATTGGGCGTGGCTGAGCTGCCCAAGGGCGCACAGGTCGAGGCCGATGGTGTGCTCGAACTCGGCGCCTGATGCGCTGGTCGTGACCTGTTATGCAGTTGACCGAGCTGGCCGGCATCGGGCCGGCACTGGCTGACAAGTTTCGTGCGCTGGGCGTAGAGCAGGTCGAAGATCTGCTGTTTCATTTGCCTGCGCGCTACGAGGATCGCACCCGGATTGAAGACATAGGCTCGGCGCGTGAGGGCGAGCCGATGCTCGCGTGTGGCCAAGTGGTCGACACGCAGATTCGCTACGGTCGCCGGCGCAGTCTGCTGGTTACGCTTCAGGATCAAACGGGTCAGCTGTGCATGCGCCTGTTTCACTTCTCCAGTCGCCAGCTATCCGGTTTTCGGCCGGGGGCTTGGGTGCGTGTCTACGGTGAGGTTCGACGCTCCGGCTATCAGCTGGAAATGGTTCATCCGGAATACCGGATTGTTGCCGAGGCTGAAGCCCGTCAAGCGGATCACCAGACCCTGACCCCGGTGTATCCGGCGGCTTCCGGTCTGACCCAGAACCGAATTCGCGATGTTGTTCAGCAAGCCCTGAAGCAGGCAGAAACCCTGGTGCCCGACCTGCTGAGTGAGCGTTTTGAGCTGGGCTTGCATGCGGCCTTGAGGTTAATACATGCGCCGCCGCCAGAGCTCCAGGGTCAGGTCGAGCAGGCGCGCACACGGCTGATCCGTGAAGAGTTGCTTGCACACCGTTTGGCGATGCTCAATTTGCGCGCGCGCAAACTCAAGCAAAAGGCGGCGCCGGTTGCTGCCGGCAAGTTGCTTGGCCAGTTGCGCCAGGCCTTGCCGTTTGAACTGACCGCTGCACAGGCGCGCGTGCTGGACGAGATTCTGGCCGATATGGCGCGGCCCAGCCCGATGTTGCGCTTGCTTCAGGGAGATGTCGGCGCGGGCAAAACGGCGGTGGCGGCATTGGCGGCCAGTGCCGCCCTGGGGCAGGGGCTGCGCACCATTCTGATGGCGCCTACCGAAATTCTGGCGCGCCAGCACGCCAAAACCCTGGGTGCATGGTTTGCCCCGCTGGGCGTTCCGGTGGTGTTACGACTGGGCGGCAAATCTGGCGCCAGTGAAGCATTGCCGCAGACCGGTCCTGCCCTGATTGTGGGGACCCATGCACTTTTTCATGGCGAGCCCGAATTCGGAGCGGTGGGCCTGATTGTGGTGGATGAGCAGCACCGGTTTGGGGTCGATCAGCGTCTTGGACTCAAAGCGCTGGCGACGCGCGATGATTGCCATCCTCATCAACTGGTCATGACGGCCACGCCGATCCCACGCACGCTGGCGCAAACCTTTTTTGCCGATTTGGATTTTTCCTCGATCGATGAATTGCCGCCGGGACGCGAGCCGGTTGTAACCGTAGCCATGGCGCAGAGTCGTCGTGGCGAGGTGATCGAGCGGCTGCGGGCTGCGTGCGCCCGCGGGCGACAGGCTTACTGGGTCAGTCCGGTAATCGAAGCCTCGGACTGGGCCGAGGCCGCAGAGGACATACATGCCGAACTGACCGACGCTTTGCCGGGCATGCGCATTGCACTGGTTCATGGGCGCCTCAAAGCCAAAGACAAGCAGGCGGTGATGAATGCGTTTGCTGCTGGTGAGGTGCAGATTCTGGTCGCCACCACGGTGATTGAAGTGGGCGTGGACGTGCCCAATGCATCCGTCATGGTCATCGACAATGCGGAGCGTCTGGGTCTGGCCCAGCTGCATCAATTGCGCGGTCGAGTCGGGCGCGGTGGGGTGGCCAGTCATTGCGTGCTCATGTACCGTCCGCCGCTGACCGACACGGCGCGAGCCCGGCTCGACGCCTTGCGCCACGAGCACAACGGTTTTCGTCTGGCCGAGCGTGATCTGGAATTGCGTGGCGCCGGTGAAATACTGGGCACGCGGCAATCCGGACTGAGCGAATTTCGCATTGCCGATCCGCAGCGTGACGCGGCCTGGCTGGGCCAGGTCCGCGAGCTGGCAACGCAGGTGTTTCGCGAGCAGCCTGAGGTGGTCGGACCATTGCTGATGCGCTGGTTGCCAGCCGGGCAAAAATACGCCGATGCATAACAGGGCAGACAAAGTGAGCGCACTGACACAGCGTTTGAACGCATATTACCGGCTGGTTCGCCTGGACCGCCCAATCGGCACCATGTTGTTGTTGTGGCCGACCCTGTGGGGATTGTGGGTTGCGGCAGATGGCATGCCGGCCTGGGACATTCTGGCGATCTTTGTGTTGGGGACGATTTTGATGCGCGCGGCAGGCTGCGCGATCAATGATTTCGCCGATCGCAAGATTGACCCCTATGTAAAACGCACCGACCAGCGTCCGCTGGCCGCAGGACAGATCCAGGCGTGGGAGGCATTGGCGGTGTTTGTGGTCTTGTCACTGCTGGCGTTGGGTCTGGCCTTGCAGCTCAATCGCTTGGCCTTGCTGTTGAGCGTGCCGGCAGTGGTGCTGGCCGGCTCCTACCCATTCGCCAAGCGCTACACCTATCTGCCCCAGGCGCATCTGGGTATCGCGTTCTCGGCCGGGATACCCATGGCCTTTGCGGCGATCAGCGGCGCTGTGCCGGCGGTGGCCTGGTTGCTGGTGTTGATTACCCTGCTGTGGACCATTGTGTATGACACCTTCTACGCCATGGTCGATCGTGACGACGATTTGAAGATCGGGGTCAAATCGACCGCGGTGTTGTTTGCCGAGCACGATCGTTTGATCACCGGCCTGCTCCAAATTGTGGTTATCGCACTGCTCGTGGTGCTGGGCCTGTGGCAGGCCTATGGCGTGTGGTTTTATGCCGCGGTTGCCGTAGGTGGTGGCTATTTCGTGTGGCAGCAGTATCTGATTCGGGCGCGTCAGCGCGAGGCATGTTTTCAAGCCTTTCTCAATAACCAGCGTTTTGGCATGGTGATTTTTGCCGGGCTGTTGTTGCAGACCCTCTAGATCACCCGCGCAAGGGTGATCGCAGCAACCTTGCGTGCACCGGCCCGACGCAAGGCGCAGGCCATGGCGTTCAGGGTTGCGCCGGT
>JBFKEC010000195.1:0-6330 GCA_041619315.1 Oceanococcus sp. | reverse complement strand
GCCTGCTGTGGCGTGACGATTCGGTTGACGGGGTCAAAACCGGCTACACCAAAGCGGCCGGATATTGTCTGGCGTCATCCGCTGAACGCGATGGCATGCGGCTGATCTCGGTGGTCCTTGGCACCCCCAGCATGCGTGCCCGTGAGCAAGCCAGTGAGTCCCTGCTCAACTACGGCTTCCGCTTTTTCGAAAGTGCACAAGTTGCCACTCAGGGCGAAGCCGTTGCGACGGCCAAAATCTGGAAATCCAGCGCCGAAAACGTCCAACTGGGCCCGGTCAAAACCACTTATGTCACCGTGCCGCGCGGCCGCGCCGATGACATCAGCCTGAAGCCTCAGCTGAACCAGCGCCTGATCGCACCGGTCACTGCCGGCCAGCAGCTCGGCGCACTGAATATCACGCTGGATGACGGCACCCTGGGCAGCGTTCCGCTGGTTGCGCTGCAAGCCATGCCGCTGGGTTCATTGTGGCAACGTCTTCGTGACGAAGTGATGCTGTTCGTCAAACGATGAGTCTGCACGCCGCCCTGCAGGACCTGGAATACCCCTGCACCTACCCGTTCAAACTGATCTGCCAGCCTGATGCGGTCGAGCGCGTGCGCGAATGCATACTCGCGTCTGTCGGCGATCACGCAGCCGTCGGCGATGTCCATCAGCGCGCCAGTCGCAATGGCCGATACATTGCACTGACCGTCACGATTGATGCGACATCGGCGACCCAGATCGAAAAGGTCTACGCCGACCTTGCCCCGGTGCCGGGCATCATCACCAGCCTTTAGGCAACGGACCGTGCCACAGGTTGAAATCGAATGTCTGGGCCGCGCCGACTATCCCGAGACATTCACAGCCATGCGCGCATTCAACGATGCTCGCGGTGCGGACGACAACGACAGAATCTGGATCGTTGAGCATCCGCCGGTCTACACCCAGGGTCTTGCCGGCAAGCCTGAGCACGTGCTGGCGGCGGGTGACATTCCGATCGTACAAACCGACCGCGGTGGTCAAGTCACCTACCATGGGCCGGGCCAGATCGTGGTTTACCCGCTGCTCAACCTCAAACGCCTCAAGATTGGCCCCAAGGCCCTGGTCAATGGCCTGGAGCAAGTCTTGATCGATGAGCTTGAAAGTCTCGGCATCCAGGCCGAGCGGCGCAGCGGCGCCCCGGGGGTTTACGTGGCTGATCGCAAGATCGCCTCACTCGGACTGCGCATACGTCATGGCTGCTGTTACCACGGCCTCTCGCTCAATGTGTCGATGGACATGGAACCCTTTGCGCGCATCAATCCCTGTGGCTATGCCGGCCTGCAAATGACCCAGCTGGCAGACTTCAGCGCCGAACAGGATGTTTTCACCATCGGTCAACGCCTTGCCGAGCGCATCGTTAAACAGTTTTCGCTGTCCCTTTGGAACGCTGGCACTGCTAGAATCCAGGGAACAAACCTGCCCCACGCTGGTCCTTGAAGCCTATGAAGATTCAAACACTTGCCGCCCTGATGCTCGCCGCAGCCAGCATCAGTAGCGTAAACGCACAAGCCCCTGCCGCCAGCGACAAGGCCGCCATGCGCCAGGCCAGCCCGGATCAGGTCATCAGCTCGGTTGCAGAGCAGCTGCTTGCACGCATAAAGCAGGACCGCGAAGCCCTGGACAAGGATCCGCAGCGCCTGTACGCCATGGTCGATGAAGTCGTGCTGCCTTATTTCGACTTTCCATTGATGTCGCGACTGGTTCTGGGCCCGGCCTGGGACAAAGCGGGCGATGCTCAGCAGAAGCGCTTCATGGATGGTTTCAAGACCTTGCTGGTCAAGACCTACGGCAACGCTCTGCTTCAGTACAGCAATGAAAAAGTCAGCTTTTCCGAGGCCGAACCGGGCTCCAAACCCGATCGTGCCAGCGTAGCCTCGACCATCCAGTCACCTGGCGCAGATCCGGTCACCATGCACTACCGCATGCGTCAGAAAGATGGCCGCTGGCTGGTCTATGACGTTGTGGTCGACAATATCAGCCTGGTCACGAACTACCGCGGCACCTACGCCTCGGAGATCAAGCGCGCAGGCCTCGAAAGCCTGATCGACAAACTGGAAAAACAAGCCGCGGGCTAAACTGCGCAACAAACCCGGCCGGCTGCCGGCCACCTGTTGTTGGGGAACCAGGTAAACATGCGAGCTATACAGGGAGCCTGCATCGCGCTAGTCGTGGTGCTTGCCGGATGTGCCCATCGTCCGGCCCACGATCCGGCGGATCCGCTGGAAAGCGTCAACCGTGGCATCTACGCCTTCAACATGACGGCAGACAAATATGTCATGCGTCCGGTCGCACAAGGCTATCGCTGGGCGGTTCCCGGTTTCGCCCGCACCGGCATCAAGAACCTGTTCCAGAACCTCGGCTATCCGGTCACCATCATCAACCAGTACATGCAGGGAAAACTGGCTGACGGCACGGCCGACCTCGGGCGCTTTCTGATCAACAGCACACTCGGCATCGCCGGTCTGGTCGATGTAGCCGGATATTGGGGCCTGCCGGCGCACGACGAAGATTTCGGCCAGACATTTGGGCGCTGGGGCGTAGGTGAAGGTTGGTATTTAATGCTTCCTTTCCTCGGACCCAGCACCAACCGCGACCTCGTCGGCATGGTGTTGGATGGCCCGTTAAACCCAACCTACCACTCTGAAAACTCAACCACGATCTGGGGCTTGAGCGTGCTCAATGCGATTCAGACGCGCGCTCAGTACCTCAATGCCGATAGCTTGTTGATGCAGCAGATTGATCCTTATGCATTCATGCGCAACGCCTATCTGCAACGCCGCTGGTCAGCCATTCACGATGGCAAACCGCCACGCGAAGCTGAGCCGGAATTCGAAGCGTACGACGATTTCTGATGAAAAAATTCCTGCTGCTGATTGTCCTGCTCATTGCCGCAATCATCGCCTTTGACCTGCTATTCCCGGCCCAGGCTGCTCACAACGCGCTGGCCCTGGAGCGTTGGCGCAACGGCCTGCAAACCAAGCACATCAATGTCGACGGCATGCAGATCGCATACAACGAAGGGGGCCAGGGCGAAACCCTGCTGCTGATTCACGGCTTTGGTGCCGACAAGGACAACTGGACCCGGGTTGCCGGTTACTTCACACCCCACTATCGTGTGATTGCAATCGATCTCCCGGGCTTCGGGGAAAGCAGCCGCATCACGGATGCGGACTTCGACATCGTCAGCCAGACACGCCGCGTTCACCGCATAGCCACTGAACTTGGGCTTGACCGTTTCCACCTTGGCGGCAGCTCGATGGGCGGCAATATCAGCCTGACCTACGCCGGCCTGTATCCAGACCAGGTCATGAGTCTTTGGGTACTCGCACCGGCTGGGGTGGCGGGCAGCCAGATCAGTGAACTGCGCCAGAAATATATGCAAAGCGGTCAAAATCCGCTGGTGGTAAAACAGGCGAAGGATTTCCCCAGCATCATGCAGTTCACCATGAACAAGCCGCCGTTTTTGCCCTACAGCGTGAAGCATCAGCTGGGCCAGCGCGCGGCATCCGACCATGCCCTGCATACGCGCATATTTGAAACCCTGAATCGTGATGCACAAAGCGTCAATGCACTGATTGAAGGCAGCACGATTCCGGCCCTGGTGGTGTGGGGTGAGCGCGACCGCGCCCTGCATTACAGTGGTGCGTCTATCCTTAAGGACTTGATGCCAAACGCGAAGATAATTGTGCGCCCGGATATCGGTCATCTTCCGATGATCGAAGAACCTGCGCGTGCCGCCTCGGATTGGCTCAGTTTCCAGGGCGAGCAATAATCCAACGCGCCCCGTCGCGTCTTCGCTTGGTGTACATTCGGCGCTTTGCAGTCAGGAACTAGCCTGTGCCGGCTTCATCGCACCCACGCGGCAAGCACACTATCAATCGTCAGGATTTACTCGATGCGGCGCTCAAGCTGCTCGGGCCGAATCGCAGCGTATCGACGCTGGGGTTACGTGAGGTCGCGCGCGCCGCAGACGTCGCGCCCAATAGTTTCTACCGGCACTTTCGCGATATCGATGAACTCGCTGTCGCCCTGATCGAACAGGCTGGCGGCGCGCTGCGTACGATAATTCGCGAGGCCCGCAACCGCGTCAGTGGTGAACGCAGTGCCGTGGTCAGTTCGGTGGAAACCTTTATGGAACAGCTGGAAGCGGACGAGAAGTACCTGCATCTGCTGTTGCGTGAAGGCAGTGCCGGATCAACCGCATTCAAACAGGCCATCGAACGCCAGTTGCAGTACTTTGAAAGCGAGCTGCAGGAAGATCTCGTGCGTCTTTCTTCAGCAGCCGGACGTCCATTGGAGCGCCCTGAACTGGTCTCGAAAGCGATCACCCGAATGATCTTTGCGCTTGGTGGCACGGCCATGGATCAGGGTCCTGCGCAGCGCCAGGAAACCGCTCAACAGATGATCATCATCATCCGTATGATTATCGCCGGTGCACTTATATTGCCGCGTCAGCAGGCTCTCGCACACTAAGCCGCCTCCCCCGACGCAAAACCGCAAGGCAAAAAAAACGCCCCGTTGAACGGGGCGTTTTTGTTTCAGCAGTTTCGCTTAGAAGTCGGCGCTAACACCAACAAAGATGTAGCGACCCAGCGCATCGTAGATCTGCGGGAAGGTGTTGCCATTACCCACAACACCCGGCAGCGCGTCACCGATAACCGGCGGATCACGATCGAGGATGTTGTTGATGCCGACGCGGAAGCTGTAGCGATCGTAAGGCACGCTGGCACCCAGATCGAAGTAGCTACGCTCGGACAACGTGGCTTCGGCCGCTGCGGCACCACTGGCCTCGTCAGCCTTGACCGAACCGATGTAACGCCAGGCCAGCGACAGCTCGACGCCGTTGTACGGAGTCAGCCAGCGGGTACGGAACTTGTGACGCCAATCCGGCTTGGGTACACCGCACTCCAGACCATAGCGACCGTCACAGTTGAAGGTGCTGCTGCCCGGTACGCGCTCAACTTCTTCGGTCATGTTGTATGCACCCACCAGCTCGAAGTTGAACATGCCGTAGTTTTCAGTCTCGTAACGGTACGCCACGCCCAGGTCGATGCCCTGGATGTGAATCGAACCGGTGTTGAGCGTCTGAACATTGACATAGCCGTCCTGACCCAGCCACAGGCTGCCGGTATCGGGGTCGCGACTGATCAGTTCGCACAGGTTGTTGTTCTCGTAGCATTCACGCAGCACGGTGTCGGCACCGTAGCTGTCGATCAGGCCCGTAACTTCGATGTCGTAGTAGTCCAGTGTCACGCTGAGGTTGCGAATGAACTCCGGGGTATAGACCAGACCGAAGGTGTAGGTGTCGGCTTCTTCCGGCTCCAGTCCTTCCGAGGTGCCGTACAGACCGTTGTACTGATTGGCCGGGTTCGGCGTGATGTTGCCATACAGCTCAGGACGCTCGGCGATAACCGGGTCATTGGCACACTGCTCGGCCGTGGCATCCGGGTTTTCACCCGAGCACGGATCAGTGTTACCCGCCAGGTTGACCGACATCGGTTGGGCCAGCTCAACAATGTTGGGCGCACGAACCGCACGGTTGTAGCCACCACGGACGTTGAACTCGTCGTTAAATGCCCAGCTCAGCAGAGCCTTGTAGGTGTTGGTCGAGGAGGTCGAGCTGTAGTCGGAGAAACGATAGCCCAGCTCCAGGTTCACATCACGCATCCATTTGCGATCCTGGATCAGCGGGATACGCGTTTCCGCGAACACTTCGAACAGATCGAAGGCGCCAGCGGTACCAATCGTGGCGCCGCCCTGACCTGCCAGATCACCGGTTGTGAAGGCCAGATCCGGCTCGAACACCGCCTTTTCACTGCGACGCTCCATACCGAATGCGAAACCAACTGGCGTGGCTGCGGTTTCCAGCATCAAATCATCGAACGAACCGGATACGGTGGCACCCAGCACGGTCTGCTCGGTCCTACCGGTGAGCAGACCCGGCACCTGGATGTAGTCCAGTGCAGCCTGGCTGACATCCACATTGGTATCGAAAATGTTGTAGACCTCACAATTCGGATCGGTGCCGTCAACAACGCTGCGGCAAACGATGTTGCCTTCGTCATCCGTCACCGCATCAATGGCACGGTTCTGACGGGTGATCGACATGTCATTGCGATAGATCTGATTTACTTTGGCTCGCGCAAGCTGACCGAACACGTCATAGGACCTCAGGACCTTGTATTCGAACTCACCTTCCACGCCGAACACGCTGCGCAGACTGGTCTGGGTCAGATCATCATCACGCGCACCACCTTCGATGTTACGACGCAGCAGGAACACGTTGGCGGTATCGGTCGGACCGTAG
>JBFKEC010000194.1:0-6368 GCA_041619315.1 Oceanococcus sp. | reverse complement strand
GGATGCGATCACCATCGCGAACCTGTTCAGACACGCAAGCGGCCTTGGTGAACTCGCCCATCAGCGTCACACACCCGGTGTGGTCGCGCAGATCACCCAGCGCGGTGACGTGATCGGCATGCGTATGGGTGTCGATTGCGCGCACCAACTTGAGATCAAGTGCGTGAATGAGTTCAAGATAGTCCTGCAGGTGCTGTTTGACCGGATCAATGATCAGCGCTTCGCGCCCGACACCGGATGCCAGAAGATAGCTATAGGTACTGGATTCACGGTCGAACAACTGTCGAAACAGCATGAAAAACCACCTCGTTATTCGTTTGAGCTATTTGGTTATTTCATTTTAACATATTGCGAAAACAGCTCGCCCCGCACGCAGTCTCATAATTCAATCAATGCTAAATTAGAACAATCTGTTAAAGGAGAGATCCCATGTACACCGCAACACAATTTACGCCGTGGTCAGCGCTGGGTGGCGGCATGCTAATTGGGCTGTCCGCCCTGATCATGCTGGGCTTTAACGGCCGCATTGCTGGCATCAGCGGCATCGTTGGCAATCTGCCAACCTCGCGCGGCAGCGAACTGGCCTGGCGCCTGTCCTTTACCGTCGGACTGATTGCAAGTGCTTTCGCATTTCTTCAACTCGCACCCGCTGAAGCACTGACCATCCACGTCGAAGTCGGCCTGCCGACCATGATCGTTGCCGGCTTTCTGGTCGGATTGGGCACCAAACTGGGTTCCGGCTGCACCTCCGGACATGGGGTGTGCGGGATTGGCCGTGTGTCACCGCGCTCCATGACCGCAACCCTGACCTTCATGCTGGTCGCTATCGCAACCGTATTCATCATTCGCCACGTGCTCGGAGTTGAACTGTGAAAATACTTATCGCGTTGCTGGGCGGCGTGCTCTTCGGCTTGGGTCTGGCACTATCCAACATGATGGATCCCGCCAAGGTGTTGAACTTTCTGGACTTTGCAGGCCAATGGGACCCTTCTTTGATGCTCGTCATGGGCGGCGCAATTGCGGTCACCCTGCCCGGCTTTTACCTCATCCTCAAACGCCCATACCCATTGTTCGAGAAGAAATTCTTTCTGCCCGACAGCAGCGCCATTGACCGCAATCTGGTTGGAGGCGCCGCCCTGTTCGGGCTGGGCTGGGCAGTCGCGGGCCTGTGCCCGGGGCCTGCGGTGGCCGGGCTGGCCAGCGCCAATGGCGACATCATTGCCTTCGTTATCGCAATGCTCGCCGGCTATCGGCTGATGGCCATGGTCCAGGCCCGCAGCGCCGCCTAAACCCGCAGGCGCTGCGTATCAGTAGCGCCAGCCGAAGCTGATGGTGGCTTCATACTGGCGCATGTTCAGACGCAGGATCTGATCATCGGTATCTGCGCCGAATGCCTCGGAGGTGTCCTGGCCGACAATGCCAGTGACGCCGCCCAGCCCCAAGCCCTGGCCAAGCAGCCCGAGCAGATTGGCATCGGTATTGGACAGCGGATTGGGGCCACTGACCGGCCGCTCCGGCGCATACATCAGCGCCACGTCAACAAAGAAATTTTTCGACCATTCCACACCCAACCCCAGCGTGAAGTGCTCTTCCATAACACCCGGCGCAAGCACATTGAACAGAATCTGGGACTCACGAATGGGCTGATCGGTACGGCTGTAGCCGGCCCGGAATTTGTAGCGCCCGGTGTCGTACTGATAGCCGAACTTCCAAACCGACATGTCCTGCCAGCCAAACCCAGGGCCTGAATCAGCACCCAGGCAAGCATCACTGGGACTGGCCTGACCGACACCAAAGCCGGCCAGCAGACGCGGAATCGCACAATTGTTGACGAAGTCATTGGCATCGAAAGGCAGGCCGACAGAATCAATTTCGCTGTAGTGAATACGCTGATAATCCACCGCCAGCGTGTGCGCATGGGTCAGACGCAAGGCCACGCCCACATTCCAGTTTGAGGGGATGTCAAAATCACCCTGCTCGGCGAACAACCCCTGATAGTCGTCAAACTCGGTCATCCAGACGCGCGACTGATAGGACGCGCCCAGCGTCACTCCGGGCAGAGGTTTGGTCAGCACACCAACCCGCGCGCCGCCGCCATAAGCCACATCCGCACCTTGATTGGAGACCTTGTCCGGCGCATTGGAAAACTTGGCAAACGCGTCCAGCCCAATCGCCGAAAAGCGGCTCATCGCCAGCAACGGCGAAATCCCGACAGAGACACGCTCACTCAGCTTGTAGCTCAAGGTCGGCGCCACGAACATCACGATCAGATCGACGCCGAATCGGTCATCGTTGCGCCCGCCACAGAATCCGGCGTTGTCCGAGCCGGTTGCCTGGCCGCCGCCAAAACCACCCTCGCACTCCGCCTCAAAACCGGTCAGGCCCTGACCGAATGTAGCCATGTTGCCGTTGTATTCGGTGTTCATGCCGCCGTTGCCGTACAGCGTTATGCCCCAGCTCGCACGCTCGCCCCACACCCGGTTGTAGCTCAGCGCCGGAATCGGAAAATATTCGTTATGACTGCGATGCTTCGATATCGGCTGAATCATGAAAATGCCATTGCTGGCGTTGTCACCACGCTCGCTAGCGGAATAATCACGCACCGGCGTGAACATCGACAGCCCCACTTCGAACGCATCGCCGAGCCACACCGCACCGGCCGGATTGAGCGTGCCGACAAAGGCATCCGCCGACAACGCTGTGCCGGCGCCCGCCATGGCCTTCTGGGTGGCACTGGTGCCATGGGAAAAGTAACCATTGGTGGCATGAACCAGCGTCGGCAGGCTCAAAACCGCGGCAAGCGCAGCGCGTGACACAGACATTGACGACTCCCGGCGTCATCCGGACGCCATTCAAAGCACAAACAATCCCGAAGCGATGAACTTCTGGGGCGCGCGAGAATACTGGAAATCGGCAGAGTTAGACTCAATACGTCTAAATATCGTGATTCTTTTAGCTGAAAGTTATAAGAAAGACACGCTGAACGACATCGGTTGCGACTGACAAATGCAGCCGTCACCGGGGCAGGCCGTGAATCTGCCTGCGCGCTACAATCGGGCTTTCTCCGAATGGCAGGCACCCCCATGGCTAGCGACAACGTTCACTATGAACTCAAAGACGGCATTGCCACGATCAGCATCGATGACGGCAAGCGCAATGCGCTGTCTCCGGCGGTTTTCAAAGGCATATACAGCGCATTTCGCAAGGCTGAGAATGACAAGGCGATCGTTATCCTGACCGGCCGCGAGGGCGTGTTTTCCGCCGGTTTCGATCTCAAGGTCATGAAGGCTGGCAACACCGATACATTGCGCATGCTGCGCGCAGGTTATTCGCTGACCGCCCGGATCATGGAATACCCCTACCCGGTGATTACCGCCAGCACCGGACACGCCTATGCCATGGGTGTGTTCATGATGCTCAGCGGTGACTACATCATCGGCACGCAGGGTGATTTCACCATCACCGCCAACGAAGTGGCGATCGGCCTGCCGATGCCGCGCGTGCCCTGTACGGTCATGCAGCAACGACTCACCCCGGCAGCGTTCCAGCGTGCGGTGACCCTGGCCCATGCATTCACCCCGCAAAGTGCGGTCGAGGCCGGCTTCTACGACGAAATCGCTTCTGCCGACAAACTGATGGAGACGGCGCGTGAACGCGCCGAGCAGTTCAAACAGCTCGACATGAATGCACACAGCTTCACCAAGCGGCGTATTCGCTCCAGGCAGATCAAGTCGATTCGTCGCCAGGTTCCTCTGGATATTGTGGATGCCGTGCGCTTTGCCCTGCAGGGTGGCAAACCCAAACGATGAGCGACAGCGTTCAGCTCGCCTGCATTGGCGATATCCACGGATTCTGGGACCACCATGACACGCAATACTTCAATCGCTCGCACTATCACGGCCTGCTGTTTACCGGCGATCTGCCGCGACTGACCAATGCGCCGCCCGTGGCCCGGCGCCTGGCCGAGATCCGCAAACCGGCGTGGATGATTCCGGGCAATCATGACGGCCCATCGGCCATGCATCTTTTAGCCGAGCTGAAAGGTTGGCAAACCCTGTGCGATCAGAGCGCCAACACGATGTCGCGGCGCATGCGCGTACTGCAGGCGGCTCTGGGGCCGGTTCAATTGGGGGGCTACAAGCTGTTCTGCCTGAACCCGGAGATTGGCGTGATTACGGCACGCCCGCACGCCATGGGGCCGGACCGCTTCTACTTCCGCAAATACATGGCCCAGGCGCATGGCGTCAGCAGCTATGAGGACAGTGCTGCCCGGCTCAAATCGCTGGTTGACCAAGCGCCTAACAGACTGGTGTTCCTGGCTCACAACGGCCCAAGTGGTCTGGGCGATTCAGCCAGTGACATCTGGGGTTGCGACTTCTCACCGCGCTTTGGTGATTTCGGCGACCGTGATCTGCGCATCGCCATTGATTACGCCCAGGCCTGCGGCAAGCAGGTTCTGGCGGTGATTGCCGGGCATATGCATCATCGCCACAAACGCGGCCAGGGGATGCGTGAACCGGCGGTGCGTCAGGCCGACGTGCTGTATATCAACGCCGCCAGTGTTGCTCGCATCAAACACAAGGGCTTACGCCGCCATCATGTTGCATTGAGCCTCACCGCCAATGGCGCCAAGGCCTGTGAAATGTGGGTGAGCCCGGATGGCGAAATCGCAGAGCAAAAACCGCTGGCCGATTGATCAGCGATCTTTGATAACACCATCGCGATACAGCCAGCGACCGTCTATGCGTTCAAACCGGCTAATTTCATGCAAGCGCACAGCCTGGCCATCTGGCTTGCGATAACGGGCGACAAATTCGACCTCCCAGGCATCGTCCTCGAGTGGACGCTGCTGGCGGATCTTCAGCCCCAGCCAGCGGCTTGCAGGGTGGCTATTGTCGGCCAGATCGTGCGGCCGCGTCGCGGGATGCCAGGTCAGCGCAATGTAGTCCCATAGCTCCAGCACAAAGGCGCTGTAGCGAGAACGCATTAACGCCTCGGCGCTCGCCGCCACGCCCCCTTGATGCAGAGGCTGGCAACACTCGACATAAGGCCTGCCCTGAGCACACGGGCACTCGTCCAACAACGTGCGGCTCACAGTTTCAGCGCGCGCTCCAGAGCGCTGAGAAAACGCTTGGGCGCCTCGATATGGGGCAGATGCCCGATCCCGTCAAATGTCATCACCTCAACCTGCGGAATCTGCGCGGCAACGCTGCGCGTCAGCGCCGGATAGTCTCCCATCTTCTGCGCCAGCGACGGCTCAACCAGATTGCTGCCGATCGCGGTGCGGTCACGCAGCCCAACCATCAACACCGTCGGCACACGCAATTGATTGAATTGATAGACCACCGGCTGAGACAGAATCATGTCGGCGGTCAGCGCCATGTTCCAGGCAAAGCGTTTACCACGGCGGCCCTGGTACGCATCGGCCAGCATCTGTGCCCACGGCGTGTACTCGTCCTTCCACACGCCATCGTAATAACTGGCTTTCTGATAGGCCTGAATGGCCTCGAAATCTTTCTTGCGCTCGGCGGCATAAATGCCCTCCACCGCCACATGCGGCACGCCCATCGCACGCCAATCTTCAAGGCCAATCGGATTGAGCAAAATCAGCTGCTCGACCAGATTCGGGTACTGCAGTGCAAACCGGGTGGCCAGCATGCCGCCCATGGAATGTCCCAGCACACGCACGGATGACACCTCAAGCTCATCCAGCAGGCCTTTGGTGTTCGCCGCCAACTGGGCAAAGGTGAACTGATAATGCGCCGGCAATGACGAAGCCCCGAAACCGATCTGGTCGGGCACCACCACGCGAAAGCCCTGAGCGGCCAGGAATTCAATCGTGCTGGCCCAGTAGGCGCCGTTGAAATTCTTGCCATGCAGCAGCACGTAGGTGCCACGGGCATCACCCTGCGCAGGCACATCCATGTAGGCCATGTGCAGCGATTGACGCTGACTGTCAAAGCTGAATCGCTCAATTGGATAGGGATAATCAACTGCGTGCACAGCGACACTGGCAAACAGCATGACCATTAGGATCGCCACACGCGATCGCAGGCTTGAGAAGCTCAACATGGGACTCAACACGGCAAATAAAGCCTCATTGTGCACAGCTGTGCGACAAGTTTCAGGCCAGGCGCGACGTATCGCGTGCCGCCCCGACAAGCGCTAACGCTCAAATCGGTGGGATAATGGTCGGCTGATGAAAACAACTCAACCGTTCCCCGCCCCGCTGGCCGGCACCATTTCGCAGGTCGACCAGCAAGGCTTTGCGCTCATGCCGGGGGTCACACTGCGCCCGCAGATCGAGCTGTTCGGCACGCTGGCTGACTGGGATGCCTTCAGCGCCAGCTGGAACGATCTGCATGTTG
>JBFKEC010000193.1:0-6374 GCA_041619315.1 Oceanococcus sp. | reverse complement strand
GGGCATTTCTATCGCATCCACAAATACGGCACCAACACGATCAGCCGCTACTCGGTGGATGATCCAAAAAACTCGGTTTATGAAGGCGGGGCCTACTCAACTCAAAGCGCGGATGAAGACGGCCAGAGCAACCCTTACAGCATCATTGAGGTCAGCGACGACAAGGCCTATGTGCTGCGTTACGGCAGCGGCAAGCTGTGGATCGTAAATCCGAGTGCGCCGAGCGAAGCTGAGTTCAAGCTGGGTGAAATTGACCTGTCGCACTACGATCCGGATGGCGTGCCGGAAATGGCCACGGCCCTGCTGCAAGGTGATCTGCTCTATGTCGGCCTGCAGCGTCTTGAAGGGTTTGCCGCCACGCGCTCCTCGTATGTCGCCGTTATCGACACCACCACTGACCTTGAAGTGGACACTGGCCAGTCTGATGGTGATTTGCTCGGCATTGATCTTGGCATTCGCAACGTTACCGGCTTGCGTGAGAATCCAGACAATGGCGACATTCTGGCCATTGCTGTCGGTGGCTACGACGAAAACTGGGCGCCTGTGTATGACGGTGGCATCGTGACCATTGATGGGCTGGATTATTCCGTCGAGGTGTTACTGGATGATGGCAATCAGAGCGCGGCGCCTTATGGCCAGTTCGGCGGATTGACCGTGACCAGTGGCGGTCGTGCCTACTTCAGCGCCAGCACGGGCTGGGGCAGTGCCAGCGTGTACGCATTGAATCCAGAAACGGGTGAGGTGGGTTATGACGGTGCGGCGGTGGCCGGACTGGCCAGCCTGAATATTGGCAGCATTGCGCTGGATTCACGCGGACGCCTTTGGGTTGCACGTTTGGATGCCGAAGCGCCAGGGGTGACCATTGTCGATCTCGATGACACGATACTGGTTGATCTTGTCGATACCGTTCTGATTCCAACCAACATTGCGTTTATTCAGTAAGACATCTCCAGCGTTGACCTCATGCGCCAGTCATTAGCACTGATTGTTGCTGTGCTCACGGCTCTTGCGGCCGCTGCCGCACTGGGCAGTTTGCTGACAGGTCCAGCCAGCGTAAGCCTTGTGGACCTGTTTGTACGCCGTGAATCTGGCGCGGTTGTCGATCCGCGTCTGGTGGTGTGGGAACTGCGCATGCCACGCACCGTGCTGACCTTTTTGGTTGGCGCGGTGCTGGCGTTGTCCGGCGCGGTGATGCAGGGCTTGTTTCGCAATCCATTGGCTGACCCGTCGATTATCGGGGTTACCAGTGGCGCGTCGCTGGGCGCGAGTGTGGCGATTGTGTTCGGCGCCTCGCTTGGCGGCTATGCCCAATGGGCCGGACTGTCGGTGGTCGCGCTGGGCGCTTTTGCTGGCGGTCTGGCCGCCAGCGCCTTGGTTTACGCACTGGCCACGCGGGCCAGTGGCACCTCGGTGATGACCATGTTACTGGCCGGGATTGCGATCACCGCACTGGCCGGTGCGATCAACAGCACCCTGGATTATTTTGTTGACGACGATATGCTGCGGCGCATGAGTCTGTGGCAGATGGGCGGGCTGGATGGAGCCAACTGGGCGCGGGTCGGCTTTGCGCTGCTTATTTTGCTGCCCATGCTGGTTATCCTTCCGGCCCATGCCCGCACCCTCAATGCGTTTCTGCTGGGGGAATCCGAAGCCCGTCATCTGGGTATTGCGGTGGATGTGGTCAAGCGCCGGCTGGTGGTGCTGGTGGCTTTAAGTGTTGCCGCCTCGGTGGCTTTGGCCGGGGTTATTGCCTTTGTCGGGCTGGTCGTTCCGCATATGCTCAGATTGTGGGTGGGGCCGGATCATCGACGCTTGTTGCCCGCATCCATTCTGGGTGGCGGCAGTCTGCTGCTGATTGCAGATACGCTGGCCCGTGTGCTGGTGTCACCAGCGGAGATGCCCACTGGTATCGTGACCGCCTTGCTCGGTGCCCCGGTATTTGTGTGGATGTTGCGCAGTGCGCCGGGGCTGCCGCGATGAGCGCGCTGATCACGCTTGAGAATGTGGGGTTTCGCGTTGCATCACGCAGTTTGCTCAATGCCTTGAATCTGTCGATTCACAGTGGCGAGCTGTGCATGCTGGTTGGGCCCAATGGGGCGGGTAAATCTACCTTGCTGGGGGTTCTGGCCGGTGATCTTGCGCCTACGCAGGGACAGCGCCTGACGCCCGCCTGGTCGCACACTGCGCCGTCCTGGCTTGCCCGCCACAGAGCGGTGTTGCCACAGCAATCCAGCCTCAATTTCGATTTCAGCGTCGAGGAGGTCGTGGCGCTTTCACGAACCCCACATGCCAGCGGGGCACAGAGAGATCGGGCGATTGTGCATGAAGCCCTGGCTGCCATGGATGTGGCTGATTTGGCCGATGCTGCGTATACCCGCTTGTCCGGTGGGGAGCGTCAACGGGTTCAGCTGGCCCGGGTGCTGGCCCAGGTGTGGGAAGCGGTCGATGATGCGCCGCGCCTGTTGCTGCTGGATGAACCCACTGCGGCGCTGGACCTGGCCCATCAGCGCCAGCTGATGCGCGTGCTTGGCGATCTTGTGGCTGCAGCTGGCAACGCGCTGGGTGTGGTGGCAGTTATTCATGATCTGAATCTGGCTGCCGCCTATGCGCAGCGAGTGATTTGTTTGAATCACGGCCAGGTGGCCGCAGACGGCACGCCGCAGCAGGTACTCAACGCCGCGCTGGTAAATGATGTGTTTTCCTGCGAGGTGCGGGTGCTCAACCACCCGGACACGGGGCGACCGGTGCTTGTGTATGCGAACTGAAGCGAGGATGTGGGCCGGTCTTGGCCTTGTTGGGCTGTTGCTGGCGGTGGCTGTGACGCCGTGCCGTGCGGCGCCGCTCAGTGTGCTAGACGATCTGGGTCAGCAGGTGACCTTGCAACAACCGGCGCGGCGCATTGTTGCGCTGGCGCCTCATCTGGTTGAAAACCTATATGCGATTGGCGCTGGTGAGCATGTGGTGGGCACGGTGGAATGGGCCGACTACCCCGAGGCGGCCAAGGCGATTCCGCGCATTGGTAACTTTCAGTCGTTTTCAACCGAAGCGGTACTGGCGCTGCAGCCCGATGTGGTGCTGCTGTGGGCGAGTGGCAATGGTCAGGGCGCAATGCGCCGTTTGCAGGGGCTGGGCCTGACCGTTTATGCCTCAGAGCCGCGTTCGCTCGACAGCGTGGCCAAGACCTTGCGTGATCTGGGGGTGTTGGTCGGACGCCAGACGCAGGCCGACAAAATTGCCGCTGCGTTCACATCCAGGTTTGCCGCATTGCAGGCGCGCTATCGGGATGCCGGCCCCATCGCAGTGTTCTATCAGGTTTGGCATGAGCCGCTGCAAAGTATCAACGGCGATCATCTGATCAGCGCGGTCATCGAATTGTGCGGGGGCCGCAATGTGTTCTCCGATGCGCCGGCACTGGCACCAAAAATCAGTGTGGAATCCGTACTGGCGCGCGATCCGCAGCTGATTGTGAGCAGCGATGATGAGGTCGGCTTACGCCAGTTCTGGGCGCCATGGACCGAGCTGCGTGCGGTGCGGGATCAGCGTTTGTTCAGCATCGATGCGGCACTGCTGCAGCGCCAGACACCACGTTTGCTGGATGGTGCTCAGGCTTTGTGTCGCCAGATTGACAGCGTGCGTCAGCGCGCCGGTTAGTGCTCGGCGACCAGCGCAATGCCGGTTTCGCGGCTGAGCAACTGGGCGACGCTTTCGGTGTAATCGATGCCGGCCAGGCCACGGCACAGGTCGAGTTCCTTGCCGCTGTTCAGATCCACGTGCAAGCGGTAATACACCGTGCTGCGTGTGCCGCTTTGTGAGCTGCCACTGCGGGTCCAGTTGAGACCGCGAATCGCATTGCGCGCTGCATGCCGGGTGGTGATCGGCAGCATGAACCAGTACAGCCGAACGGCGACCTGATCGCGCGTGACCAGAATTTCGCGGTGGACGCCCAAGGTCCATAGCGCGGCAGGTACTAACACTGTGGTGCAGGCACCAAATATCAGGGCCATGAGTACAGCCACGCCGCCTTCGTGCCACAGCAGGTACGTCGGCAGTGCACAGCTCAGGCCAA
The DNA here is from genome assembly GCA_041619315.1 of Oceanococcus sp. Classification (GTDB taxonomy): domain Bacteria; phylum Pseudomonadota; class Gammaproteobacteria; order Nevskiales; family Oceanococcaceae; genus Oceanococcus. The sequence continues at coordinate 2,308 of JBFKEC010000193.1, read as the reverse complement.
ACACCAGCAGTCCAAGTGCCAACTTCCAGGCATGGCCAGCCGGCTGGCTCATGCTGATGCCGTCGGGGCGACGTACGACATTGAGTTTGCGGGCAATGGTTTCGTCATGGCGCGGCGCGATCGCGCGCATCTTGCGCTGTGCGGTCGGATTGTCTTGGTGGCCGGCGAACACGGGCACGTCGAATCGACGGACCAGGTCGGCACCAGGCTGGCGGACCCGCAAGGTCAACAACCATTGATGGTGGCTGCGATCGCGCGCGCTGCTGGGTGGCAGGTCTTCGGGCAGGGCGAAGTGAAACCAGGCCCTCAATTCATACGGGCTGAGCGGTTGTAACATCAATTCACGCATCCAGCGTGTACTTGATTTGTTGTTGCGGCGTCCGCGTTGTTGGTGAATGCACTGCAGGCTGAGGGTGATTTCGTGCGCGTCGGGCAGGGCAGAGGTGAACTCCAAATGCCCGGCAACCGCGCCGCCTATGGCACCCGGCCATGGTTCCATGTGCAGAAAAACGTCTCCATAGCGGCGCCAGGCCAGCCATTCGCGTGCCGCGAGCAACAGCAGTGCGGCGCCGATAAGTTGAAACAGCAACACGCACAGAATCGCCCAGTTGCCCTTGCTCAGTTCATCGGGAATGGCCAGCGTGGCTGGCAAGGCCAGCCCGATCACTACGCTGGCCAAGGCGATAAGCCACCAATGGTTGTGTCGTGCGCCACTGCTCATACGTGCGCTGTGCCAGCGTTTTTCGCGCTGCCAATCGTAGGGTTGCATTGCTGATTGTCGCCAAATTAACCCTCACTATAGCGAAGCGCATGCGGGCAGGGGAGGCTCGGTTTGCGCGCCGCGGACGAGCTTAGCTTTTGCGTCTGGGCGTGAATGCGGAGGTGGTGCCAGTCAGCGGGTTTGCAGGGGCCATGTCGAGCAGTTCCTGCCAGATTGCTTTACCCGCGCTGTTCATCGCTTCGGTGGCCTCGACGAAGGCATGACGGGCCTGAACATCAACGAAAGGCTCCGGAAGCCAGGGGTCAAACACCACTAGGCGGATGGCCTCGGCACCCGCCAGATAGGATTCACGTGCAGCGACATCACGTTCCAGTTCGTGATGGCGGTCAAGCCAATCGAGCAAACGCTGGGTCTGTTCGCGATAACGCCGGTTCAGGGCCTCACCGTTCCACAGCCCGCGAATAGCCTGATCCTTGCTCGGCTCGAAGTCAGCGGCCTGAAAGACACTGACATCATCCGGCACACCCAGGTCGCGCAGACGATGACGGACTTCGGCCACGCCACCTTTGAGGTTGTCCGGGCGCACATGCAGTCCGCGCTCCAGTTCACGCAGGCCGAGCATCTCCAGAGCGCGTTCACGCTGATTCAAGGCTTTGCGGTCGCTACGCCCAAGCATCCCGCTGTGAACACCGACATAGGCATGGTTCCAGGGACATAAGCGCTGTTCGGTGTCGTGCCAGCGCGCCACTTCCAACGCGGTGTTGCGGGCCTGTGGCCCGATGCCATAGGCGCCGCGCCCGCGCGATTCGATCATGCCTTCGGCCGACAAACGCACCAGCGTCACGCGCACATTGTTTTCGGTGATGTTGAACAGGCCGCAGGCGCGAATGACGCTTTGCACCGGCATGGGCTGATCAGGGTCGGCAACCATCAGGCCGAGGATGAGTTTTTTGGCGGTGAGTTTCATGTCTTTGGCGCGGTGGTGATGAGCAGTGTGGGCATCTTGCAGGCGTATTATTTACAAGTTATAAATTAATTGAAAGAAAAAGTAACAAAAGATACAGTCTGATCTTCCCTTGCCCAGCCAGTACCCATGAGTAAGACACAGCAAGACAAAGTCCAATGCCAATCGCACGGCGCGATTTTGCAGATCACGATCAATCGGCCCAGCGTACGCAATTGTGTCGATGGGGAAACCACCCGTTTGCTGCATCAGGCTTTCGAAACCTTCGAGAATGATGAACAGCTGCGTGTCGCGGTCCTGCATGGTCAGGGGCAACACTTCTGTGCCGGCGCTGATCTTAAAGCGGTCAGTGCCGGCGATGAGGAGAAGATGCGCCGCATACGCGAAGATCGCGATGGCCCGATGGGCCCCACCCGCATGCAGCTCACTAAGCCGGTCATCGCCGCGGTCAGTGGATATTGCGTGGCGGGCGGGCTGGAGCTGGCCGCCTGGTGCGATCTGCGTGTGGCCGACGAAAGTGCGGTGTTCGGGGTGTTCTGTCGGCGCTTTGGCGTGCCCTTGATTGATGGCGGGACAGTCCGTTTGCCGCGACTCATTGGCATGAGTCACGCCATGGACATGAT
>JBFKEC010000192.1:0-6414 GCA_041619315.1 Oceanococcus sp. | reverse complement strand
CGTTTTGTCAGCCTGATGCCTGCCAACGCCTCCGGCTCTGGCGCCATGCTGGAGGCGGCGCTTGCCCGCCTTGCCCTGGGCGACATTGCGCGACCATTGACCGGCTTGCAAACCCGTAACAATGGCGAACTGATGCGTTATGCACTGGCCAATGCCGGAGAACTGTTGGCGGCGCGCCCTGCGCCGGCGCGGATTGTTGGCTTGCCTTTGCGCACTTGGAAGGCGCTGTTGGCCAGCGCGGGGCTGCTCATACTTGCCCTGCTGATTTATCAGATACTGACCAGCCGCCTGGCAGTCAGCCCGGTGCGCCGCCTGATCAGTAAACTCGCGAATGAGCCCCAGGCCGAGTTGTTGGAACGAGGTGGCTGTTCGGAGATTGACGAGTTACGCCAGCACATGAACGCACGCAATGCGCGCATTATTGAGCTGGTCAAAAAACGCAATGATGCGGATGGCGCGGCTCACGCACAGTCTTCAACTGCGAAAGACCCGGATGCCGGCTGGGGTGTGGTTGATGCCCTGCCCGATGGCGTTGTGCTGGCTAACGGCACTGGCCAGATTGATTACCTCAACCGCATTGCAGAAGCGTTCTGTGGACGAAACCTGGCCCAGGTGCAAAATCAGAATTTCGACGATGTTTTCGTGCTTTATGATCGACGCGGCAAGAATCGTCTGGGACGCCTTGTTCAGGGCGTTGCAGAGCGCGCAGGACGCGAAGAACCGCCACTGTTTGCATTGCTGCGCGACCCGCAGCAACGTGATATTCCGGTAGCCATCAGTCGCCGGGCGCTCAAGTCAGCCGTTAGCAGCAACGCGTCTGTTGTGATCGTCATTCATATGCTTGGCAACTCAAACACCAGCAACACACCGGGCGATACCGAGCGCGATGCGGTGACTGGCGCACGCAACCGTCTGGCTTTTGATGCAGACCTGCAGGCCCGCTGTGAGGCGGCCAAGAACGACAACTCCAGCTTTGCTCTGCTCTATCTGGACTCGGATCAGATCATTCAGTTGAATCAAACCTTGGGCCGGGATGCTGGCAATGAATTCTTGCGCCAATTGGCACGATTGATTCAGAACGATGTGGGCGACAGCAGCCCGGTGTATCGCTTGCAGGGCGATAAGTTCGCCGTACTGCTCAATACCGTTGACCCGGCTGAAGCGCAGGTTGTTGCCGAACTGCTGCGGGCCGATATCAGCAGTTGGCAATTCGAACACGAAGGCCAGAAGCACAGCGTCAACATCAGCATCGGTATGGTTCATGCCGGCGCTGAAAATGGCCGGCCGGTGGATATATTGCGTCAGGCCAGCGAGCTGGCACAGCAGGCACAGCAGCAGGGCGGCGCCCGTGTCATCGCCTCAAAAATTGAAAGTCGCCGTAAGGCTGGTCGCAACGACAGCGGCTGGTTGGCCAGCCTCGAACGCGGGCTCGCAGAAGACCGCTTCCGGCTCGCCACGCGTAAAATCCGCGCATTGCAGAATGGCCACGAATCGCGCGTTGGCTACGAGACCCTGCTGTCATTTGAAGATGATGAAAATGTGGAGGTGCCGGCGGCAACGTTCATGCCCACTGCTGCCCGTCACGAGTTGGCTGAACAGCTTGATCGTTGGACCGTAGCCCGGCTGTTCCATCACCTGGCCCAGGAGCCATCAATCGCGCAAACCATGGATTTCACTATGGTACCGCTGTCGCTGCGCAGCATGCAGTCGCCCCACTTCCTCGATTTCCTGTTCGAGCACTTGAAAAGTACCGGCATTGCACCGAGCAAAATCTGCTTCGATATGGCCGAGTCTGACGTACAAACCCAGATCAGCAATGTGCATGGTTTCTGCCAGACACTCAGCCAGGTCGGTTGTCGTTTGAGCTTGTCGGGTGTGTCGACCCGTCCGGGAAGCTATGAGGTCATAAAGCAGCTGCCGGTGCAAATTGTCCGTTTCGATCCGCTGCTGACCCGTCAGATCGACAAAGACGCAGTGGAGAGGCTGGCGACCGAGTCGCTGCATCGTATTGTCTGCACGCTGGGCAAACAGAGCATGCTCACCCAGGTGAATAGCGACGCGGTGCTCAAACTGGCGCAGAAAATCGGCATTCACTATGCCCAGGGTGACGCAATTTCCAAGCCCGTCAGCCGCCCATTTGACGACGCCAACACATAGCTGAAGCCCTGCCCGACGGGCGCAAACTGCTGTTCACAATTTCCTCATGCCGCATCGAATATGGTCAAACCACATTCCGATTGCTCGTACCCGACATGAAGTCACCAGCGGTTGCAAGGACAGCGCCAGCCATGCCCTCAAATATGGCGGGTTTTACCCTGATGGAGTCCATCTTCGCCATGGTCATTGGCGGCGTCATGTTCGCACTTGGCGCGCCGAGTTTCAGCCAGACTCTGGAAAACAATCGCCTGGCCAGCCAGACCAATGAACTGGTCGGCGCTCTGCGACTGGCGCGTAGCGAAGCTGTCCGCCGCGGCGTTGCGGTGTCTGTGTGCCGCGCCGACAGCAATGGTGATGCCTGCGCTGCCGAGCCAGGCAGCTGGGAAAACGGCTGGTTGGTTATCGCACAGGACGGCAGTACGCTTCGCCAGATGCCCGCACTCAAAGGCCGCCGCAGCCTGACCACCAGTGAAGGGTTTAACACCGCTGTTGCGTTCAGCCCCCTTGGCGAACCCAGCGCCAGTGGGCAATTTTTCCTGTGTGAGCGCAATGATCAGGGCTATGCCCGTGAAATTGATCTGAATGGGATCGGACGCATCAGCGTGATTCAACATAAAGCTTCGTCCGAGACCTGTGACGCGAGTTGATCGCCATGACGCCACACTCAAAATTTCAAGCTGTGCAGCACCAAGCCGGCCTGACCTTGATCGAGGTGTTGATCACATTGCTGGTCTTCAGCATCGGGTTGATGGGCGCAGCATCCATGCAGGTGACCGGCCTGCGTATGAATCAAAGCGCCCATTTCCGCACCATGGCGGTTGTTCAGGCCAATGACTTGGCCGATCGCATTCGCGCCAATTCGGCCGGTGTCGCCGCCGGCGGCTACGATGAGCTCAGCAATGTTTCAACCAAGCCGCAGTGTGACAGCCAGTACTGTTCACCGGAGGAAATTGCTCAGTACGATGCCCATGAATGGCGCACCAGCAACGCCAAGTTGCTCCCTATGGGTACCGGCAGCGTAGAGCGAACCGGTAGCAGTGACGTCTTCCGCATCCGGGTGATGTGGAAGGACGACCGCACGGTGACGCAGGACAGTGCATGCGTCGATGAAGAGGCGGGCCAGATGTCCTGCTTCACCATGGAGTTTGAAGCATGAATGCGGCACATAAACCCGGCGAGTGGGGTTTCAGCCTGGTTGAGCTCATGATCAGCATGGTCCTGGGTTTGATCCTGGTGGGCGGCATTATGACCATGTATTTGAGCAGCAAGCGCACGCTCTACACCACGGAAGCCAGCTCACAGATACAGGAAACCGCACGTTTTGCGCTGGATCGGATTGGTTTTGATGTGCGCATGTCAGGTTTTTGGGGCTGCGAAAGTGGCACGGAGCACCTGAACAGTGCCTTGAACGCATCCGCGGGACTGCTTGATTTCACCACCTCAGCCATTCTCGGCACAGATAACGACGGGTTCAACGATTCCGACAGCGTCACCATCGCGATGGCTGATGCCCAGACTGTTGAATTGCAGACCACCATGTCCTCCTCGGCGGCGTCACTTGACGTTGGTACGACCAGCGGCTTGCAGCAGGGCGATATCGTGGTGGTGAATGACTGCAAAAGTGCGGATCTGTTCCAGGTAGATGGCGCCCACCCGCATGTCAGCGGCGCGCTGCTGCATGATGCCGATGGCGCCATGGTGCCGGGTAATCTGCAATCCAGCCTGTCCAAACCCTATCAAGCGGGTGCCGAAATTTTCCGTGTTGAACAGGCCACCTGGTCGGTCGGCACAGACACTGACGGACAGCCCGCCCTCTTGCGCAACGGCACACCGCTTATTCGTGGTGTGGAAGATATTCAATTCGCCTACGGAATTGATAGCAACGCCGATGGCAGCACTGACCGTTATCTTGATGCCGACGATGTGGTCGACTGGGCATTGGTTAAAAACATCAAACTGGGTCTGTTGATTCGCAGCGAACGCGAAGTGCTCGACCAAACACCACCCGCTATCACCTTCTGGGGCAGTACCTTCACGCCTAACGATGGCTATATGCGTCGTGGCATTACCGCCGTTATCAGCATACGTAATCGCCTGTCATGAAAAATCGACCTGCATTACCGTCTAGAAAGCCCTCGCAACAACGCGGCATTGCGCTAGTTGTTGGCCTGCTGATGCTAGTGATTCTTGCCATCATCAGCATCAGCGCAATCTCTACAACCACGCTTGATGAATCCATGGCTGGCAATATGCGTGATCGGGAGCTGGCCTTTCAGGCGGCCGAAAGCGCCTTGCGTCACGCCGAGAGCCAACTGGCTGTATTGCCCTTCTCGTGTGGCCATGCCGATGTCGCACCACCCGCAGCCAGCTATATCGACGTGGTAGCCGCAGACAGCTCAACACTGCGCATCTGGGATCGAGCCGCAAGCGGAACGCCGGACCCCTGGGATGACGACAGCTGGGTTCACGCCACCGCCTACAACAACGACCTGATGGGCGTGGCAGAGCAACCGCGTTACGTGGTCGAGCAATTGACCTACGATGCCACGGACAACAGCGCGGTTTACCGCGTCACCGCGCGTGGTGTCGGCAGTTCACCCGTCTCCCGTAGCGTGGTTCAAAGCCATTTCCGGAAAGTTTTCCGTCCGGTTCTGAACATCACCGGCACCAGCGGTGATGATGTGGTCGCACTGGGTGAGCGGCTTCTCGAACTCAGCCTCAACGCAGGTGCCCTCGACATTGATCTGTCATTTCAGGGCTGGGACCCGACTTCCTGTGCGGGCCTGGGTGATGACATCACGGTGTACTTCAATGGCAACGGCGGGCAGGACACGTTCCTGATTGCCGATGTGGCCGATGTCAGCCGCACTGATATCACCGGACAGGTTCTACGCGACGTGACTAACGATGTGCATGGCCTGCTTGAGGCGCTGACCAACTTCAAGGTTAAACAGGTTGGTGTGGACAATTCCGGCAGCACGGTTATCACCATACTGAACTCGGCCCTGCTGTCGCAGACCAGTATCGACAACGAGTATTGCATCAATACCAACAGCGCGCCGACGCCACAAAGCATACTCAACGGACAGATCGGTGCATTGGTGGGAACCATTACGGGCCTGCCGGTTTTGACCACATTGCTCAATCTGGTCACCGGCCTGACCGATCCGCTGGTTGGCCCGTCCGGCTTGATACCGATCCTGCCGGAGAATGCAGCCTTGATCATCGATGGCGCTGGTGACGACAGTTATGAGATCTACAGCGACACCTCGGCATCCACCTTTATCATTGCCGATCTCGCCGGCGATGACACCTACACCATGCAAGGCACCGGCAGTGGTTTGCTCAATGCCCCGATTGTGCTGGATACCGATGGCAGCGCGGCGTTCGATGTTGATGCTGGCAACTATCTGCCACTGAACATCGATCTGGGCGTCATCACTGACCTTAACGGACTGCTTTCCAATCCTTTGATTTCGACTGTGCTCAATATTCTGGCGACACCGTTGAACTGCGGCGTACTTGATCTGGTATGCAAGACCACCAAACTGGCGACCGATGCCCTACTCGGTGACATTCTTGCCGAGGTCGGCAATTTGTTTGGCGGTACGCCCATTAACACGGGCGGCACACCCAGTTCTTTTGTCGAAGGACGCTGCGCCCCCGACTGGGATGAACGCCTGAGCTGGCGCGAGCTGCGTCAATCATGATTCCAGGTGGCCGTTTGAACCAGCATGGATTCAGCTTGCTGGGATTGATGGTCGGTCTTCTGCTGGTTGCGATACTGACCGCGATTGCTGTACCCAACTATCAGCAAAGTCTGGCCAAAACACGGCGCAGCTCGGCCCAGGGCGCGCTGCTGATACTGGCCCAGCACATGCAACGGGTTTATAGCGAAAATGGCTCCTTCATGCCCGCAGGCGATGCGCCCAGCCTGCCTCTGGACAGACCGGAGGTTGCCGCCGTCGCGCAGTTCTATAACTTCTCTCTGGCCAGCGTGTCGTCGCAAGAATATGTATTGCGCGCCAGTCCTCGTGACGTGCAGGCTGACGACGGCAATCTTGAAGTCACGCATACCGGGCAACGGCGCTGGGATGCCGACAACAGTGGCTCGATTACCGACGCAGAACAGCACTGGCCGACTGGCGGTTAATCCAAGCGCAAGCAAGCGCCGCTGTACTCGCCCGGCGGAACGCTGAATAATATGCCCATGATGACCTTAGCGCGCTTTATTTTCCTGCCAATTCTGCTGTTCGG
>JBFKEC010000191.1:0-6454 GCA_041619315.1 Oceanococcus sp. | reverse complement strand
GGCCTCGGCGCATGTGCGTCTGAGCCTTGACCACGCTGCGGCGCCCGCACGCGAACTGGAATTTTCGCAAGCATCAGCGTCAAAGGTGGCGGTGCTCAATAATTTGCAGCCCGGTCGCTATCAGGCCGAAGCGCACTGGACTGCGGAGAACGGTGAGGTCTACACCGCGCAGCACAGTTTCGAGCTGAGCGCTGGCTGGAATGAGCTCGAGCTGAAGCTGCAGTCACGCAGCGTATTCAACGACAAGCTGGAACTCGCAGTGTGGCAGCGTGCCCCGGCACAAGTTGGCAGTTGGCAGCGGGTCGCGGCCTGGGTGCCCGGTTTGATTGCCAGTGAGCTGCGCTACGTTCGGCATGCCGCGGATTTACCAGCCATGCGCTGGGCCCGGACCCAATGTGAGTCGGGCGACAACCTTGCGGTCGACGGCTCAGCGTTGCTAGAGATTTTTCACACGCTGGCTCAGTGGCCAGGCGAATCGCTCACCGCTCAGGCCTATGCCGGCCTGTCGCAATGCTTGCTGTCGGCCGGCCTCGCGCGCAGCGCTGTACCGATCATCCGAGAGTGGGCAGCGCGCTATTCCGCCGATGAAGAATGGCATGTCAGCGCGAACACGGCTGCGCGCATGCTGGCGCGCTTTGCCCATTGGGCCGAGCTTGAACAGCTGGGGACACAGCCTGAGGCGCATGCGGTGGTGCGCTTTTATGCCGCGCTCGCGGCCCAGAAGTTGGGCCATGCTCAAGCCGCCCAGCGCCAGTACGAAGCCTTGTTCTTTACCCAGCGCGCTCGTGACATGGCGCACTTTGCCCGCTCGGACGCCCTCACTCTGCAAGCCGGATACAACCTGGCACTGAGTTACGCCGCGCAGGGTCAGACGCAAAAAGCCATAAGCGTGCTGGATGACATCGGGCGCCTGCCGGCAGAGCAGGGCGCTGCTCAGCATGTGGTCGATATGGCCAACCTCAAATTGGGCTGGATGCTGCTGGGGCGGGATCAGGCGGCCAGTGCCAAGCCGGTGTTGCGGCGCATGTCGTTGAGTGGGCCATTCAGTCGTATGGCGCTGCTCGGCTTGGGTTGGTCTGGCCTGCTGCCAGCGGGCCAGGCAATGACCAGGGTTGCCTTGGAATATCCAGAAGTGAAGCCTGTTGCCGTGGATACCTCGGCTTTGGCGGTGTGGGTGGCGCGCTGGCGTGTCGGCGAAATCAGTTGCTCTGCGTTGCTGGCCGCGACCGAGCGCATGGATTTGTGCAGCCCCACAACAGCATTGCCGCGCGATGCTGGAACTGCTCAGGAGGCGATCAATCCGCAGCAACAGATGCTTGCCGCATGGGCGGAGCTACGTCAGCGACCGGCACATGATCTGATCAGCATCGAATTGCTTCTCGGCCTGTCGCAGCTCGTTGCTGCGCTTGATCGCGATGAACAATCGCTGGCGCTGCTGCAGCACACCGAGACGCAGATCAATGCACTGGCTGAGCGGTTGGCGGTGGCTTTGCAACTGGCCGAAAACGGCGATGCGGCCCTGTGGCAGCAAACATTGCCGGCATTACAGATGTGGCTGCGTTCTGGTCAGGGCTATGGACTGCTCGACCTGGCCCGGCAGCTGGAGCAGTTCAATCGCCATGCCGTTACGGATGGCGCTGATGAGGCGCTGCAAGCCTTGGCGACTGGGCTTCACCTGGACCTGTATCAGGGTGCTCAGGCCCAACTGCGCGACATGCACGAGAAGTTACTCCGCTATGAACTGGATTTACGCGTTCGCCTGGCGCGCCAGCTGGATAGGTCAAGAAATGGTTAGTCGTGTTCAGAGACGGTATGCGCAATTCATAGTGCAGACCCTACTTAGGTTAGGTGTTTGTCACGGCCAAGCCAGTCAAAGTGGCGATATCAATAAATCAGGAGGCGACGATGAGCGCAGTTGACAACTGGACCCCGGTAAGTGGCTTGCTGCACTTTGAGCAGGTGCAACCGGACAAGATCTACATGACCCAGCCGGCCAATGGCGAGGTGACCACCTACACCTGGGCGCAGACCGCCGATCAGGTGCGCCGCATGGCGGCCTATCTGGTCAGTCTGGAATTGCCGCCGGGCAGCCGTATCGGTCTGGTGTCGCGCAATTGTGCTCAGGTCATCATGGCCGACCTTGCGATCTGGATGGCCGGCCATGTCAGTCTGCCGATCTATCCATCGCTCAATGCCGACACCCTGGCTTATATCCTGGAGCACAGCGAAGCCAAACTGCTGTTCCTGGGGCCACTGGACAACTGGCCGGCCATGCAGTCCGGTGTGCCTGACAGCCTGCCGATAGTGCGCCTGCCCGGGGCAGCGCAATGCACGGGCCGGCCTGGCGTGCAGGAGTGGGATGATGTGGTCGCCGCACAAACCCCGCTGGCTGATGCCGTTGAGCGCGATCAGGAAGAGATGGCGCGGCTGATGTATACATCCGGCAGTACCGGGCAGCCGAAAGGCGTGATGGTGCCGTTTCGCGCCATGCGGATTTGCAGCACGCTGCTCAGCACCGTGATTGAGATCAGCCCCGATGATCGTCAGCTGTCCTATCTGCCTCTGGCCCATGCGTTTGAATCCGGCGTGGTGCTGATCAGTTCCATGCGGTTCGGCTACCAGGTTTTCTTCAGCGAGGGGCTGCATACTTTTGTTGCCGATCTGCAACGCGCCCGACCCACGCTGTTCCATTCCGTGCCGCGCTTGTGGGTCAAATTCCAACAGGCCGTGCTATCCAAGTTGCCGGCCGAAAAGCTGGATGCGTTGCTCGCAGACGAGGCTACCGCCGAGGCAACCCGCAAGCAGGTACTGACCAATCTGGGCCTGCAGGATTGCCGCATTGCGATCACCGGTTCAGCGCCGCTGGCGCCGGCTATTCAGCAGTGGTATCGCGATCTGGGGCTGGAACTGCTGGAGGGCTATGGCATGACCGAAGACCTGATCTATTCGCACATTTCCCATCCAGGGCGAGCCCGCATCGGTTATGTCGGTGAAGCCAACCAAGGCGTGGGGCGGCGTATCGCCAGCAATGGTGAAATCCAGCTCAACAGCCCGGCCAAGATGCTTGGCTACTACAAGGAGCCGGAGAAAACCGCCGAAGCCTTCACCGAGGATGGCTGGTTCCGCACCGGAGATCTGGGTGAAGTCGATGACATGGGCCGGCTCAAGATCACCGGACGCCTGAAGGAGCTGTTCAAAACGTCCAAGGGCAAGTATGTGGCTCCGGCACCGATCGAGAATCGCATGGGGCATGAACTGATTGAAGTCGCTTGTGTCAGCGGTGCCAACCAGCCCCAGCCGTTTGCCCTGCTGCTGCCCAGTGAGCCGGCACTTGAGCGCATCAAATCCGGTGCCCAGTCGGAAGTCGAGCAGGCGATCAGTGATTTGCTGGCGCAGGTCAACACCACGGTCGATCCACACGAAGAACTGGCGTTTGCGGTGGTGGTCGATGAGCCATGGACAATTGAGAACGGCATGCTGACACCGACCATGAAGATCAAGCGCAACGTGATTGAAGAGCGCTACGCGGGCAAGGTGGATAACTGGTACACACGCGGTGATCAGGTCATCTTCGAGTCCGCGGATGGGCTCTGAAGAGCAGCTCGCCAGCGCCAGCGCTCAGGCCATACTTGGCCCGAATCCCATTGTTGGGCTGCGAGCCCGCGATGTTTTTCGTGAGGCGGTCAAGGCCGCGGGGCTGGCGCTGCGTCAGCCGCGGCGTACCGGACGTGTGGCCGGGCAGCTTTTTCAGGATTGGTTGGCGGTGGCCAAAGATCAGTCCGCATTGCAAGCGGATGCCAAGGATCGTCGATTCGTCGATCCTGCCTGGCAGCAGCCCGGCTATCGCCGTATGTTGCAGGCGTATCTGGCGTGGGTTGAGGCCAGCCATAGCTGGACCGAGCAGCAAGACGAACTGAGTGAATTCGGACGGGCCCGATTGCAGTATCTGATCGACCTGATCAACGATGCCATGGCGCCGTCGAACCTGCCTATCAACCCGTTGGCTGTGCGGCGCTTTCAGGAAACCAACGGTGACAGCGCCCGCGCCGGGCTGAAGAACTTTCTGCGCGATGTGATCGACAACAACGGATTGCCCGCCCAGGTCGACAAGAGCAAGTTTCGTGTTGGTGAAAACCTGGCATTGAGCAAGGGCGCCGTGGTTCACCGCAGCGAGGTTATGGAACTGATTCAGTACGCGCCGAGCACGCCGACGGTGCACAGGGTGCCCTTGCTGATCGTTCCGCCCCAGATCAACAAGTTCTACTTGTTTGACCTGTCGCCAGACAAGAGCCTGATCAAGGGGCTTGTAGATCAGGGTTTCACGGTTTACGCCATGAGTTGGCGCAACCCGACACGCAAGCATGCGGATTGGGGGCTGGCTGAATACTGCGCGGCGATCGAAATGGCGGTGTCCGCGATCTGCAATATATCCCGACAAAGCAAGGTCAATGTGCTGGGCGCCTGTGCAGGTGGGATTACCCTGGCGGCCTTTGTGGCGGCTCGTCGGGCAGTCGGTGACGAGCGCATCCATTCGCTGACCCTGGCGGTGAACGTGCTCGATACCACCGCGCTGGGTGACACCGCACTGGGCTTGTTCGCCAGCCCACGGATCATGCAGGCGGCACGCCGACGCTCGCAGCGTAAAGGGGTGCTCGACGGTAAGGAGTTGGCCAGTTCCTTTGCCTGGATGCGCCCAAATGATCTGATCTGGAACTACTGGATCAACAATGTGCTGATGGGTAATGCGCCCCCGGCGTTCGACATCTTGTACTGGAACTGCGATACCACGCGCTTGCCGGCCAAGTTGCACGGCGAGTTCATTGATCTGTATTCCAATGCCGGATTGACCCGTCCGGGTTCGGTGCGGGTGCAGGGTGTACCTGTCGATCTGGGCAATGTGTCGTGTGACAACTATCTGATCGCAGGTATTACCGATCACATCACGCCGTGGAAAGCCTGCTACCGCAGTGCCGAACTGCTGGGCGGGCAAAGCACGTTCGTGCTGTCCAACTCCGGACACATTCAGAGCATCCTCAACCCGCCGCCGGGTGGCCGCAAAAGTTCCTTTTACACCGGAGACACACAGGGCCTTGGTGCGGATGCATGGTTCGCCAATGCTGAGCATCAGGACGGTAGCTGGTGGCCGCATTGGCATGCCTGGCTGGCGCGCCGATCAGGACGCAAACAAAAGGCGCCGCAGCAACTGGGCAACGGCAACTATCCGGTGCAGGATGCCGCGCCCGGCCGGTACATCTTCGAATGACCCACGCAAGGCGGGCCGCAGACAGGCGTGCATGGTTGGCAAGCATGCGCGCGCAAGCCGGGCTGGAAACGCGCGAAGTCAATCTCAACGGCGTACACATGCGGGTTGGCCACCGGCCGGGATCAGGTCGGCCGCTGCTGTTGTGTAACGGAATTGGTGCCAATCTGGAGTTGTGTTTGCCACTGCTACAGGCGCTGCGTGAGCGTCCGGTGGTGATCGTTGATGTGCCTGGCACTGGTGGTTCGCCCACGCGTTTGCTCCTGCCGCACTTCAGGCGCTATGCGCAGCTGGTTGTCGGCGTGCTTGATGAGCTGGGTTACAGCGGTCAGTTTGATCTGGCGGGCGTGTCCTGGGGCGGCGGTCTGGCGCAGCAGGTTGCGCGTATGCAGGGTCGCCGGGTTCGTCATCTGGTGCTGATGGCAACCAGCCCTGGTGTATTGATGATGCCCGGTCAACTCAATGCGCTGTGGCGCATGACGACACCGCAGCGTTATCTGTCGCGGCGCTATATGGCGCGCCATGCCGGCACCTTGTATGGCGGCGTCATGCGCCAGCGTGGCGAGCGTATGCGCCAGCATGCCCGTCTGACACAGCCACCCAGCCTGCTGGGCTACGCTCAGCAGCTGGCCTGCATCACGCAGTTCAGCAGTCTGCCGTGGTTGCACCGGATAAGCTGCCCAAGCCTGATTCTCAATGGTGATGATGACCCGCTGATTCACCCACTCAATGCACGAATCATGGGCCGCTTGATGCCCAATGCTCAGGTCCGGATTCTGCCCGGCGCAGGGCACCTGTTCATGGTCATGCAGGCGCGTCGCACCGCGCGACTGATCGATGAATTTCTCGATGACCGCGCTGACGAAGGCGTGATTTGAATTCGAATAATTGTGTCGGCGGTACAGCAACCGTCGCCGGCGTCATGAAAATCAGTTTGGTGCCTGAAGCCGAAGGCCGCAATCAGGTGTTCACTATCCTGCACTTGGTAAATGAACGAATTGCAGGATAGTGCCTAAACCAGGCAGAAACGCCTGCAGTTTGGGCGACCTGATTCGCCGCAGTCCTTGCGTGAGCAGCAGGTTGCTCAACGGCGGTCTACGGCCTCACTGACTCAACGTGTGCTTGGGTACACGCTCATCACGGAGTGTTTCGCGCCTCGATGGCAACCGCCGTCGAGCTGTGATCAGCCACGTC
>JBFKEC010000190.1:0-6458 GCA_041619315.1 Oceanococcus sp. | reverse complement strand
GGCACAGCTTTCGTCCGCAGCCAGGAAGCTGACAATCGGCAAACGTGAGTGCGTGTTGTGATAGTAGAAGCCGAACTCGGTGCCGTTATTGAAGTTCTCGGCGAAGTACTTGAGCGCGAAGCCGAACTGTCCACCATCACGCGGCTTGCGATCCTCCAGGCGATAAATCGAACGCCCACCGGCCGAACCCAGCGAGAACGGATCTTCGGAGTTGTCCTGCGAAGAGTAGATATTGTCAGGATCTTCCGGCGCCTTGCCGAATGACAGCATGGCGTGGTGACCACCTTTGCCGTCACCACCCAGGATGTCACTCACGGAGAAGAAGGTGCCCGGTGCGTCAATACGCGCAGGCAGCCATTCATACTGGTAGAAGGCCTCGGCATAAAGATTCAGGGACAGGTCGACCCCCGCATAGACCATGCCCAAAGGCTGGAACAGTTCTGCCAGATCGAAGCCGGCGGTACGCTGACGCACCAGATCCGGTGGATTGACCGTGTTCACACTGTTCAGCGGCAATGCACTGCTTTCACCCCAGACGAAGCCCTGACGCCCGACCCGCAGATTGACACTTTTGCCCAGCAGCGGGAATGAGGTGGATACAAACGCGTCCTGCAGCTCAAAGTGGCTACCGAACTGGTTGATCGCTTCACCGCTCAGGCTCGAACTTGGGCGCTGCAGCGTGGTATCCGGATGGGACTGGTCAAAGTCCATGTAGGTGTTATTGAAAATCCAGATGCCGCTGGTTTGGAAATTCAGATTGCGCCAGCTGAATTTCAGCTTGGTGTTCATCTTGAACGCCGCAGACACCATGTCGCCACGATCAAAGTTGAGGTTCCCGTCATCGCCATTGATGTTGTAGGAACCCGGCGAGTTCACATAAGCCAGATTCAGCGATGGGTCACTGGTGTTGTTACAGGTGCCGCCGATGAGACCGCGGTCTTCATATTCCTGCGCATCGGCATAGGTCAGCGGCTGACTGAAATCCGGATTGTCGGTGTAGTTGGTCAACGTACACAGACCGGGCTGCAGGTTCACCTTCGCAACCAGATCGTCGGCGCGCTCTTCCATGCGCCAGGCTGCACCTGCCGAAATGGTGCTGTCCCACGACCCGTAAATTTCACCAAAATCAAATTGCAGCGCCAGGGCCTGCGGCACAGCTAGAAATGACCCAACTGCCACCAAACCTGACAGCCCCCTGACTACTGAAGTCTTCAGCACAACATTCTCCCCAAGTTATCTCACACCCGCAGCCCGCTACTGATCCATTCTTCGTCGGCTACTTTTCGTGCCTGCTTGCGGGTTCCAACAAACGAGTTTGTAACAGACGCCCTGCCCTCAGGCAAGCGCTCCAGACTCTGTTGCACTGCGCCAGATCAGTGCCGCCATGCGCCCGGTGACCGAATCACGTCGATAGGAAAAAAATCTGACCGGGTCGGTATAGGTGCACCAGTGGCCGCCCCAGATTTCATTCACGCCCAGTTGGCGCAACTGAATGCGCGCCAACTGGACCAAATCGGCCAGCCAACGATCAGATCCACTGCGTGTGAACGCCTGCTCGCTACTGCGCCAGCGACGCACAAACGCCTGACGTACGTCATCGCCAACTTCAAAGGCCTTTGGACCTATGCATGGGCCCAACCAGGCCTGCCAGCGCGGCCTGCCATGCAACGCATTGAGACGCTGCACGCAGTCCTCCACGATTCCGTTGGCCAGCCCCCGCCAGCCTGCGTGGATGGCGCCAATGCAGCGTCCATCACAGTCCCTCAGCAATATGGGCAAACAGTCGGCCACCATGACCGCACACACCCGCCCGGCCTGGCCAGTCCAGACCGCGTCCGCGCGCGGGACCTGCCAGCCTGCCGTGGCCTCGACCACTCGCGTGCCGTGGACCTGCTCCAGCCAGCATGGCTCCGATGGCAGATTCAGCGCCTTGACAAGACGCGTCCGATTGCGCACAACCGCTTGCCCGTCATCGCCTACATGCTGTGCCAGGTTGAAGCTGTCCCAGGGCGCGCTACTGACACCGCCAGCGCGCACAGTGAATGCCGCGTGCAGGCCCGGCAAAGCCGGCCAGTCGGGCTCAATCCAAGGCGTCACGCCATTGCTCCACAACCGCTTGCATGTCGGCTGGCAATGCCGCACTGAAGGCCACGCGCTCGCCGCTTGCCGGATGGGTCAACTCGAGACGTTGGGCATGCAAAGCCTGACGCCCCAATGAATGACGATAAGGATCGCCGCGTCGACCGTACAGTGCATCGCCGATCAACGGATATCCGGCGTGCTGCATGTGCACGCGAATCTGATGTGTACGCCCGGTTTCCAGATGCACCTGCAAGACGCTGTGCTTGGTGAATTTCTCACTCACGCGGTAGTGCGTCACAGCGTCGCGCCCTCCCGGGCTGACGCAAAAGCGCAGGCGGTCGCGCGGATGGCGCGCCAGTGGCGCATCAATGGTTGCGCCGGCGACCGGCACGCCCCACACCAGCGCGCAGTATTCGCGCGCGATCTCGCGCGCCTGCAGCTCTCGCACCAGATGAGTCTGGGCCTGTGGTGTAGCCGCAACCACCATAAGGCCCGTGGTGTCCTTATCCAGGCGATGCACGATCCCCGCGCGGGCCACGTTTGCGAGTTCCGGACGATAGTGCAGCAGGCCATTCTGCAAAGTGCCGTCGCGCTGACCCGCGCCTGGATGCACGGTCAAGCCGGCCGGCTTGTTTACGATCAGGATTTCGGCGTCCTCGTAGACGACCTCGAAATCGATCGCTTGCGCAACAATTTCGTTGTCATGGACCTCGATAAGCGGCCACACTTCAATCCGGCTGCCGCCCTCGATTTTGGTTTTCGGCGCCACCACCGCGCCATCAACCTGCACGCGCTGCTGGCGTATCCATTGCTGTACGCGCCCGCGCGAATGCTCGGGCATCAACGTGGCCAACAGCTTGTCCAGACGCTGGCCGGCATCGCTCATGGAAACTTCGAACGTCAGACTTGTCTCATCCGCACCGACGGTGCATTCGGATGCGTTGTCTGGCTTCGCTATACTAGATGGTTCGCTCAAGGGAATAACTCATGTCTCGGCTGCAATTCCGAATCCTACCGCTGGGTGCATTGTGCACCGCGGTGCTGCTCGCGTCCTGTGCCAGCAACAATGAACCCGGCATCGGCGCGCTGCGCAATGATCCGCTGACACCGGGTTCGCTGGACGAACAGCGTGTCGCGCGACTCAATGCGACGCAACTTTACAACTCTGCCCGCAGTGCGCTCGACTCCTCGGACTACGCCACCGCGATGCAGTTGTATGACCGCCTCGACGCGCAATACCCGTTCTCGGAATTCGCCACCCAGGCGCGCCTTGAAAGCATCTATGCGCAGTATCGCTCGTATCAGCCGGAGATGGCCTTAAGTGCGGCAGACCGCTTCATGCGCGCCAATCCGCGTCATCCGGACCTGGATTACGTGCTGTATCTGCGCGGTCTGGTGAACTTCGATCGCGGCGCCTCGGACATGCTTGATGTTCTGAATATCGACTCGTCGACCCGCGATCCGATCAATGCGCGCCGCGCGTTTGAAGATTTCGGCCGCCTGGTCCAGCGCTTCCCGAACAGCATCTACGCCCCCGACGCGCGCCAACGCATGGTTTATCTGCGCGAACGCATCGCCCGCCACGAAATGGCCATCGCGCGCTTTTATGAAACGCGTCGCGCCTGGGTTGCGGTGAGCCGTCGCGCCCAAGACATCATTGCCAAGTACCAGGGCAGCGCAGTTATTCCTGAAGCCATGGAAATGCTGCAACGGGCCTATGCGGAACTCGATTTGCCGGAGCGCGCCCTGCAAATTATGGCGGTACGTGAAACCAGCTTCCCACCCGACATGAGCCTGCCCACGCCGCCGCAACCCGAAGCCCCGGTTGCCGAGTCCGAGCCCGCCCAGCAAGCGCAGCCCGCGCCAGAACAGGCACCGCCACGACTGGAAACCGCGCCCCCGGAAGCACCGACCAAGCCGACCCAGACGGACGCAGCCCAAACGCAACCCACCGAGCCCGCTTCTGCCGAGCCGGAACAAGCACCAGAAAGCGCCAGCAAAGCGCCAAACCAGGAACCCGAAGTGGGTGATGATGGCGTGCTGATGCCGCAGTTGCCGGACTGGATGCGCTAAAAGTCCCTAGCGAAAATATCGTGGCGCCGGGTATTACAACCCGGCGTACTCCACGGTTATGGGATAGCGCCGTTCACGCCCAAAGGCGCAGGTCGAAACTTTCGGCCCCGGCGCAGCCTGACGGCGCTTGTATTCGGACAAGCGCACCAGGCGCACAATCCGATCCACGTCAGCGCGGGCAAAGCCTTGCGCATACAAATCCGCGACACTGGCCTCGTCTTCGATGTAGGCCTTGAGCATGGCGTCCAGTACATCGTAGGGCGGCAGTGACTGATCGTCGCGTTGATCCGGGCGCAATTCGGCCGAGGGTGGGCGCGTAATCACGCGCTCGGGAATCACCGGCGAGAGGCTGTTGCGGTAGCGTGCCAGTGCATACACCTGCATCTTGTAGACATCCTTGAGCGGGGCAAAACCACCACACATATCGCCATATAAGGTGCAGTAACCCACTGCCATCTCGCTTTTATTTCCGGTGGTCAGCACAATTCCGGAAAACTTGTTGGCCAACGCCATGAGCAGGCCACCGCGAATTCGGGCCTGCAGGTTTTCCTCAGTGGTGTCTGCCTGGGTGCCGGCAAAGGCACTGGCCAGCATATGTTCATAAGCCTGCATGGCCGGCTCGATTGCGATGCTCTGACAATCCACGCCCATGGCCCGAGCCTGGGCGAGTGCGTCCTCCGAACTGATCGCCGCACTGTAGCGTGACGGCATGGCCACGGCGTGCACCCGCTGCGCACCCAAGGCATCGACCGCCAGGGCTAGCGTTACGGCCGAATCAATCCCCCCGGACAAGCCGATATAGGCGCGCGGGAAACCATTGCGATCAACATAGTCGCGCAGCGCGTTTACCAGCGCCTGATAAAGCAGCGCCAGATCCTGTGGTTCCGCAAAATCGGGATGTGCGTCACCGTGGAAAACACCGTGCTCGAATGCGCCCGCACGCAGCACGCAGTCAAGCTTGGCCGACCACAGCTGCGAGTCACCGTCGAACACCACATCATCTTGCCCGCCAACCGCATTGACATAGGCGATAGCCAGACCGGTTTCGGCAATACGCTGCTGTATCACTTCGCGGCGCTGCGCTCGCTTGTCCTGATCAAACGGCGAAGCATTGATATTGAGCAACACCTGCGCCCCCTGGGCGGCGGCCTGGGCGGCCACGTCCGGCGACCACAGATCCTCACAAATGCTCAACGCATAACGCAGCCCGTCGAGCTCAAACACACATGGCTGATCACCAGGCAGAAAGTGACGCCGCTCGTCGAACACCCCGTAATTGGGCAACTTTTGCTTGCGATAAGCGGCCACTTTCCGCCCGTCATGCAACACCGCCGCAGCGTTATAAACGCCCTGCTCGGTGAATTCCGGGAAGCCCACCACCACATGCATGTCACCGACCTGAGCACACAACTCGGCCAGCGCATTGTCGATCACCTGCGGCAATCCCCGCCGCTGCAGCAGATCATCCGGCGGGTAGCCCAGCAAGGCGAGCTCCGGACACAGCACAATACGCGCACCTGCGCGCCGCGCGTCCTGCACAGCGGCCAGGATGCGCCGGACATTGCCGCTGACGTCACCAACATGCACCGGCAACTGGGCCAGTGCGACGCTTTTCAGTGGGGCTGAAGTCATAACAAAAAAGGCCCGGCGCGAACCGGGCCCTGTCTCGTCAGGATGATGCCTGAAATCGGTCTTAGCTAAGCGCTTCGCTCATGGCCTTGCCCAGATGGGCAGGCGAGCGAACCGTCGACACACCAGCGGCTTCGAGCGCGGCGAACTTGTCATCCGCAGTGCCCATGCCACCGGCAATAATCGCACCGGCATGGCCCATGCGCTTGCCCGGAGGCGCCGTCACACCAGCGATGTAGGCGACAACCGGCTTGGACACATTGGCCTTGATGAACTCGGCGGCTTCTTCTTCTTTGCTGCCACCGATCTCGCCGACCATGATGATGCCTTCGGTCTGCGGGTCTTTTTCAAACCGTTCGATCACGTCAATGAAGCCCAGGCCATGCACCGGGTCACCACCGATACCAACACAGGTCGACTGACCCAGGCCGTTATTGGTGGTCTGGAAGACCGCTTCGTAGGTCAGGGTGCCGGAACGCGACACGATACCCACCTTGCCCGGCTTGTGAATGTGGCCCGGCATAATGCCGATTTTGCATTCACCCGGCGTGATGGTGCCCGGGCAGTTCGGGCCGATCAGCACGGCATTCGGATAATCCTTGAGCGCCGCCTTGACCTTGACCATGTCGGCCACCGGAATGTGCTCGGTGATGCACACAATCACTTCAATGCCT
>JBFKEC010000189.1:0-6514 GCA_041619315.1 Oceanococcus sp. | reverse complement strand
GCGAGACATTCTGCAAGATGTACTGTGGATTGATGATCCCAAGGCGGCGGTGACCATTCCGGCCAGTGAGGGGCAGTTCAGCAATATGGGCACGCCCAGCAGCGAGCGGGAAGCGGCGTTTCATGCGCTGGCCGATTTTGTAGAAACCCTGCCACCGGAACTGGCTGAAGGGCCGGGCACTGGCGACTATCCCGAGCCTGAGGGCCTGCCAATTCTCAAGCAGCAGGTCGATAACCCGGCCGCCCAGGCTGCGCACAATGTCATTGAATACCTGCGCAATCTGCATGGTGGTTCCTACATGGCCATCGTGACCGCAGAAAAATCCGCCAATGGCATGCCGCTGCTGATTAATGGGCCGCAATTGGGTTACGGCTATCCCAGCCTGCTGGTCGAACTGGAAGTGCATGGTGGCGGCGTTCACGCCCGCGGCGCCACGGTTCCGGGCCTGCCCGTGATTGGCATCGGTTACAACGAACGGCTGGCCTGGGGTGTGACCACCGGCTACTCCAAGACCATCGACAGTTTCATTGAAGACACCTCGGTAGGCGATGGCCCGAATCAGTATCTGCACGACGGTGAAGTCAAAACCATGGACTGCCGCGAGGAAACGGTGAACTACCGCGAAGCTCCGCAGGGCGTGCCGGTGCTGCCGCCGCTGTTGTCGGAAACCTTCGAGGTGTGCCGCACTGTGCACGGGCCGGTGGTCGCGCGCAGCGACGATGGCAATTACGCGCGCAGCGTGCAATACGCCATGTGGATGCGTGAGGTCGAAACCATTGAAGGCATTATCGGTTGGCAGTCGGCGCGCAACTACAGCGAATTCAAGGCGGCCATGGAGATGGTGACCTGGAATGAAAACACCATGGTGATCGATGCGGACGGTAATGCGGCGTATTTCCATCCGGGCCTGCATCCACGACGTGCATCGGGCACGGATTTGCGTTTTCCCAGTCGTGGCACCGGCGAGCATGACCACCTTGGATTTCTGAGCTTTGCGGAAACGCCGCAGGTGCTGAACCCGGCCCAGGGTTATGTGACCAACTGGAACAACAAGCCAGCTATCGGCTGGGGCGAGAACGTTGGCGGTGATGCCTCCACCCGTCCGGCCGGGCCGATCCAGCGCACGCTCAACTGGGAGCGCCAGTTGGCCAGCGCGGACAAGATCAGCTTTGATGATCTGATCGAGATGGACAAACAGTCCGGGCGCCTGGATGTGCGCGCTGCGCCTTGGATGCCGTTGATTGAAGCGGCTCATCAAGCTGGGGTGCTTGGGCCCGACGAAGCCGCGTTGGCGGAGATTGTGCTGGCCTGGGATCAGTTGCATTACAACCCGGATATCGACATCGAGGATGAACAGGCGCTGGATCGCCCGGCCGAAACCATTTTCGATGTGTTTGTCGACGCGGTGCGTGAACTGATGCTGCAGGATCTGCTGCCGGCATCCTATTACCGCCATATGTCGATAGTCGGCAGCCATGAATATGACGCCTCACCGCTGGACAATCTGGTTCTCAAAGCATTGAATCCGCAGATCTCGGGCATTGCGCTGCGGGTCGACTACCTGCAGGGCAAAAGCGTGAATCAGTGGATTCAGGATGGGCTTGCCGAGGCGCGTGTGCGTCTGGAAGCAACCTACGGCTCAAGCGATCCGCAGGATTTCCGGCGTGTCCATCATCGCGACAGCGTGTGTTCATTGTCCGGTATCATCGGTCCGTGCCTGACCATGCCGCATCAGGATCGCGGCAGCTGGAATGAAATCATTGGCTTTATGCCGGCGGATGAATCCTGATTTGTGGGCATAATGGTCGGGCGGATGTGTAGGCATCCGCCCGCCGCATTTTCATTTCAATCCTAAAGGCCAGCTGGCCTCAATGTTCCGCTGGACGGCCTCAACCATGACGATTCATCAACGCCTGGCTGCGCCTGGTTGCGCGCTAATCCTGCTGCTGGCTGGCTGTGGCGGTTCAGCGCCGCCACTGCCAACGCCCGAGCCGCTGATCAAAGCCAGCGAAGCGACGCTGACCCTGTACAACCGTAGCTGTATCAGTTGTCATGCTCGGGGCACGGCGGGTGCACCGCGCACCGGCGATGCTGCGGCCTGGACTGCGCGCCTTGACCAGGGGCGTGAGGTGCTGCTCACGCGCACCCGCTCTGGCTGGGCCGGTATGCCGCCCATGGGTATGTGTCGGGATTGCAGCGACGAGCAATTCGTCGATCTGATCGAGTACATGGCGCAGGGCAAGATCAACAAACCCTGAGCAGTGCTTATGCCTGGTGTTTCTGGTCGCGGCGCATTTCGTCGAGAGTCGCGTAGCTGGGAATGACCTGGTCTATGCGCAGAAAACTCAGCATGTCGGCGGGCTGACCTTTGGCGCCAACAAAGCACACCGTCTTGTCAAAGCCCTTGAGCTGTTTGTGTATCGACACCAGCGCGCCAATGCCCGTGGAGTCGACGAAGCTCACAGCGGCCAGATCAATGACCGCATGCGCGCCATCCTGAGCGGCCATGCGTGCACTCAACTCGGTCAGTCGAGGTGCCGCGTCGGCATCCAGGGCGCCACGCGGGAATACCACGAGCAGGTCGTCAACGATCTCTGAATGAACTTCCATCTGGAGTTGATTTCTCGGCGGTTATTGCGCCCGAGTCAGGCGCTGATTGATCTGGCGGGTGAGCCAAAGGGGCGCAATTTTAACCGCCTGATACAAAGCTTTGGTGGACAATCCGACGGTCCAATGCACTTTTGCTACCGGGCCACGGTAGTTGGCGGCCTTGAGCACGGTGGCGGCGACGTCCTGTGGGGTCAGCTTAACCCCCATGTTTTTGACGCTCTGGGCCTTGTCGAGCTGGTCGATCATGGCGGTGCGCACGAACAGCGGCCAGATATCGCATACGCGGATGTCGTATTTCGTCCACTCCAGATCCAGCGCCTCGGTCAGTCCACGGACAAAGAACTTGGTGGATGAATAGGTCGCCAGTTCGGCCTGCCCATAGATTGCTGAAGCCGATGTCATGTTGATCAGGCAGGCTCCTGGGGTGTCGCGCAAATAGGCAAACGCGGCATGACAGCCGTTCATCACGCCCTTGACGTTGATGTCGACCATGCGGTGCTGGGCGTCCAGATCAATGGTCTGGAACTCACCCGAGCTGAGCACGCCGGCATTGTTAAGCAGGGCATCCAGCTGCCCGTCATGCGCGGCGCAAAAGTCGTGCAGCGCACGCGTCCAGGCGTGAGCATCGGTCACATCCAGTGCGCCCCAGCTGACCCGCTGCGGCCCAAGCTGTTCGGCCAGGCGTTGGCAGCCGGCTTCATCGATGTCGTAGACACCGACATGCCAGCCCTGGCGGTGAAAGGCTTCGGCGCAGGCTTTGCCAATTCCGGCTGCGGCGCCGCTGATAAAAATACGTTTGTGGGGGCTGCTCATGGACGAAAAGCTAGAATGAAGCGAGCACGCAGTGTGCACCATAGTCAGGCCATGCAGCGAGTTGTGGCGCCCGTGCCTTGCGCTGCCCGTGTAAGTTTTCCTGCCGTGTCACGGTCTGTAGATTCGGCAGCATGAATTCATGATGGGCCCGGCTCGCGGGCACAATTTGATTGCAAGGAGCATTGTGATGACAAACAAACAACTGGGACGTTCCATGGTTCTGACGTCGGGTTCAGCACTGGCTTTGTCCATGGCCATGTCCGGGGCGGTGCAGGCGCAAGCCAACCCGTTCCAGGCCACAGATCTTGGCAGCGGCTACATGCAAGTGGCCGAGGCCAAGTGTGGCGAAGGCAAATGCGGTGAAGCCCGTTGCGGCGCAGACAAGGCCAAGGAAGCCAAATGTGGCGAAGCGCGGTGCGGTGAAGCCAAAGCCGGCGAACACAAATGCGGCGAAGGCAAGTGCGGAGGCAGTGAAGCCAAGGCCAGCGAGCACAAATGTGGTGAAGGCAAATGCGGTGAACCTGGTGCGCGCATGGATCGCATGATCGGCAAGTAAGCCTGTGTCCAGTACACATACACCCGGTCTTGCCGGGCTGGGACTGCGGCGGGATTTCCTGCCGCAGTTTGTCGACAACCCGCCGGCCTGTGTGGACTTCGTCGAAGTCGCGCCGGAAAACTGGATCGGCATTGGCGGTCGTCTCGGGCGGCAGTTTGCCGAGCTTGCCGCGCAGCGGCCGTTGTACTGTCATGGCCTGTCGCTGGATATCGGCGGGCCGCGACCGCTGGACCGCGCGTTTCTGGATCAGCTCAAGGGTTTTCTGGACCAGCATGAGGTGGTGGTGTATTCCGAGCACCTCAGTGCCTGCGCCGATCATGGCCATCTTTACGATCTGATGCCGATACCCTTTACCGAGGAGGCGGTGCGCTACGTGGCCGACCGCGTGCGTGCTGTGCAGGAACATCTGCAACGCCCGCTGGCGCTTGAAAATGTGTCGTACTACGCCGCCCCCGGTGCGGCCATGAGCGAGCTGGCGTTTATCTGCGCCGTGCTAGAAGAAGCCGACTGCGAGCTGCTGCTGGACGTCAACAACATCATCGTCAACAGCATCAATCATGGTTACGATGCGCTGGCGTTTCTGCGTGGTCTGCCGGCCCAACGTGTGGCCTACATGCATGTGGCCGGTCACGATCATGAGGGCGACGATCTGCGCGTTGATACCCATGGGGCAGATGTTGCCGATAGCGTGTGGCGTCTGCTCGATGCGGCCTATAGCCATGTGGGCGTGGTGCCGACCCTGCTGGAGCGTGATTTCAACATCCCACCGCTGGCTGAATTGCTGAGCGAAGTCGAACAGATTCGCCAGATAGCCCGGCGCGACCGCAGCGGGGTTCAGCTGGCTCATGGCTGAGGCTGATTTTCAGCGTGTGCAGGCGGCCTTTGCCGGGCACATCCGTGATCCTGATCGACAGCCGCTGCCGGAGGCGATCGAGGCGCGCCGCATGGCGATATACCGGCGTCTGTTTTTCAACAACATCGACGGCTTTCTGAGCCAGGCCTTTCCGGTTTTGCGCCGGCTGTATGGTGAGGCTGACTGGGCGGCACTGGTGCGCAGCTTTTATGCGCGTCACAGCTGCACCCGCCCGCAGTTCTATCAGCTTGCCGAGGAGTTCGTGAACTACCTTGAGCATGGCCATCACATGCGCGCGGTGGACCCGCCGTTCATGCTCGAGCTGGCACACTATGAATGGATTGAACTGGTGCTGGCGATAGACCCTGAACCCTTGCCTGATGACTTCGATCCGAACGGCGATGTGATGGAGCGGCCTTGCGTGTTCAGCCCGTGGATGCGTCTGCTCAGCTACGACTATCCGGTGCACCGCATTGGCCCCGATTTTCAGCCCGAGCAGGCGCCGGCCACGCCGACTTGCCTGCTGGTCTTTCGTCAACGCGATGAACAGGTCGGATTTCTTGAACTCAATGTGGTGACGGCGCGATTTATCGAGCTGCTTGCCGGCTCAGCGCAAAGTGGTGCCCAGGCGCTGGCGCAGATTGCGGCGGAACTGGCCATGCCGTATGAGCAATTGCTTGGGTTCGCTCGCGAACTGCTGGACAAGCTGCAACAGCGTGGCGTGATTCTGGGGGTGGATGCGGCCCGCAGCTAGGGCAGGGGCGACAGGCGAATCAACTTGCCATTGGAGGCATCAGTGAGCAGGTATATCAATCCGTCCGGGCCCACGCGCACGTCGCGGATGCGCGCCTCTTCACCGGCAATGTAACGGTGCTCAGCAACGATGCGGCCATCTTCGATGTCGAGTCTGACCAGGCGGCGATGTTTGAGTGCCCCGACGAGCAGATCGCCCTGCCAGGCAGAAAACGCCTGCCCCCTGTAGAAGGCCAGGCCGGAGGGCGCGATCGATGGCACCCAGTAATGCAAGGGTTCTTGTATGCCGGGCTTTTCACTGCCTTCACCAATTGAAAAACCCGTGCCGTATTCCTTGCCGTAGGTGATCACTGGCCAGCCGTAATTGCTGCCGGGCAGAATCCGGTTGACCTCGTCACCACCCTGGGGGCCGTGTTCGTGAGTCCAGATCGAGCCATCAGCGGGCGAGACGGCCATACCCTGGATATTGCGATGGCCATGACTGAATACTGCTGGATGGGCCTTGGCATTGTCCGTATACGGGTTGTCGTCGGGTATCGTGCCATCCAGGTGCAGGCGCAGCACGCTGCCGGCCGGGTCGGCCAGATCCTGAGCGCGCGGGCGATCACCGCGATCACCGATGCTGAAATACACATGTCCGTCATTGTCGAAGGCGATGCGCGAGCCGAAATGGCGGCCGGAGCGGGTTTTGCCGGGTAGGCTGAACAGAGTTTGCCACTCTTGCAGACGCGCACTGTTTCCTTCGCGAACCAGACGGCCGCGTCCCAGGGCGGTGCCGTAAGCGTCATCGCTGCCCTGGTTGAAGCTCAGGTAGACCCAGTTGTTGTCCCCATCGCTGGTAAATGCAGGATGTACCGCCACATCCAGCAGGCCGCCCTGACCAGCCACCTGAACCGCGGGCGTGCCCTTGACCGTTATGCGTTTGCCAT
>JBFKEC010000188.1:0-6540 GCA_041619315.1 Oceanococcus sp. | reverse complement strand
CTGGTGTCGATGGGCTGGAAACCCAGATCGCCCGGCGTGAAATAGAATTTTTCGTAATAGCCAGGATCGTCCGGGATGTGCATCTTGCGATAACGCCCGGCGATGCGCCCGTCGCGTTCGAAAATCACCGCAGTGTTGTGCGCCAGCCCCGCCGCGCGGCGCTCGAACAGTGAGGCCACCAGCACCACGTTGCACTCGTGAGCAACCACACCCAGTGCATCGGAGCTGGGCCCGGGGATGGGCTCGGCCAGATCAAACAGGGCCGGGTCTTCAACCTGACAGAAGTAGCGACTGGTGTGCAGTTCCTGCAACACGATCAGTTCTGCGCCCTGGGCGGCAAGATCGCGTATGGCGGCGATGCTGGCGGCCAGATTGGCTTGGCGATCGTCGCTGCAGTGCTGCTGGACCAGTCCGGTCTTGAGGATACGGGTGCTCATGCGGGTAGATTCATGGTGACACAGTGCAAACTGCCATATTGCCGGATCAGCGCCTGGCAATCGACTCCAATGATCTGGTGCTGTGGCATGGCCTGGCGCATGACGGCAAGCGCCTGGGCGTCGGCCTCGCTGCCATAGGTGGGTATGAGCACGGCCTGATTGAGGATCAGAAAATTGGCGTAACTGGCCGGCAGATCGTTGCCCTGTTCATCGCGATGCAGTCCGGCCCAGGGCAGTGGCAGCAAGCGGTAGGGTTGCCCATCCAGCGTGCGCAGCTGATGCAGTTCTTCGGCCATGCGTGTGAGTTCCTCGCGATTGACGTCGAGATCGCCGCCCGCGGCCTGGTAAACGATGGTGTCGGGGCTGACGAAGCGGGCCAGCGTGTCGATATGACCATCGGTGTCATCGCCTTTGAGTGCGCCGTGATCCAACCACAGGATGCGCTGCAGCCCGAACACCTCAATCAGTTGCTGCTGCAGCTCGTGGGTGCTGCGCTGCGGGTTGCGTTTGGGGTCGAGCACGCTGCTACGTGTGGCCAGCAACGTGCCCTGGCCGTCGCTTTCGATTGCGCCACCTTCCAGCACCATGTCGACGCTGCTTAGCGGCAGCTCGCCAAACGCACCCAGCGCCGCCAGCTGTGGGGCCAGGGCGTTGTCACGGGCCGCCGGGTACTTGCCACCCCAGCCGTCAAAACCAAACTTCAGCAAGGCCGCGCGGCCATCGCGATAAACGCCGATCGGGCTGTGATCGCGGGCCCAGACATCATCGCTGGGCAGACGGTAGAGCGTGACCGGGTGGGGCAGGGACTGGGCGTTGAGCCAGGCTTGCACACGGGTGTGTTCAGTGTCGTTACCGAATGTGATGCGCACGGGCTGAAAGCGCGCGATGTTACACACCAGTGCTTCAAAGCAGCGGCACACCTCGGCGTAGCTTTCGGGTGAGGCGGAAAAGTCGCCATCCGGATTGGGCCAGGTCAGCAAGATGGCGGACTGGGCTTCCCATTCAGCAGGTAATCGAACCATTGTTTACGCTATGTAAAAAAGAATCTGGCAGTGTATAAAGACTGGATCGCGCAGCTCGTTGTATGGCGAACTGCGCGCATCATAATTGACCATAAGCGAGGCTGTCTGATTGGATGGCGCCTCGACAAGCCAGGAGACAACAATGCTGCTTTACGGATCGAAGATGGCGCCCAATTCGGATCGGGTGGAAATGTATCTGCATGAGAAAGGAATCGAGATTCCGTTTCGTCAGATCGAGCTGATGAAAGGCGAGCATCACGGTGACGAGTACAAGGCGATTGCGCCCAATCGCAAGGTGCCCGCGCTGGTGCTGGACGATGGCACGGTGATTCGCGAGAGCATTGCGATTTGCCGCTACATCGAGGAATTGCATCCGCAGCCGCCATTGTTCGGCTCAACCCCGGTGCAGCGTGCCCAGGTTGAGATGTATCAACGCATCATGGAACTGGAGCTGATGATGCCGATCGCCATGACGTTTCGTCATGGACATCCTGCAGCCAAGGCGCTGGAACCCATTCAGTGCGCGGATTTCGCCGCGTTGCAGCGCGACGTGGCACTCAAGCGCATTAAGGTCCTGAACAAGGAACTGACCGATCGCGATTTTCTGGTCGGGGATGAGTTCACGGTCGCCGACATCACCGCCTACATCGGTCTGGGCTTTGGCCGTATCAGTCAGATTGCCCCCGATGCGAACGAGCATCCACATGTGGTGCGTTACCTCAAGGCCATTGCAGCGCGACCCAGCGCGCAAGCTTTGCGTGCCGGCGCTGCGGCATGATTCATCTGTACACCGCGCCAACGCCGAATGGCTGGAAGGCTTCGGTCTGCCTTGAAGAACTGGAACTGGATTACACCGTGCATCCGGTCAATATCATGGGTGGCGACCAGCACAAGCCCGATTTTCGTGTCTTGAATCCGAACGGGAAAATTCCCGTGATTGTGGATGCGGACAACGATGATTTTGCCGTGTTTGAATCCGGCGCCATTCTGATCTATCTGGCCGAGAAGACCGGGCGCTTGCTGCCCAGTGACGTCAAGGGCCGGTCACGGGTGCTGCAATGGCTGATGTTCCAGATGGGTGGCGTTGGGCCCATGATGGGGCAGGCCAATGTGTTCTATCGGTATTTTCCGGA
This sequence comes from Oceanococcus sp., assembly GCA_041619315.1. GTDB lineage: Bacteria > Pseudomonadota > Gammaproteobacteria > Nevskiales > Oceanococcaceae > Oceanococcus. Next base: position 3,948 of record JBFKEC010000188.1, on the reverse strand, counting down.
GAAAATTCAGCCCGCAATTGACCGCTATCAGAACGAATGCCGGCGCCTGTTTGAAGTGCTCGACAAGCGACTGGAGGAATCGGAGTGGCTGGCCGATGACTATTCCATCGCTGACATTGCCAACTGGTGCTGGGTCAGAACCCACAAATGGTCTGGTGCATCGGTCGAAGGGCTGGATAACCTTCAGCGCTGGGTGGATGCGATGTATGCCCGTCCGGCCTGTGTTCGCGGCAAGGATGTGCCGGTCAAACTGCCCGATCTGACCGATGAGGGCAGCGAGAAAAGCGCCGAAGATTTCATCAAGGGCGCACGCAACATCGTTGAAACCTGAAAATCAGTATCCGGGATCCCCGGGGCGCAATTCTTCGCGGTTGTATATCGGCCGCGGCTTGCCGGGGATCACCGCATTGATAACGTGGTCATATTCGAAGAACACCACGAAATCGCCGTACACCCAGCGACTGATCGGTGGGTCACCGACCGGGCCGGAAATGCTGATCGGCTCCCCGTACTGGTTCAGCACGGTGGTTTTGCTGCTGCCAGTGCGTGGCAAATGGCTGCGATCTACGGGCATATGCTCGTAGTCGGGTGCCATTTGTGACGGCTGCTCGGGCACAGGTCCGCCCGGCAGGGTCAGCACTTCGGCGTGCAAGGGCAGGGCAACAAGCAGGCCGGTGAGTAAAAGGGTACGCGTCATGGTCACTATCTCCAGCAGTACCCCGATATTAGCGTGACCGCGGCGGGCCTGCATCCCGCGGCCACATGTCTCCGCTTGCGTATACTGGCGCCGCCATGAAACAACCCTTCGAACTCTTTATCGGCCTGCGCTATACCCGCGCTAAGCGCCGCAATCATTTCATCTCCTTTATTTCCGGGACCTCCATGGTCGGCATCGCGCTGGGGGTCACCGCGCTGATCACCGTGCTGTCGGTCATGAACGGGTTCGAGAACGAGTTGCGCGCGCGCATCCTGGGGATGACGTCGCATGCCGTCATCAAACAGGCTGGTCGGGCCATCTACGATTGGGAGAGTCTGGCTGAGCAGGTTGATCAGTCGCCACATGTGATGGGCAGCGCGCCGTTCATAGAGGGCGAGGGTATGGTGCGTAGCGGTCAACAGCTGTCCGGCGTGCTGCTGCGCGGCATCGAGCCCGTGGCTGAGGCGGCCATATCAAAGATCAGCGAGCACATGCTGGTCGGGGAACTTGAGGATTTGCGCAGCGGCGAGTTTGGCGTGGTGATCGGGCGCCATCTGGCCATGGCCATGGGGGTGGTGCCGGGCGACAATCTGGATATGTTGATTCCCACGGCCAATGTCACGCCGGTCGGCGTGTCGCCGCGTTTTCGGCGTTTCAGCGTGGTAGGGGTGTTCGAAATCGGCATGTATGAATACGACCGCAGCCTGGTGCTGATGCATCGGCGTGATGCGGCCGCCCTGTATCGCTTGGGCGATGCGGTCAATGGCTTGCGCGTCGAGTTCGATGATGTCTATCAGGCGCCCTATCTGGCGCGCGAGTTGCAGGCCAATTTGCCGGGTTTCTATCAGGTCAGCGACTGGACCCGCCAGCACCGCAACTTCTTTGCTGCCATTCAGACCGAAAAGCGCGTGATGTTTATCATCCTCAGTCTGATCGTGGCGGTGGCTGCCTTCAACATCGTGTCCACTTTGGTGATGGCGGTGACCGACAAGCAGGCGGATATCGCGATATTGCGCACCCTCGGGGCGTCACCGCGCAGCATCATGGCGGTGTTCATGGTCAATGGCACCTTGATCGGGGTGGTGGGCACGCTGCTGGGGCTGGCCGGTGGTATTGGCTTGGCCATGAACATCGAGACACTGGTGCCAGCGATCGAATCGTGGCTGGGCCGCGACTTGCTGGCCGATGATGTCTATTACATCAGCAATCTGCCATCGGATCTGGTGTGGTCCGATGTGATCAAGATTGGATTGCTGTCGCTCGGCCTGGGACTGACTTCAACCCTGTATCCGGCTTGGCGCGCAGCGCGGATCGAACCTGCGGAGGCGCTGCGCTATGAATGATGTGGTCATTGAATGTACCGGCCTGTCGCGTCAGTTTAATGATGTCGGGCGCGCGCTTGATGTGCTGACCGATATTGATCTGCGCATCACCAGCGGTGAGGTGATTGCGATTGTCGGTCAGTCGGGCTCGGGCAAGAGCACCTTGCTGCAACTGCTGGGCGGGCTGGATGATCCCAGTGCCGGCGAAGTGCGTATCGCGGGTAAACCGTTTACCCGCCTGGGCAAGGCAGCGCGCGGGCGCATGCGTAACCAGCATCTCGGTTTCATCTACCAGTTTCATCATCTGCTGCCAGAGTTCAGTGCGCGGGAAAATGTGGCCATGCCGCTGCTGCTGAGGCGGGAGTCGGCAGCGAAGGCCGAGCGGGCGGCAGAGAAGATGCTTGAGCGTGTTGGTTTGGCTGATCGGCTGGATCACAAGCCGGGTGAGTTGTCCGGCGGTGAGCGTCAGCGTGCGGCGGTTGCTCGTGCTCTGGTCAGCCGTCCGCAATGTGTCTTGGCCGATGAGCCGACCGGCAATCTGGATGCGCAGAATGCGGCGCGAGTGTTTGATTTGATGCTCGAACTCAATCGTGAGCTGGGCACCAGTCTGGTCATCGTGACCCACGATCCTGGGCTGGCGGCGCGCACCGATCGCCAGCTCGAATTGCGCGCAGGGCAACTGCAAGCGCTCTGAATCATGTGGCGATTGACGGTCACCCCGCTGACCTGGCCAGGATTGGCCGTGATCAGCATCGGGTGGGCCGCGCTGTTGTTGTTTCGCGAGCAAGCACTGTCACCACTGTGGTTTTTACTGGCCCTGCTGGCACTGCCATTCTGGCGGCGCCAGGCCTTGCTGATCGTGCTTGCTGCGCTGCTGGGTGGCTGGATGGCCTGGACGTATCAGCAGGCTTGGGCGCAGCGCGTCATGGTCCCGGTCCAGGACTTGAGCGTGCGCGGTGAGATCGTAGGGGCGCCGCAGCACGGTCTGGCTGGCAATGCCTATTTTGCCTTTCGGCCTGAGAGCGACAGTCCGGGCTTGCTGCGTGTCGCCTGGTATCGCGATGCTCCTGAATTGCAGCGCGGCGATTGCTGGACCTTGCAGCTGCGTGTGCGACCGCCGCACGGCAATGCCAATCCGGGTGGGCTGGACTATGAGTCCTGGCTGTTTCGTGAAGGCTATGCGGGCAAGGCCAGCGTGCGTGGCGGCGAGCTGTGCGGGCGCAGCGCAGGCGATTGGCGCAAACGCTGGGCGGATCAACTGGAACACCTGGGTCGGCCGCGGGCCAGTGCCACATTGCGCGCACTTTTGCTGGGTGACCGGCGCGGTCTGGAAGATTCGGACTGGGACATATTGCGCCGCACCGGCACGACACATTTGTTCGCGATTTCCGGGTTGCATCTGGGCTTGATATCCGGCTTTGGCTGGCTGTTGGGTATCACGCTGTGGAAACTGGCCGGTGTTTATGTGTGGCCGCGAGCACGCGACTGGGGCGCACTGAGCGCAGTGGCTTGCGCCCTGGGTTATGCCTGGGTGTCGGGATTTGGATTGCCGGTGCAGCGGGCGCTTGTCATGTGTCTGTTCGGCGTTCTGGCGATGCTGGCGGGGCGCCAGCGTCAGGCATTGCAGGTGTTGGCGCTGGCCTTTGTACTGGTCGTGGCGGTTAATCCGTTCAGCGTGATCATGCCGGGCCTGTGGCTATCTTTCGTCGCCGCCGGTGGCATCATCGTGTATCTGCAATGTCATGCAGCGCAGCCACGTTTGGTGCAGCTATTCGGTATACAGCTGGTCCTGGCTGCGTTGTTGCTGCCGCTTGGTGCTCTGATGTTTGGTGGTGTCTCCTTGTTGGGGGCGTCGGTCAATCTTGTGCTCGTACCATTGTTTGGCCTGTTGCTGCCGGCCCTGCTGCTGGCCAGTCTGGTGCATTTGGG
>JBFKEC010000187.1:0-6595 GCA_041619315.1 Oceanococcus sp. | reverse complement strand
CCTGAGCATTTGGGCAATGCAAACATGGCGGTGTTCTCAAGCGCGCGACAGCCTGTCTGCCAAATCAACGGCCGATATCGAGATTGCATGGCGTTGACTCAGCAAAATCGGCGAATTTTGCCCCTGGGGCGAGGGTGGCCAGCCAATATGCGGCTTCCATTGATCCACAAAGCGCGAATGTCAGGGGGTGCGGCTTAGCTCACTGCCAGCGAATCACGCACGCAGTCGATCATGGCGCGTTCGCGGATAAAGGCGTGGGCGCGCTGCGGATCGGCTGCCGTGTCCATGAGCATTTTTTGGCGCTTGTTCTGAATGTCCGGGTCTGTGGATTCCATCAACTTCTTGTTGTTGATGGTGTGCTCCTGCACAAACTGCACGGCCAGGTCGCGACGTTGCCGATCGTACAAGGCCAGCTTTTGCGCATGGTCCTCACCGTTGATCAGGATCTCGACGAGCTTTTCGGCCAGATTCACGGCGTCGTGTATGCCGCCATTCATGCCCATGCCGCCCAAGGGGTTGTTGATGTGGCAGGCGTCACCGGCGAGCACGATGCGATCGCGTACATAGGTGTCGGAGACGCGCTGGTGCACCCGGTACAGGGTGCGGTGGCCGATTTCGTAGTCCTCGTCCCGCGCATGCAGATGCTGCAGGCGTGCCTGGATGAATTCGTCGCTGAGGATGTGCGCTTCCTCGGCTTCAGTTTGCGGGGTGACCGGGACCAGCACGCGCCAAATTTTTTCGGTGCGCAGGATCACGCACCATTCGTCAGGGTCGGCCACGTAGTTCACGTAGGACAGGTTGTCGAACACATCCTCAAACGCAAACGCTGTGCTCACAACGAGGAATTTTTCGTTATACGTGAAGCCGCCAAAACCGATGCCAGCGGCCTTGCGTACGCGGCTTGAGGCGCCGTCGCAGCCGATAGCGAAGCTGCCGTTGAGGACCTGCTCGCCATCGCTGGTGTTGACGCGTACGCGCACGCCGTCGTCATCCTGCTCGACATCGATGACCTCGCAGCCAAAGCGCTGATCCACCGTTGGCAGGGTGGCGAGTTCATCGCGCACCAGATGGGTCATCTCGTACTGTTCGAGCTGCAGGCGAAATGGAAAGCGTGTGTCTGAGGCGATCAGGTTCATGTCGAACTCGGCCACTTCGCCGGTACGCCGGTCGCGGTACTGGTAGCGGTCGACGACCAGGCCCTTGTCGATCATGGCGCTGGCCACACCCAGGTCATCGAGCATTTCGAGTGTTGGCGGGTGGAAGGTCGAGGCGCGCAGATCGCGCGGCAGGGTGGCTTCCTTTTCCAGCAAAATCACATCCAGGCCAGCGCGGCCCAGGGCCAGAGCCAGAGTGGAACCGCAAGGACCGGAGCCGGCGATGATGACAGGAGCGGGTTTCATACTTTGGCCTCGGCAGTTTGCAAGAAGGTGTCGGGTTGGCGGCGTTGTTTGAGGGCCCACAGGCATACGGCCAGATTGAACGCGCCAAACAGTACGAACGGTGCGCTGGGTCCCAAGTCACGGAACAGATAACCGCCTGCGGTTGTTCCGACCAGTATTCCAACCGCACCGGCCATACCGAAAAATCCAATAATGACGCCGCGCAGGGCTGGTGTGGCCTGCTGGCCAATCAAAGCCTGGCTGGCGACAAAGGCACTGATTTCGGCAATGCCCATCATGCCGAGCAGGACAAACACCCAGCCCGCTGTGGGGTCATCGACAAACAGCATGGACAGATAGACGCAAGCGGTTACACCGCTGGCCAGTGCCACGGCGCTGATGCGGCGCATGCGGTCAGCCAGCATGCCCATTAATATCGAGCCGATCAGCGCGCCGGTCACAATCGCCAGTACGCGCGGCATGGCCAGTTTGTTCATGGCATCACTGGCGCTCATGCCCAGATCGGCAATGCCGACCTGAACCAGCCACAGGCTCATGAACGCGCCGGTAACGGCAAGCACGCCGCGTGAGGTGAAGGCGGCGGCAAAGGCCAGCGCGATCAGAGGGTCCTTGGCGCTGGCAAAGCCCTGGCGCAACAAGGTGGGTAAGGGCAGTTGTGCGGATTGAGCGATGCGTCCGGCCTGTCCTGACAGGCCCACCGCGGCAATCACCGCGGCCACAACACCGAGGCTGCCGGCCACCGCAAAAGTGGCTTGCTGGGCGGCCAATTGCCCCATACCGCCCGCGGCAAACAAAGCGGGCAGTGGCAGCAGCAGAGGTGCTACGAATGCGCCCAGCGTTGCAACCATGCCTTGCAGGCCGTTGGCCTTGCCGCGATCAGCTTCCTGTGGGTAGTCGGCGATGACTGTCACCATCATGCCGATAACCGCAGCGCTGCCCAGTGCCACGATCAGACGCAGGGCGACGAGTTCGGTAACCGAGCCGGCGTGGGCATACAAGGCGTAGCCGACAGCGGTGATCAGCAGGCCGCCGGTGTAGACCACGCGGCGCCCGATGCGATCTGCCAGCGCGCCAATCGGCCCGAGCAGAATAATGAATACCAGTTCCTGCAAGGCGGCCAGGTTGCCGGTCAGCGTGGCCTGGCTGGCCTGGTCGATGCCCATGGCGTGAAGCAGGCCGGGTTGCAGCACAGCCAACGCACCGGCGTATGACGACGAGATGATCGCAACCAGCAGATAGCACCACAGATGGTGTGGTTTAACGCCGTCTGTCAGGCGAATTCCGAGAGTGGAGTGAGAGGTCATAAGCAGGTCGTTGGCGACTTAATTGTATTAATGATATAACAATATGAAACATAAGGGGCAAGCGCATGAACAAAGTACGAAGAGTGGGGCTGGGCGATGCCGCGACGGCCCACAGGCTGGCGCCGCAGGCGGCTGGCCTTGATCGCCACAGCCACATCGAGTGGACGCTGCGATGAGCAATTTCGTCATCACAGGAAGTACCAAGGGAATTGGTTTTGCGTTGGCCCGCGAGGCCCTCAGCAAGGGCCACAACGTTCTGATCAGCGGGCGCACGCAGTCGGCGGTGGATGCCGCCTTGCAGGCGCTGGATGCCAGTCAGTGCGAGCGCGCCATTGGCCAGCCGGCCGATGTGTCCGACAAGGCTCAGGTTCAGGCCCTGTGGGATGCCGCAACCAGCGCATGGGGCCAGGTTGATGTGTGGATCAACAATGCCGGCGTGGCGCACACCACCAAACGCATCGAAGACACATCGCAGGAGGCTGTGCAGCGCATGCTGCAGACCAATATGCTCGGCACCATTCATGGCTGCCAGGTGGCTGCTGGTGGTATGCGTGAGCAGGGTCAGGGGCGCATTTTCAACATCCTCGGGGGCGGCTCGGACGGAGAGTTCTTCCCCGGCATGGGGATTTACGGCAGCACCAAGCGTGGGCTGGATTATCTGAGCCGTGCGCTGGTCAAGGAACTCAAGGACAGCGCGGTGATCGTCGGGCGCGTGCGCCCCGGCATGGTCGTCAGCGAAGGCATGTTGCGTGAGGTTCAGGCGGACCCGGACAACTTCGAACGCAGCCGCAAGATATTGAACATTCTTGGCGACAAACCGGAAACGGTGGCGCCTTACCTGATCGACAAAATGCTCGCGATGAAATCCAGTGGCGGAAAGATTGCCTGGTTGACGGGGGCCAAAATCGCCCAGCGATTCGCCATGGCGCGGCTGCGTCCACGTGCCGACCTGTTTTCCGAAGCCGGACTGTAAAACCAAGCCCGGCACTGGCCGGGATGCTGACCAAAGGGACAATTGTATGAGTGCGGATACCAAAACCATCCACCAATTTCTGGCCGAAAACCCGGATGTGGACGTAAGCCAGGCCTGGGAACGCTGTTTCGGCATTCTCGAAGGCTTCAAAAACCAGATCGCTGGACGTTTTGCGGTCGAGCGTCATCCGGAATGTGAGGGGCGTGATTACTACACCAGCCCGGACGGTGCCTTCGAAGGCTCGTTCAATGCGTACTCCGGGCCGGGCTGCGAATGGTTGGTGAACTCCTGGCTGGGCAATCGCAAAGCCTCGATTCTCGACATGAATGCCACCTGCTTTCTTGGGCCGGAAACGGATGTGCCGCATCTGATCGTGATTTTCGGCACCATTCCCAAGCTGTTTTTCTACGCCGATTATGTCCCGCGGCGTGATCTGCGCACCGATGAAAACTACCTCGACAAATACTACGGTGGTGAGGTCAATGAGGACTTTCTTGCGCTGCGCGGCGATCCCGATTTCCACTGGTCGGTCAGCCACGGCACCTATATGCGTGCCTTGCTTTCACCGGTGGGCCTGAGCATGGCCGGGGATCTGAATGACGCCAATCTGGACAAGCTCGAAGCCTATGCAAAGCGCTTTGTAGCGCGCTGGATGGGTTGGCTGGATCAGGCTTCCAGCGTGCCGCCAGAGCAGCGTGCTGCGCTGCAGGCGTATGACCATCAGGTGCGCCGCCTGGGTTACCAGCGTGATCCGATGAACAAGCTGGCCGAGAACGTGTTCGGCGCCGGCGAAGTGGATCGCATGATTGCGATGCGCATGGGTGCCAGCCAAATGGCCGAGGCCAAGGGCAGCTGAACATGAAAACAGTAGTGATTACCGGCAGCACGCGCGGGATCGGCCTGGGCCTTGCGCGCGCATTTGCCGCGCAGGGCTGCCAGGTGGTGATCGCTGGGCGTTCCCAGCAGGCGGTGGATGCGCGGGTTGCTGAGTTGTCGGCGGAGCACCCCGGGCGTGTTGCTGGCGCGGTCTGTGAAGTGACCGATGAGGCTCAGCTCGGCGGCTTGTGGGACGCTGCCTGCCAGGCTTTCGGGCGGGTTGATGTGTGGATCAACAATGCCGGCATCAGCATCCCGCGGGCACCCTTGCACGAATGTGCCGCAAGCGATATCCAACGCATAGTGTCGATCAACCTGTGCGGCGCGCTGCTGGCCAATCAGGTGGTCATCCAGCGCATGTTGCAGCAGGGTGGCGGGCAGGTCTGGACCATGGAAGGGTTTGGCAGCAATGGTCAGACGCAGCCGGGCATGACCGCCTACGGCGCGACCAAGCGAGCGGTGCACTACATGCTCAAGTCCTTGCACAAGGAACTCAAGGGCACGCCGGTTCAGGTCTGCTCCCTGAGTCCGGGCATCGTGGTCACCGATTTGCTGATTGGAGACTACGATCAGACGTCGCCGGAATGGGCCAAGGTCAAAAAGATCTTCAACATTCTGGGTGACCGGGTCGAAACCGTAACCCCGTGGTTGGCACAGCAAGTTCTGGCCACCAACAAGTCGGGCGCCAAGGTGGCCTGGCTGACCTCAGGAAAAGCTTTCGGTCGCTTCATGACCGCAGGATTCAAGAAACGTGATCTGTTCGCCGAGGAGGCGCACTAATGGACAACTATCAAGTCGCCGGTCGCGCCCGTATCGGCGTGCTGATCCCTTCAACCAACACCGGGGTGGAGTACGACCTGCAGAAATTCGGTCTGACGGGCGTGACCTGGCATCCCTCGCGTTTCTGGATTGAGCTGCGCAACTGGGCCGATGAAATGGCCAAAACCGGAGACGATGAAAACACCGTGTTCGAGCGTTTTCTGGAACTCATGCGCAAGGAACTGCCGCCGGCCATCGACAACGTCATGTCGGCCAAGATCACCCACCTGATGCTGGGCATGTCGGCTGAAACGTTCTGGGGCGGCATGGAAGGCAACGTCGAGTTTGAAGGGGCGATTCAGGACCAGATTGGCAGCATGAGCATGACCACGGGCGCAGGTGCAACCCGTGATGCGTTGCATAACTTTGGCGCCAAGCGCATTTCCGTGATCACCCCGTACCCGCCTGTTGGGGATGACAACGTACGCCGTTTCTTTTCCGAGATCGGTTTTGAGGTCAAGCACATCGCCGGCCTCAACCGGCCGTCGGCCACCGCCATCGCGGAAACCTCGATCAAGCAGGTTGTGGATGCGGTCAAGGCTGTCGATGGTGATGATGTCGATGCGATCATCCAGTGCGGCACCAATCTGTCGACTGTCGATCTGTTCCCGACCCTGGAGCACTGGCTGGAAAAGCCGTTGATTCCGATCAACGTGGCGACCGTGTGGCACGCCCTGCGGGCCTGTGGCGTCAACGACAAGATTCTCGGTAAAGGTCGTCTGCTGGAAGAGTTCTGAGGCCATTCTGACCGGGCGCCATGCCCGGTCAGCCCCCCTCGGCTGTCGCTCAGGGTGGCGTGCTTAAGCACCTCAATCGACCCGGCCAGCGCCCAGCTCTGGCGCGGCCATGATCCGAAAGCATGAGTTGCGCGGGCGGGCAAACGAATAAGCTCAAGGCTGTTTCATACAAGCTGAGCAATACATGTCAAAGAACGAGCAGATTCAATATGCGGTGGATGGCGCGGTGGCCATCATCACGCTGAATCGTCCCAATGTCCTCAACGCCCTGACGCCGGGTTTGATCAATGATTGGCAAGCCGCGATCGAGCGGGCCAATGCGGATGACAATGTTGGTGCCATTATGGTCACCGGCGAGGGCAAAGCCTTTTGTGCCGGCGCGGACCTTGAAGACTGGTTCCTGCCATTCGTGCGCGGCGAGCAGGACTATCTCGATGAGGATCAGCGTCTTGGCGGTCTGGGTGTTGTGGGTGACTGGATCAAGCT
>JBFKEC010000186.1:0-6616 GCA_041619315.1 Oceanococcus sp. | reverse complement strand
GCCTGCAGGTTGTCGACCAGCGATTCGGCCCGCCCATGCATGACGTCATCCACCGCATCAATACTCGCCGCGTAATCCGGCTCGGAAATCAGGCCGACACAAGGCGCGCTGCAACGGCGAATCTGATGCTGCAAACACGGGCGCGTTCTGGCTTCAAAATAGCTGTCTGAACAACCCCTTACCTCAAAAACCTTTTGTAAGGTCGAGATTGTGTCACGGACCGTAGCGGCGCTTGGAAAGGGCCCGAAGTAGCGCTCATTGGGCTTGCGCGCACCACGATGAAACATGATGCGCGGGTAACGGTGGCCGGTCAGGCGCAGATAGGGGTAGCTCTTGTCATCGCGCAAACACACGTTGTAGCGCGGCTTGAGACTCTTGATAAGACTGCTTTCGAGCAGCAACGCTTCGTCTTCCGAGGCGGTAATGCTGATCTCGATTGCCGCGACCTGATCGACCATGCTCTCGATGCGCGGATTGCCGCTGGCACGCAGGAAGTAGCTGGATACGCGCTTTTTCAGATTGCGCGCCTTGCCCACATAAAGCACCTCACCGTCGCCATCGAGCATGCGGTAGACGCCTGGCTGGGTGGTTAGCCGGAGAACAAAGGCCCGCGGGTCAAAAGGTTCAGCTACCGGCATCCAGAACGCCGTACCGCATGGCCATGCGGGTCAGTTCCACGTCATTGGCGACGTTGAGCTTGTCGAACAGGCGATAGCGGTAGGTACTCACGGTTTTGGGCGACAGACACAAGCTGTCTGAAATCTCCTGATTGCCCAGCCCCTTGGTGACCATCAGCATGACCTGCATTTCGCGCTGTGACAGCCGTTCAAATGGCGATTGATCCGCGTCATTGCCTTTGACCAGGCTCGCGGCCAGATTGCTGGCTACACTCGCGGCGACATAAATCCCGCCATCTGCCACCCGACGAATTGCGCTGACCACTTCGTCAGCCGCAGCGTCCTTGCTGATATAGCCGCGCGCACCGGCCGACAACAAACGACTGGGATACGGCTCATCCATGTGCATGGAGACCGCGATGATGCGCACCGATGGATGGCGCTGCAGGATGCGGCGCGTTGCTTCAAGGCCACCAATACCCGGCATGTTCACATCCATCAAAACCACATCGGGCTTGAGTTCGCGCACTTGCTCCATGGCCTCTTCACCGCTACCGGCCTCAGCCACGACTTCCATCGCCGGGGTGTCTTCCAACACCCGGCGCAAACCGGCTCGCACCAGTCTATGGTCATCGCACAAAATCAGTCGTATCAAAGCTCACCTCCGCTGACGCAATTCTAGCAGTGAAGTGCGCCCAGCCTGCGTTTTTTCGTTCAAGCTGGATGCACGTTGCGGGCCGCGCTAAGGTTGCGTCCCGCCCTTTGCCTACTGACTTCCATGCGCCTGCTGTTCAAACTGTTTCTGATCCTGATCGTTGTTGTCGCCGCAAGTTGGCTGATCGTGCCCAGGGTGTGGCAACCGGGACTGGATCGCTATGAGCAAATGGCACAACCCGGCCCCGCACAGCCCGATGCCGTACAAATCACCTGGCTAGGGGTCAGCGCCCTGCTCGTGCGCAGCGCCGAACATGCCCTGCTGATCGATCCGTTCTTCAGCCGCCCCGATGGCGTGCTCGGCCTGATCACCAATCAGGACATTAGCCCGGACATCGAAGCGATCAGACTCGGCCTGGAACAGGCCGGCGTGACAACGCTGGATGCCGTGCTGGTATCCCACTCGCATTTTGATCACGCCATGGACGCCGGCGTGGTGGCCCAGCTGACCAATGCGGACCTGGCGGGCTCATCCAGCACTTTGAATATCGGGCGCGGCGCAGGCTTGCCGCCATCGCGCCTGAAACTGGCTTCGGCCGAACAAACCATGCAATTCGGCCCGTTCAACGTGCGCTGGATTCGCAGTCGTCATGCTGGCGCCACTGGCGGACGCCCGACCGGCGACATCAACGCCCCGCTGCGCCCACCCGCTGGATACATGGACTACCGTCAGGGCGGGACCTGGTCCCTATTGATCGAACACCCAGACGGGACGATTCTGCATCACGGCAGTGCTGGGTTTGAACCGGGCGCTCTGGCACCCTACTCGGCCGATATCGCGGTTCTGGGCGTGTCTCTGGTGGACGATTACCAGAGCTACTTTGCTGAAGTTGTCGATGCCACCGGCGCGCGCGTCGTCATTCCCGTGCATTGGGACGACTTCACCCGCCCATTGAGCGCACCATTACGCCCGTTCCCCTTCATTGTCAGGCTCGACCGGTTCTTCAACACGGTGGATTACCGCGCCGATCTGTCCGCAGTTACCCTGACATTGGGCCAACGCGTTAACGCACCCTGGCCTAGCCGCCAAAATTGATCGCATCGAGATTGTTTTCACGCGCCTCGATGGCTTCACGGGTGCGTTGCTCAAGCTCATGTTGACTGCGAGCAAGTTCTCGGATGCGATTGATTTCCTTGAGGGTGTACGACTCCCACTTGTTGGCCGAGGCAAACGTATCGCGTGACTGTTTGGCACGTCGGAACGCCTGCAGCGCATCTTCATAGTTACGATCGTTGAAGTAGGCCATGCCCAGCAACATGAGATTGCCGGCCGGGTTCTTCAAACCGCCCTGCTGATCTGCCTGGATCGCGGCATCGGCGGCCGCAGCATAGTCGCCGGCATTGAAATGGACCCCGGCCAGACGCGCGTAATACAAGCCATCACCGCTGATCTGGGCCGCCTTGGTCAGGGTTGGAATGGCTTTTTCATACTCGTTGGCCTGAGCCCAGGCATTGGCCAGCGATTCGATGTTCTTGGGCGATTCGCTGATCGTGCCTGCATCCATCCCTTGCTCGATGATGCGACCGGCTTTGTACGGCACCCGCTCGCCTTGCCACATATAGGCCAGATTGAGCAGATCAGATTCCGTTTTCAGTGCGCCGTATTCGAACAACGCATCAAACACCGCCAGGCGTTGATCACTTTCCCCGGTTTCGCTGTACATGCCGGCCAATTGCCGCAGATAGGTGCTGTTGGGATACAGCGAAATCAGTTCTTCGTAGGTTTGCGCCGTGGTGGCGTAGTCGCCCTTGGAATAACTCAAGACCGCCTTGAGACGCAGCCAGCCTTCCTGGATGCGGTTCCCGCTGGCCCGCTCCAAGGCAAGCGCAACATCAACGTTCTCGGTCGCGCGATCATATTCATGGGTCTGGTAATAAGCCTGAGCGAGCATGATATGCGCCGTCGCGGTGGGTTTATCCGCACTCGCCAGCCATTCGTTCATGAAGCGTATGCAATCGCCATACTGCTCCATCTGGAAATAGAGCTGGGCGATGGTGTACTTGGCGGTCAGAATCAGACCGTTGGGCGCATCCTCCTGCTCCATCACCATGAAATACGCGTCGATGGCCTTCTGGTACTCCTCACGACTGGCGTGAATAAAGGCATAGAAGTTCCACAGCTGCGCGGTGGCATAGCTGTTCAGGCGGCCACGCTCTTTGAGCCGATCAAGCACATACAAGGCATCCTCATGCCGATCCTCGGCGGCCAGTTCCTGGGCCTTGGTCAGCTGATCAAAGGTGCGTGCATCGATCGCCCCATTCTGGGCCCAGACCCAACCGGCAGGCGCCAGCAAACCGGCCAGCAGCAGCATTTTCAAGCGATTGACCATGCTCTTACCCCTTGTTCATACGGAACTTGATACGCGTCCGTACGCCCGGCACTTCCTGCGCCTGGCCATTGATCACACGCGGCTTGTACTTGTAACGCAGCGCCGAGTCGATAGCCGCCTTGTTGAACACCGGATCGGTACTTTGCAGAACCGCAGGACTGCGCACCGAACCCTGCTTGGTCACGGTGTATTCCAGGATCACGTCACCTTCCAGCCCGCGCTTGAGTGCACGCCGCGGATATTGCGGTGCGACCTTGACGATCGGCAGGTATTCGCCATCCGAGGCCGACAACCCTGCGCCCATGCTCAGATCCAGCTTGGCCACCAACTGATCGACACCGCCGAGCGCGCCGATTTGCGCATCGCCGTCAATGTTGTCGAACGCCTGCTGCGGCACCTCCGGCGGCGGCGTGTCGTCGAGCTGCGGCTTCTGCGGCTTCTCAAGCTGACGCAAAGTCTTGATCTCGACCTCAGGCATGGCAATTTCCGGCAACTTCACAGTTGCCGACTCATCCAGCCTGCGGTCGGCGAACTGAATCAGCGTCACCATCACCATTTGCAGGCTGAAGGTCACGATTGCCGCCGGAAATAGCACCATCAATAAACGCATGCCCTACTCCTACTGCTCGGTGGCCAGCGACACGCGTTCGGGTGGAACGACCTGGCGAGCCTGGTCCAGCACCTCGGTGAAGGTCTTGACCGAGGCCAGCTCATCCGCCTGAATAATCACCGCGCCCTCGGGGTTTTCAGCATGCAAACGCTCAATGTTGGCGCGCACCGAACGGATGTCGATGCGGCGCCCGTCCATCCACACCGAATTGTCGGCATTGATCGCCACCAACACTGCCGCATTCTTTTGCTCGGCGGTATTGGCCTGCGGCCGGTTGACCTCGACCCCGGACTCCTTGATGAAGCTGGCCGTGACGATGAAGAAGATCAGCATGATGAAGACGACGTCGAGCATCGGCGTCAGATCAACGGCGCCTTCCTCGTCCATCTCATCATTGGATACGTAACTGCGTGCCATGAAAATTCCTCGTGGCGAAGCGGCTCAGGCGGCCGGCTCCATATGGTGTCTGGGCAATTCGTGATCGATGGCTTCGCGGCGGCGCCGGGCCATGCGTTCCAGATAGGTGTGGCCGAACACGCCGGACAGTGCCGCCACCATGCCGGCCATGGTCGGAATGGTGGCGCGAGACACGCCGCCAGCCATCAGCTTGGCGTCACCACCACCGGTCAGTGACAGTACGGTGAACACATCAATCATCCCGGTGACGGTGCCGAGCAGGCCGAACAGCGGACACAGTGCAATCAGCACTTTGATCACGCGCAGGTTGTCATCAACCTTGCCTTTGAGTTCGGACACCAACATGCGGCGCACCGCATCGCCATACCAGGAAAACAGGTCCGAGCGCCCGTGAAACTGATCGGCCGCCATCTTCAGCTCACCCCGGAACGGATGCAGGTAGTACACCACCCGCTCCAGGATGAGTATCCACAGCACGAAGGTCAGCACTGCAATCAGCTGCAATACCGGCCCACCAGCGGTGAAGAAGTCGTCGATCGCCTCACGCGCATCGAGCAGAAACAGCAACATGATCGGGCTCTAACGACCAGCACGCTGGGCAACCAGCCCTGCGGTCTGCTCTTCCAGAATGTGCAACAAACCGCGTGCCCGGGTGTGCAGCAAGGTGTGACACAGCAGCATCGGGATCGCCACGATCAGACCCAGGACAGTGGTGACCAAGGCGCTGGAGATACCACCCGCCATGGCTTTGGGATCACCCGCGCCATAAATGGTGATGGCCTGAAACACGATGATCATGCCGGTCACGGTGCCAAGCAGCCCCATCAGCGGCGCAACCATGGCGATGATCTTGATCAGAGGCAGGCCACGCTGAATGGCCGGGCGTTCCTTGATGATCGCCTCACCGAGTTTGACCTCCAGCGTTTCCACGTCATCGTTGGCGTGCGCTTCACCGGCCAACAACACGCGACCAAGCGGATTGTCGGCCTGAGCCACGTCCGATTTACGCTGGCGACTGACTTTGGCCATGACCGCACCCAGCGCGGCGAATCGCCACAGCGCAACGATCAAGCCGAATAGACCCACAGCGCTGATCACGTAGCCGACAAGTTTGCCCTGGTGCCAGCGCTCAGCGATGGTCGGGTTGTTGATCAGCGCACGCAGATAGCCGCCACCGGCGGCGCCTGTGGGATCAACACCAAGCGGCGTGTAACCACTGCTGGCCTGCTGCAACTTGGCAGCACCGGAGGTGTAACTCTCCGGCTGGCGCGGCAACACGGACACGCTGTCGGTATCGCCATCGTAGCTCAGGTACTCGCCATCTGAAATCAGATTGAACAGCCCCACGCGGACCACTTCACGCTCCGCCTGGGTGCCGACCTGGCTGTTGAATTTGACCACGCGACCGGATTCGGTCAGCTCCTGGTGCAATTCAAACCAGACCCGCTCGATCTCTTCGACCGTGGGCAGCTCGGTGTCGTCGTTCATCTTTTTGATGAAGGCCGACAGAAATGCACTGCGGTCTTTGAACTGAGCCGAGGTGATGGACTGGCCAAAGCGCGCACGCAAATCGCCAGCGGCGCCGGTCAGATGGCCAAACAATTCTTTGAGCGAACCCAGGCGCTCATCGCGCTGGACACGCTTTTCTTCAACCGCCAACTCATTGGCATTGAACTGCTGTTCCAGCGTGGCGCTGTTTGCCTCCAAAGCGGCAATTTTGGCCTGCGCCTCGGCAATCAGTGCGTCCTGACGGGCCGCGTCCTGCTTGAAAGCTTGCTCACGCTTGAGGTTTTCCTCAGCATCACGCAAACGCCCTTGACGCACTTCCTGCAGCAACTGATCCATCGCCAGTGAATCCTGGCCTTGCGCCATCAGCGGACTGCCAATGCTGCTGACAGCCGCCGCGACGAGCAAAGGAAACATCGATT
>JBFKEC010000185.1:0-6662 GCA_041619315.1 Oceanococcus sp. | reverse complement strand
TTACATCAATGGCACGCGCTGCCGGCGCAAAGACATCACTGAGCTGTTCCTCGGCACTGGCCTTGGCGGGCGTTCCAATTACGCCATTATCGAGCAGGGCACCGTCTCGCGGCTGATTGAGGCGCAGCCTGAAGAATTGCGTCAGATGCTCGAGGAGTCGGCGGGCATTTCGCGTTACAAGGAAAAGCGTCGCGAAACCGAAATCCGCATTCGTCATACGCGCGAGAATCTGGATCGTCTGGATGATCTGCTAGGCGAGATTGATGAGCGCTTGAACAAGTTACAGCGCCAGGCCGCCGCTGCGCAGCGCTTCAAGCAGTACAAGCAGGAACAACGCAAGTTGCGCCGTCAATTGCTCGGCTTGCGCTGGCGCGAACTGGAAAACGAACATGGCGCAGCGCGCGAGCGCTTGGCCGTGTGCCAGAAGCAACTGGACGAGGCTGAAGCAAAACTCAAGGACGCCATCGTTGCGCGCACGCAGAGTGCCGATCAGGCCGAGCGCAGCAATGAAGAGATGCAAGCTGTTCAGGCGCGCTACTACGAAGCCGAGGCGGCGCAGGGGCGGGCAGAGCAGGAGCTCAAGCACGCCCAGGAAATGGTCCGCCTGCGCGACAAGGAAGCGCAGGATCTGCAGGCCGAGAGTGAGCGCCTGCAAACACAATTTCAGGAGCGTGACGCGCGCGGCCGGGATCTCGCGGCGCAGCTCAACGCGCTGCAGCAAACCCTGGCCGATGCGCAGCAGGAACTTGCTGTGCTTGAGTCCGGGCTGGCCGCTGCCGAACAGCGCGCTGGCGACGAGCAGCGCGCTTTGGAGGCGGCCCGCGATGCCTTGCAGAAGCCGCGCACGGTCGCCGCAACCGAACAGGTCCGTCTGGAACAGCTGGGGCGCCAGCTGGACCGCACCCTGGCGCGCGCAAAACAGTGCGAGCAAGATCTGGCCGCGATTGATCTGAGCGACGTCGAACAACAGATCAAAGCTTCCGGGCAGGCTATGCAAGCGGCTTCCAGCGCATTGGAAGATGCCGATATACGCGCCGCGCAGGCGGTGCAGCAGGTTGAGCAGGCGCGCGGTCAACGCAGCGAAAGCGATGCGGCACTGCATGAGGCGCGCAAGCACGCGCAAAGTATTCATGCGCGGCTCGCCGCGCTCAGTGCCGAGCAAGCGCGTGCGCTGGGTGATGACGACAAATCCGACGCGCGCTGGCTGGCCGACAAAGGTTGGTCGGATGCACAGCCATTGGCCCGCGTTCTGAGTGTAGAGCCGGGCTGGGAAGATGCCGTTGAGGCGGTGCTGGGGCCGTGGCTACAAGCGCCTTGTATTGACGGTCAGCTGGCTGTGATCGGCGACGACAATGCACAGCCGGCCCGCCTGGTTGAAATGCAGGATGGCGCCTGGCAAGCCCCGGCGGCATCCCTGGCGGCGCAGGTTCAGGGGCCGCTGGCCATTCGCAAGCTGCTGGTAAACGTGCACACGGCCTCCTCGGCGCAGGCAGCGCGTGCAGCGCTGGCCGAGCTGCCTGACGGGCACAGTGTGGTCACCGCTGATGGGCATCTGCTGTGGCCGGGAATGAGTCATCGACGGCGTGGCGAGCAGGCTGACGGGGTGCTGTTGCGCGAACGTTTGCTGGGCGAGGCGCGCGAACAGAATGATGCGGCTCAGCAGGCTGCCGAGCAGGCGCAAGTCGGCCAACAGGCTGCGGTCGAGCACTTGAAGCAGGCCGAGCAGGCTCAGCAGCAAGCCTTGCAGGCCCTGGATCAGGCGCGCCGCCAGCATGCTGAAGCGCGTAGCGTGAGCCAGCGCCTGGCCGAGAAAAAGAACACGCTGGAGCAACGTCGCCAGCAGCGCAGTGAGGAGCTTGCCGAAGTCGCCAAGCTGCTGGACGAATTGCAACGTGACCGCGATCAGGCGCAAGGCTTGCTGGATTCCAGTCGTGGTGAACTTGAAAAACTGGAGCATCAGGAGCGCGAACAACTTGAAAAAAGTGACACCGCGCGCAAGGCGCTGCAGGACGCACGCCATCGCCAGCAGGCTTTGCAGCGTCAGCTGGACAGCGCGCGTGAACGTCGCGCCGCGCTGAGCAGCGAGCTGGCCGCGGCCAACGCAGCGCGCGATGCGCTGGAGGCGCGGCGCAAGGATATCGAGCAGAATCTTGCCGCTTCACAGCATCGCCAGGATGATCTCAAGACACCGGTGCCGGCGCTGCAGGAGTCGGTGGTAGCTGCGACCCATGCGCGCGAAGCGGCGACCGAAGCCCTGAAAACGTCGCGCAGTGCCCAGGAACAGGCGGTGAGCAAGGCGCGTGAGGCTGCGGCTGCCGTACACCAGTGCGAGCAGGCCTCAAACAATGTGCGTGGTCGCTTGCAGGAAATGCAGCTCGGCGAGCAACGATTGCTGGCACGCCGCGACGGTCTGGAAGAGCAGATTCGCGAAGCCGGCGCGCGCATCAATGACCTGCTTTCCGAGCTTGAAGAGGGGATGCAGGCGCAAGCGTGCGAGGAAGAGCTGGAAAAACTGGAGGCGCGTATTCAGCGGCTGGGTGCGGTCAACCTTGCTGCGGTTGAGGAATACGATGAGGAAAAACAGCGCGCCGATGATTTACGCGCGCAACAAGCGGATCTGGTTGAGGCGCTGGACAAGCTTGAGGACGCGATTCGTCAGATTGATAAGGAAACCCGAGCGCGCTTTCGGGCCACCTTTGAAGCGGTCAATGAGCGCTTCAAAGCGCGTTTCCCCAAACTCTTCGGCGGCGGTGAAGCTTATCTTGAGCTGACCGGCGAAGATGTGCTGGATGCCGGTGTGCGGGTTATGGCGCGCCCACCCGGCAAGCGCAATGCAACCATTCAGCTGTTGTCCGGCGGGGAAAAAGCGATGACCGCCGTGGCACTTGTTTTTGCGCTGTTTGAGCTGAATCCGGCCCCATTCTGCATGCTTGATGAGGTCGATGCGCCGCTGGATGACGCCAATGTGGTGCGTTATTGCGAAGTGGTGCGCGAGATGTCCGAGCAGGTACAGTTTATTATCGTGACCCATAACAAGGTCACCATGGAATTGGCCGATCAGCTTAACGGCGTGACGATGCAGGAACCCGGCGTGTCGCGTCTGGTCAGTGTCGATGTGCAACAGGCAGTTGCATTGGCGGGATAAGGGCGCCGAATGCTGAAAATCAGGAAAACCAGGAATCGAACATGAATGAGATGCAGTGGGCACTACTCGTCATCGGCGTTGTCGTCGTGGTGGGTGTGTATCTTCATGCCCGACGCCAGGCTGCTAAACAGGCTGTTTGGAACAACAAGCGGCGGCGTGAAGGGCAGGAAGAGGATCAGCTGGATTTCTTCAAGAATGACAGTGCCTCGTTTGATGAATTTGGCGTTGGTAAAGCGCGTCCGCGCAACGCCGATCAAGCGGGTGGTGCTGAGGCTGAGGTCAGCGAAGATCCGGTCAGCGCCGAGAGTACCGATGAATTTGGCGGTCTGATGGTGATCTCGGTTCACCGCAGCGATCTGAGTCACATGGATGGCGATGAGTTGCATCAGGCGCTGGAAAGCTGCGGGCTGCAGTTTGGTGCGCACGACGTGTTCCATCGATTTAGCGCCAATGGTGAGCGGGTGTTTTCGGTGACTTCGATGGTCAAGCCGGGCTTTTTGATCCCGGAAGAACGGCACGAATTGCGCACCCCGGGCGTAAGCCTGTTTCTGCAGTTGCCTTGCAGTGTGGATGGGGAAGCCGCATTTGATGACCTGCTGACCACCGCACAGACCCTGGCTGATCGCCTGGATGCCACGTTGCTGGATCGCCAGCGTCAGCCGTTGACCACGGATCTCATCACGCACATGCGCGAAGCCAGCGCCAAGTACAGCGCCCAATAAATTCTTTGCAATGAGTGCCATCCCGACCGCGGCGAGAGCGCGGGCTGCCGAACTGGCGGACCAGTTGCGCGAGCATGATTACCGCTACTACGTGCTGGATGATCCACGACTCGATGACGCCAACTATGACGCGTTGCGGCGCGAACTGGAGCAGCTAGAGGCCAGCTACCCGCAACTGCGTACGCCGGATTCGCCGACCCAGCGGGTTGGCGCGCCGCCGGACAATGCCTTTGCTGCGGTGGTGCATCGCCAGCCCATGCTGTCGCTGGCCAACTGTTTCAGTGACGCAGAACTGGACGATTTTCTTGAGCGCGTGCGCAAGGCGATGGGGACGCTGCCGCTGTTCAGTGCCGAGCCCAAATTCGATGGGTTGGCGGTCAGCCTGGTTTATGAGCAGGGTGTGCTGACCACCGGGGCCACCCGTGGTGACGGGCGTGAGGGCGAGGATGTCACGGCCAATTTGCGCACCGTGGGTTCAGTGCCTTTGCGCCTCAAGGGCGATGCGCCAGACCTGCTTGAGGTGCGCGGTGAGGTGGTCATGCCGCGCAGTGGCTTCGCCGCGCTCAATGCGCGGCTGGACGCGGCTGGCGAGAAAACTTTCGTAAATCCGCGTAACGCGGCGGCGGGGGCTTTGCGCCAGCTCAATCCCAAGATCACCGCACAGCGTCCGCTCAAGTTTTTTGCTTACGCCGTGGGTGACAGTCAGGGCGTGTTTGAAGGCGCACAAGGCCTTCAAAGCAACAACGCCGTGATGCAGGCATTGAGCCAGTGGGGTTTTGTGGTTACCGATTTGCGTCAGGATTGCCGCGATCGCGACGACATGCTGAGCTACTACCGGCGTATTGGGGCGCTGCGCGAGAGTCTGGATTTCGACATCGACGGGGTGGTCTACAAGGTCGATGATCTGGCCATGCGTGATGAGTTGGGGCAGGTCGCACGGGCCCCGCGCTGGGCGATTGCCCACAAATTCCCGGCTGAAGAGGCCACCACGCGTTTGCGTGCGGTTGAATTTCAGGTCGGGCGCACCGGCGCGTTGACCCCGGTTGCGCGGCTCGAGCCGGTCTTTGTCGGCGGCGTCACCGTGTCCAACGCGACCCTGCACAACATGGATGAAGTGGCGCGCAAAGATGTGCGCGTCGGCGACACCGTGGTGGTGCGGCGGGCCGGTGACGTGATTCCGGAGGTGGCCCGGGTTGTGCTGGAGCAGCGCCCCGAGGATGCTGCCGAAATCACCATGCCGAGCGAGTGTCCGGTGTGCCAATCGCCGGTTACCCGCATCGAAGGTGAAGCGGTTGCGCGTTGCACCGGCAGCCTGAGTTGTGGCGCGCAGCGGCGCGAAAGCCTCAAACACTTTGCATCGCGTCGGGCCATGGATATCGAAGGTCTGGGTGACAAGTTGATCGACCAGATGGTCGAGCTCGACATGCTCAAAAGCCCGGCTGACATCTACCGCCTCGACGTTGACCAGGTTGCCGCCTTGCCACGTATGGCAGAGAAGTCGGCCAGCAATCTGATCGACGCGATAAAGCGCAGCGCCAGCACGAGCTTCGCGCGCTTTCTGTTCGCGCTGGGGATTCGTGACGTCGGTGAGGTCACCGCTGCGCAATTGGCGGAAGACTTTGGCGAATTGCCCGCGCTGATGGCGGCCGATTTTGAGCGGCTGCAGGAAGTGCCTGATGTGGGCGCGATTGTTGCCGGCCGTATCGGCGAATTCTTTGCCGATGAGCACAATCGCACGGTGATTGATCAGCTTGTCGGCGAGTGTGGTATTCACTGGCCGCTGCCGCAAAAGCCCGCCGCTGGTGGGCCGCTAGAGGGCAATCAGTTCGTGATCACCGGCACCCTGGACGGCATGAGCCGGGATCAGGCCAAGGCCCGAATTATCGCTGCGGGCGGGAAGGTTAGTGGTTCCTTGTCCGGCAAGACCGATTTTCTGCTGGCCGGTGAAAAGGCGGGTTCGAAGCTGGCCAAGGCTGAGAAGCTTGGTGTGGCCGTGCTCAATCAGGCGGCCTTCGAACAGATGCTGTCAGAGCGCTGATCAGCCCTCCAGGTCAGAGCCCCACAGCAGCCAGCGCATCATCACACCACCGAGGATGTAATCCTTGGTTTCCAGCAGTGGGCTGTCGACGAATGCGGTGTCACGCATATTGTCGTAGGAAGCATAGCTGTAGATCCCGAAGTTGCCGAACTCGTACACATGGGTGAGTGAAAAGCGCCAGCCGCTGAAGCCGCTGCGCGCCTGATAGGCCGGGCGTTCTGCGGTGGCGTACTCGGGAGCTACGCTGTAGAAATACTCATGATAGCGACGGGTGGCGTAGACCGGCCCGGCGGTGAATTCAAACTCGTGCCGATGGATGTCTGTGCTGGGTGCATTGCGGCGCACGCTGATGCGCGGGTGCAAGGTCCAGCCTATGGTCTCAACCTGTTTGAAGTCCGAGGCAATGACACCGCGCGCCTGAGTTTCCTGCAGGCATGTCCAGCCACGCCAGCACGGAATGGTGACGAACAGCACAGGGCCCAGCTCTATGCTTGAATTCAGGTCGGGCATGCCGCTGCGCAGCGGCACATCATCGCTGTTGACCGGCAGTGAGCCTGCCGCAGAAAGATTGAAACGGATTAGACGCGTGTCGTAGACATCAACCTTTGCGCCGCCCCGGCCGAGGCTGAATTTCTCGCTGGTGAAGGACACGATGGGGATGGGCAAGGCCAGGTTTTCGCGCACGCTGGAACCGCGATAGGCGGGAAAACTCAGGCTGGCCAGCCCGAGGCCGGCATCCCAGCTGTAGCTGCGCTCA
>JBFKEC010000184.1:0-6683 GCA_041619315.1 Oceanococcus sp. | reverse complement strand
GGTCAATGTGTCCGCGCCGGTTGAGGCGCAGGACCATGGGCAAAGGATCAGCGAGCAGGATGTCTCCCGTTTCACCACATTGATCAAGCCGCGCAAGGCGGCCGGCGCACCGCCGGCTTCCGGCAAAAACCCGCGTGCGGTGTTTGTGCTGTCACCGCCGCGTTCCGGCTCGACGCTGCTGCGCGTGATGCTGGCTGGCAATCCGCAGCTGTTTGCACCGCCTGAACTGCACGCGTTGTCGTATGCCAGCATGGATGAGCGGCGTGCTGATCTGGACGGTGAGCGTGGCGATCAGTTGCGCGAAGGGGCGGTGCGTTCTCTGATGCAGACCCGCGACTGGAGCGCTGAGCAGGCTCGCAGCTTGATTGAAACCTGTGAGGCTCAGGGCATGAGCACGGGCGAGTTCTATGGGTTGTTGCAGGACAATCTGGATGGACGTCTGCTGGTCGACAAAACCCCGACCTATGCCTACAGCGTGGACATTCTGCGTCAGGCCGAGGCCTACTTTGAAGATCCGCTGTACATCCATCTGATCCGTCATCCCTGCGGCATGATTCGCTCGTATGAGGAGTCGGATCTGACCCGCATGATGCCGTTGCTGATGAAGTCCAGCGAATTTTCGTCACGCGCTGTGGCCGAGATGATTTGGCTGTTGAGCAATCGCAATATCATGGAGTTCTCGCAGCAAGTGCCAGCGCAGCGCTGGTGCACCGTGTCGTACGAGCAAATCGTTAGCGACCCGCAGGCGCAGATGACGCGGCTGTGTGAATTCATGGGCGTGAATTATCACGAGGATATGGTTCATCCTTACAGTGACAACAATGCACGCATGACCGACGGGGTCGACAGTTCGTCCAAGATGAGCGGTGATTTGAAATTCCACCTGCACAGCCAGATTGATCCCGCTGCGGCGACCCGCTGGCGTCAGTTCTGTTCGGAATCCATGCTCGGTGAGCCCACCCTTGAGCTGCTCGAACAGATTGATACCGGTTTGGCCAAGGTGCGCATGTAAAGCGTGCTGTGCTGCGCGCTCACACCTGTGGAGGTGATGGGCGCGTCAGCACGAACAGGGCCGAGCACAGCAGTGCCACGGCCTGAATGGCCAAAATGACAGGGTTGAGTTCAAGCGCTAGCGACAGGGCAAAGGCGGCGATCATCGAGCCCACCCCAAGGGTTTTGTTCCTGCGATTGATCGCGCCGTGACGATTCCATTCCTCGATGATCGGGCCGAAGACGCGATGACGATGCAGCCAGTCGTGCAGGCGCTGGGATGAGCGTGAGAACGCAAACGCGGCGACCAGCAAGAACGGCGTGGTGGGCAGCAGCGGCAGCAATATGCCCAGTGCGCCCAGCGCAACAGACAGCACGCCAAGGCCGAGCCACAGCACTCGGCCCTGGATGAGTTGTTGGCGCAGGGCATAAAGGTTCATGCGGTGTGTTTGCAGTCGTCGGTTGTGGCCCGTCGATTATGGTAGTCGATCAGGCCCTGTCACCGACAGCTACTGACAGCTCGCATGCATCGGAATATTGCCAAACGGATCGGCCAGATCGGGATTGCATACAAAGGTCCAGTCGGTCAGCGCGTGGAGAAACGCGAGCAGATCATCAACTTCGCTGTCGCTGATCTCAAAGCCGATCATGAGCGGGTCAGCATAGGGGTTTTGCGCGCCGTCACCGGCCTGGTCGCCGTCTTCGATCAGGCGTCCACCTCGGGCATAGTGATCCACAATCACTTCACGCAGCGTCGCGATGCTGCCATCGTGCATATACGGGGCGGTCAGCGCGATATTGCGCAGCGTGGGGGCGCGAAACTTGCCCATATCTGTGGCATTTCCGGTGAACTCATACAGGCCCTGATTGCCACTTGGATAGTTGCCACGATTCAGCGGCAAGCCCGGCCCCGGACCAATGATGTTGTACAGCCCGTTGTTCTTGAATTCGATGGTTTCGATGATGCTGCCGTCATGCTGAACAGACTGGGCGAAATTGAAACCGCCGTGGCAGTGGAAACATTCCAGGCGCTCAGAAAAGAACAGATCGCTGCCGCGCTGTGCTGCGGCTGACATGGGCTCGTCGCTCACAACTTGGGCACGATCGAAATCGGCATCGCCGGAAATCAGTGTGGCAGTGAAGCTGGCCAGGGCGCGGGCCACGTTGTTGACCGTGATCGGCGCGGCCTCTTCGGGGTAGGCCGCGGCGAACAGCGCTGGGTAATCGGCATCCAGACGCAGACGCTCGAGGATGTCTTGTTCGTGGTTGCTCCAGCCCAGCTCCACGGTGTCTTCGTTAAACATCACGGCCAACGCCTGTTGGCGCAGGTCGGCCAGGGTTGGATTGGCCCAGTTCTGGCGCGCGTTATAGACCGCATTGGTCAGGCTCATGGCATTGCGCAAATGGACATCGCCAGTGGGGCCAACGGCGCGGGCCAGACCGTCAGTGAAGGCGTGGCGCTGTTCGTGGCAACTTGCGCACGAGCCGCCCTCGTTGATGGACAAACGCTGGTCGTAAAAAAGGAGGTGGCCGAGGTCAATTTTTTCCTGCGTGAGCGGATTGTCTTCGGGGATATCAGGTATCGGGAAGTGGTCGGGGATCGTGATCGGCAGTTCGGCGGCAGGGGCGTTGCCGCCCCCGCCACCACACGCGCTGATCAGGCCGCACATGACGACGCCAACGAGTACACGTGTATGTCGGATCATTGGAACAACACGCCTGTTTCGGCCGCCACGGTCTCCCCATTGAGGGTGTAGTCCAGGCCCAGCTTGGGCATGACGGTGGAGCATTGCGGATCATCTACAAAGCTCATGCAGCCCGGCGCCGTGCCTTCGGTTTCGCTGGTGATGTCGACCTCAGTAAGCAAACGTGCCGGATCGACCGAAACCTGCGGGGTGTATTGCGTGCTCGGTGACAGTGCGATGCAGTAGGACGGTGTATTGGGTGCGCTGCAGGCACTGCTGGGCGCTTCCGTCATGGAGGCGCTGTCGCATCCGGTGCTACCCAGATGCAAGTTAAACGCCTGATTGATCCCGTTGGGATCGCCAAAGCCGTCAAAGCGCATGAACTTGCGCCCGCCGCGCCAGTTCCAGTTCATCGCTGGCAGATTGAGTGGGCTGGGGGTGTCACTGGCAGACACATCCGTATGGTTGAGTGCGAACGGAACCCCCAGGGTGAAGCACAACTGGGTGTATTCACCTTCGGGCACACTACCGTCAACGGTGAAATTGCTGGGCGGCTCGGCCGCACCGGTGTCGCAGCCCGAGATCAGTCCGAGCAGGGCTACGTTGTGTTGCTGATCTTGATATTGGAGCCCGTCGCCGCGGTCATCCAGGATGATCGGGGTGGATTGGCCCTGTGCATCACGCACTTCGAAGTCGCTGGCATACCAGCGGTATTCGACCATTTTGTAATCGCTGATGGGTGAGCCGACACTGTCCTGATAAATCTGGTTACAGCCGATCGTCTGGCCGGCCAGCGTCGGGGTGAAGCTCACGCTGATGGCTTTGCTTGTATTGCTGTTGCTGTCGTCACATGCGCTCAGGCTGACACCGGCCACGGCCAGTGCCACAAAGATGTGGTGTTTCATGGATTTTTCCTTGCATACCCCGTGTGGGGCGGCGTGCGGGTTGCGCGCGCCATAACAGTGTTCACGACGGCATGGCCGTCGCGCGTTAATTGCTAGTCACTGAGGGCCTGAAATCAGGCTTTGCAAGGTGGGGCGCGTGATTGATAGGGCGAGCACGGACGTGCTGCGCAGTGCGCTAAGCGCGGCTGTGTGCCGAGTCGCGTCTGGCGCTGAAACAGCAGCAGTACGAACACCGCGGCAAGGATCAGGGAGCCCGCCAGCGTGCCCATACTCAGACACAGTTCAGTCTGGGTTTGCGGGTTGTCACTGCGTTCCAGCAATGCGTCCGGTGCAATGCTGCGCATCTTGGCCAGCAGTGCCGGAGACAGGGTGCCGCAAAATGCGTAAAGCAGCCCGTCGCCGTTGTGCTTTGCCCAGTTGCTTGCGTGCAGCGTTGGTGTGATGAGCTGGCTGAATACAGCCAGTGCCACCAGCACTGCAGCAAAATTGCGGGAACGACAGGACATCCATTAAGAATACCACTGCCAAAGTGGCTGGGCAGGGGGCGGTGCAATTGCGCGCCAGCTAGAAACACAACTACAATTAACAATCGTTCTCATTACTAATCGTGTTTGTCCATGAGCCAGCGCCAGCGTGTGCCCGCAACTTATCTCCAGTCGGCACTCCGCCGTACCTCAGCCAGTGTGGCGTTGCTGTGCGTTTTGAACACGCCGGCGGTTGCCGAAGAGGACGTCATCACGCTGCCACAAGCCACACCCCAGCCGGTGTCCGAGGATGATGCGGTTGAGCTGATCCCGCTGACGGTTTCTGGTGAAAAGCTGGGCCGCGCGCTGGCCGAGACCACCAGCAGTGTGGTGGTGGTCACAGCTGAGGACATGCAGGCCGCGCCGGTCGCTTCGGTCAAGGATGTGGTCACGCGCTTTGCCAATGTTGTGGGCGCGGCGGGTGATCGTGAAATCGCCATTCGCGGCGTGCCGCAAGGGGGAATCGGCGGGGAGGGCGACACCATCAGCGTGTATCTCAATGGCGTGGCCCTGCCGTCACGAGCGGCCTCATTCGCCGGCCCGCTGTCGGCCTGGGATCTGGAGCGGCTGGAGTTGTTGCGTGGGGCCCAGTCGAGCAATCAGGGTCGCAACAGTCTGGCCGGCTCGGTGGTGCTGGAAACCGTGGCGCCGGGTGAACAATGGGATGTGCGTTTGCGCGCTGGCGTCATGAGCCGGGATGGGCATGACTATGCACTGGCGGCTGGTGGTCCGATCAGCGACAGTCTGTCGTTTCGGCTTGCGGCGCAGGATCGCTACGACAATGGTGATGTCACCAACGTAACGCGCAACGAAGACGATGCGCAACGCTCTGACAATCGCAATGGCCGGGTCAGTCTGGCCTGGCGCCCGGATAACGCAGCTGGCTACCAGTTGGGCTACAGCTACATACGTGCGGATACTGAATTTGGTGAGGCCTTGTATGACGCCTCTGGCGGTGAGCGTACTGCGACCAGCAATGTGCGTGGCGGGGAAGATGACCGTACGCAGTTGCACAGCTTGCGCCAATCCATGGATCTGGGCGCCGCCTGGCGTGTGGAAGCGGTCACCGGCCTGACCCGTTTCGACAACATCAATGTGATCGATTTTGACCGCACAGAAAGCGAAGGTGGCTATTCAAACAACACTGAGGATGAGCGCATCCTGAGCCAGGAATTGCGCCTGCACTACAGTGGCGATCGCTTGCGTGGGGTGATCGGCGCCTACTACGCCGATACGGATAAAGACACCTACACAGATGGTCATGACGTGTCGTCAGCCGGTGGCTTGGTGTTGATCAATGGCTATGTCGAAGCCGAGTCGAGTACGCGCATTGGCGCTGTGTTTGCCGAGGCCGATTGGGATTTCGCGCGATCCTGGCGTCTGACTGCCGGGCTGCGGGTGAATCGCGAACTCAACCAGCATTACGGTGCATCAGATCTGGATCTGACGCTGACCGGCTCGGTGCCCGGGTTGCCGCTGGACTTGCCCATCGGTGTACCACTGCCGGACGTGGCCAGCGATACCTTGGCCGTGCTTTTGCCGGACTTCGTGCCGCCAGACTACGCCGACGGTGATCGCAATGCCTTTACTGACGTGCTGCCCAAGCTGGGCCTGACCTGGTTTGCCAGCGACTCCACCACCTGGGGTTTGAGCTATCAGGAGGGTTATCGCTCGGGTGGTGTCAGCATGTCGTTCTTCGGAGGTGCGGTCAGTCCCTACAACCCGGAGTACACCCGGACCGTTGAACTGGCCATGCGCAGTCGCTGGTTTGATGAGCGTCTGATGCTCAATGCCAATGTTTTCTATACAGATTGGCGTGATCAGCAGGTCACAATAGGTGAAAGCTCTGGCTTTGAGACGGTAACGACCAATGCCGGGCGTTCGCATTACTACGGCGCGGAAACTGAAGTGGTGTGGCTGCTAGGTGGGCCCTTTGAAGTGTTCGCCTCCATCGGATTGCTGCACAGCGAGTTTGACGATTTCGTCAATGAGGGCGAGGACTATGCCAACAACCAGTTCCCCTACGCGCCCGAACAGACCGCAAGTCTGGGTTTGAATCTGCTTGCGTGGAAGGGGCTGTCCGGACAGGTCTCGGCCAGCTACATCAGCGAGTTCTACAGCGACCCTGACAATGATGAGCAGACCTTGTCGGAAGAGCGCGTGCTGCTCAATGCCAAGTTGACCTATCAGATCAATCGCCAGTTCAGCGTGGCCGTATTCGGGCGCAATCTGACGGATGAACTCAATCAGCAGGGCGCGCTGGTGTCAGGAGAACGCGTGGCGGCGCGCTATGGCGAGCCGCGCAGTGTCGGGGCAATGATTGAATGGCGTCTGTAGGGTTGTCCTTGGCCAGCCGTGCATAAGGCAACAATTGCGAGTGCCACGAGCAGGCCGTAACATTCAAGAATGATTGTCATTATTAAATGCATATGAACATCCGGCCCTGGGCCCGTGGCCTACTCGCCGGGCCATTGAGCTTCATCTGCAGCTGGCTGTTGATGGCAGGCGCCGCCTTGTATCTGCCAGCCGGGGCTGCCGGGGTCGACAATCTGGTCTTTCCGATCCTGTTGTTTCCACTG
>JBFKEC010000183.1:0-6708 GCA_041619315.1 Oceanococcus sp. | reverse complement strand
TGAGTATTGAGGCCTGCTCAGGCGTGCCCTGTTGCCAGCGCGGCAGTACCAGATGGGCGTAGCTCAGCGCGATCAGTGGCGGTAGCGAGATGTTGAGCACTGCGACAGCGCAGGATTGGCCCTGCAGCAAGGCACTCAGCAACTGAAAAACGGCCAGGTTCATGCTCATAAGCAGGCCCAGAACCAGCGCTTCGCCCCCCAGGTCGGCCAGTTGAATCAGTGCCGGCAGGGCACTGATCATGACTGCCGGGGTGTAGGGAAACAGGTGAGGGCAATAGACCATCAGGGCAGCAAACGCAAAGCCACCCAGCGAGGGCATCAGTGCGTGGGCGTGCCAGGGTGAACATCGTGCCCACAGCCCTGCAAACAGTACAAACGGCAGGCAGTAGCTGAGAAAGAAAAACAGCACAAGAATGATGTTGAGCGCGCTGGGCAGATTCAGCGTGGCGCTGGCCGTGGCAAACGTCGACCACTTGCCCGGCAGGCTGTAAAACAGCCCGCCACTCAGGCCGTAGAGCATGGCTCGTGCAGGCTTCAGCCCGGTCAGGCTGAATAAGAACGGCGCCAGCGTCAGTATCGACAGATATGGCTGCGCGCCCAGTCCCGGTGTCGCAGCCCATACCAGCGCACCGCTGCAGCCCTGCAAAGCAACACGCCCCAGGCCGGTCCAGCCTGGGGCGTATTTTGATGTGCTCAAGCTAGCCGCTCGTCGGCTTGCTACGCATGGGTGCGGTGCAGGCTCAATCTGCCCACTGCAATTGTGCTGAGCAGCAACAACAGCAGCCAGGGCGAGAGGCTGCCACTTCCACTTCCACTGCTTTGCGCATCCTGTTGGGCCTCGCCCCAGGTGTAGCCCAGACCTTCAGGCGTGCTGTAGGCAAAGCTGTATTCACCGTCGACGGATTTCACCCCTTCAAAAAGCAGTGCGAGCTCTAGCGTTGCTGCGTCAAAGCCTTCGGGCAGGGTTGCATCGCTGCTGGCATTGGGCACGTAGTAGGCGCGTTGCAAGGAAATCGCCTGCGACAGTTGGGTCGGCTGATCGAAATAAAACAGCGCATAGAGTATGTCCGGCTGTTGCAGATCGTAGCCAATGAAGCTGGGGTTCAGGCGGTCACCGACCTGCGGCTCGACGCTGTACTGGTAATTGCCGGCATCATCATAGATATCGATGGCGACCTGCAGCACTTCGCCAGTGTCACTGGTCACGAAGCGAATATCGGCCACTGCGGCGCCATCAGCATAGCCGGCATAAAAATCGGGGTCTGCAGCCAGTTCCTCGGCTTCCTGATACAGCGCGTACTGGGAATACCAAAGCTGTCCCGCCTGGTCGATAACATCGCCAGCCTGAGGGCTGAATTGTGCATCCAGCAGGTAGCTCGACAGCAGGCGTGGCACGCCGTCGCCAAAGTCGAGAAAAAACAGTTCACGTTGCCAGCCGGTGGCGCTGTACCGGGCGCCGCCAAGTGGCTGTGTCGGCAGACTCAAGGCCACCAGATTCAGGTCCAGCCCTTCCTCGCTGTGCCAGGGGAAGGTTATGACCGCGGCGACCTCGTCCCATTCGCCCGACAGTTCACCGGTGAGGGTATCTCCACCTTGTGCTTTGCTTATCGGAGCGCCTGCGGTGCGGTTGCTCTGCTTGTAGGCAACGGTTGATTTGGAAAAGCTGGAATCGGAAGAACTGCCGACGGCATTGCAGTTCGGCTCTTCACAGTAGTTGGTTGACGCGGTGGCGGTCAGGCTCGACAGGCCGAGCGTGCACGCAGCGGCCAGGAATATGGTTTTTTTCATTGGTTGTAGTCCCTCGCGGCGTTGCCGCCTTGGCTATAACCCTACCGAGGGCGTGCCCGTCTGGCTATCGCATGTTCATGCGGATGCGCGGTCTGTGCTCAGCCCGCTGGCGGTGTAGGCGGCTTGTTGTGATGCTGCGCTCGCTGGCGAAATTCGCGTGGGCTTACACCTTGGCGGCCTTTGAAGAATCGGGAAAAGTTCGAGGTTTCGCTGAAGCCGAGTGACAGGGCGATTTCGGTGATGCTCAGATGCGGGTCGCACAGGCGCTCACAGGCCAGCTGGTGTTGAACCTGCTTGGACAGGTCGCGGAAGCTGCAACCTTCCCTGGCCAGATGGCGGTTGAGGCTGCGGGTCGACAGGTTGAGCACGCTGGCCAGATCGGACAGGCTGGGCTGGCCGTTGGCGGCATCGCGCAGCATCATCAGCACCCAGTCCTTGAATGCGCCCTTGACCGCGACACTTTGCTGCAGCGCCCGGCAACGCGCCTCCGCCACCTTCAGGGCGTTGGTGTCAGCCGTATTGAGCGGGTAGCGGGAGGCGTCGAAGTCGAAGCGCATCCTGATGCCTGGTTGTCCCAGGGCGGAGAAGTGCCAGCGCGCGCCATTGAGTTCGGCATAGCGTGCCCAATGCGCGGGGCGTTCGATTGACATGTCAACACGAAACAACGGGAGCTCTGACGACAGCTCACACACTTCGCGGTATGCCGCCGTGGCGATCGACTCGAGATGAAAAGCCAAGCAGCGCTGCCCCATGCCTACCACTGGGTGCCAGGTGATGGTCGCACCGTCGCGGTGCTTGCTGTAACGCATGGAAAAGGTCGGCATGACCAGACGGAAGAAGCGTGCAAGAAACTGCATGCTGTGTTCGATGTGCGGACTGTTGAGCATGCCAAAGCCAACGATGCTGTGGGCGGTCACGCTCAGCAAGGCACCGAGTTCAAAGGCCGAATCACCCGGGATGTGGTACTCGTCCAGGGCCATGTCGATCAGGTGTTCAACCTGGCTGAGCCTGAGCTGTGCGTCAGGTTCACGCAGCCCGCGCGGGTTGATGCCGGCGTGCTGCAGCAGCTCGCTGGTGGGCAGGCCGGAGATCGCCAGATGGTCGAGCAGGCGCAGGTAATAGCGTGCCGGGATCGCGATGTTTTCGGGTTTCATGGCGAATTCTGGGTCGAAGAACGGGCAGGCCGGCGTGGTCCGTCGGGTTCAATGCGTGGCCGAAAATGATAACTGATTGGCGCAAATAGACAATTTATTGCCTGTGACGCTACGCATACTGCGAGCACGGATATGAGGCACGCGAGGCACAAAAACCTCGATAAAAATCGTGCACATGAGGAGCGTCAATGAGCACAACGTGGTGCAGGTCGCATGGACGAGCAACATGTTGCCTTGTCAGCGCAAGCGTCAATCGGACATGGCCCGTGCTCGTACATTCAACCCAGAGGGAAACCGACGATGGCAAAAGTCACATTCATTGAACACGACGGCACCGAGCATGAGGTCGAGCTGGAATATGGCCAACCGCTGATGCAGATCGCGCTGGACAACATGGTCCCGGGCATCGACGCGGACTGCGGCGGCGAATGCGCCTGCGGCACCTGCCATGTGATTGTCGATCCGGCCTGGCTGGGCAAAACCGGGCAGGCCAGTGATGACGAGCAGCAAATGCTCGACATGACCCCGGAGAAGACGGCGTCATCACGCCTTGCCTGCCAGATCACGGCGAGCGAAGCCCTCGACGGCCTGATCGTGCGTCTGCCCGAGTTCCAGATGTAGCGCGCAGCGCGTGCCCGTCAGCACAGAACTACAAGCATAAAGAGAGAGAGACGAAAATGAGCTTACAAGCCAAAGCGATGCAGGCCGCCTCCTTGGTGGTCCCGGCAGATGTTCAGATCAAAGGGCTGGGGCTGTTGCACAGCACCCGGCGCAAACTCGGGCTGGCCAAAAAACCGCCCGAATTCATAGAAAGGCCCTTGCCCGACGTGAACACGCTGGCCATCGAGGATGTCGATGTCAGTAGCCCGTATCTGTTTCGCCAGGGCCAATCTGATGCCTATTTCGGGCGACTGCGCAAGGAATGTCCGGTTCACTACATCAAGGACTCGGCGTTCGGCCCGTTCTGGTCGATTACCCGTCATGAAGACATCAAATTCGTCGACAAGCATCACGATCTGTTTTCCGCCGAGCCACTGATCCTGATCGGCAGGATCCAGGGCATACAGGTCGAGCAGTTCATCTCCATGGATCCGCCCAAACATGACGTGCAGCGCATGGCGGTGCAGGGCGTGGTGGCGCCGCAAAACCTGCGCGATCTGGAAGGGCTGATTCGTGAGCGGGTGTGTGATGTGCTGGACAATCTGCCGCTGGGCGAGCCGTTCGACTGGGTTGAGCGGGTGTCCAAGGAAATCACCGCACGCATGCTGGCGACATTGTTCGATTACCCCTACGACAAGCGGGACGATCTGGTTTACTGGTCGGATGTGCTGGCCGCAAGCCCGGAAGCCACCGGTGGTCCGAGCAACAACGACACCTTCTTCAAGGCCGCAGCTGACAGCGTCAAAGCCTTCTCCGATTTGTGGTGGCAGAAAAAGGCACGCATGGATGCCGGCCAGCCCATGTCGTATGACCTGATCAGCCTGCTGTTGTCCAAGGACGAAACCAAGAACATGGTCAATGAGCCGATGGCGTTTATCGGCAATCTGGCACTGCTCATCATTGGCGGTAACGACACCACACGCAACTCCATGAGCGGCGGTGTGTATGCCCTGAACAAATTCCCCGATCAGTACGCCAAGCTCAAAGCCAATCCACAGCTGATTCCCAACATGGTGTCGGAAATCATCCGCTGGCAGACCCCGCTGGCGTATATGCGGCGTATCGCCAAGACCGATGTCGAGCTCAACGGGCAGACGATCAAGAAAGGCGACAAGGTGGTCATGTGGTATGCCTCAGGCAACCGCGACGAGTCGGTCTTTGAAGACGCTGAAAAATTGATCATTGATCGCAAGAACGCACGCAATCACATAGCCTTCGGTTTCGGCGTGCATCGCTGCATGGGCAACCGGCTGGCCGAAATGCAGTTGCGCATATTGTGGGAAGAACTGCTCAAGCGCTTTGATGACATCAAAGTGATGGACGAGCCTGAATTCGTGCAATCGAACTTTGTGCGCGGCTACTCACGCATGATGGTCACGCTCAGCGCCAAGGCCTGACAGCTAGGCACGCCGCTTAACGGGCGGGCGCCTGCGGGTTAAGGCGCTCAAGCCCCAGCAGTCTGGCCAGCGATTCCAGTTCGCTGGCCAGACTCTGCAAGGCCGTGATGGCGGCGCGCAGCAGAGTGCCGCCTGTGGGATGGTCGGGTTGAATCAATTGTTCGAAGCTGTGGCCATGCTCGCCAGCGTGACGTATCGCCGCCAGGCTTGCCTCAACTTCAGCAAATCGCTGATCCACGACCTGCGCACGTTGGGGGGCGTGTTGGCGGACCAGGCGGGCCAGCGAAACCGGGGCCTGGTAAGGCGCATCGATGGCCTCATCGGCGGGCGTGTAGCGGCCATAGTAAATGTTGGCCAGGCCACGGCCATTGAAGTACAGCGATTGATGGGTGTCATCGGAAAAGCAGTCCTGTTCTTCTTCTGCCGAATGGCTGAACAGGGCGACCTGCATGCGTTCGCCGGACAACTCGTCACCGGCCAGGCGGATAAGGCCGAACAGCATGCGGCGCAGGCCTTCATCAATGTCGCCGTTGACCAGATGCAGACCATAACTTCCCGGATTGTTGCCGGCCCACTTGAGCGTCATGCTGCCGAGTTCGCTGTACAGGTGCTCGGCCATGATGGCGAGCAGGCTGGCGCGTCGCCGGCAATGTAGTAACGGTGCGGGCTGGTGACCGCTGGTGCACTGCTCCGGATTGTCGGCGTAGTCGCTCCACGGCCGTTGACCGGGTGTGTCCAGGCTCAGATCCTGGCCCCACAGCATGAATTCGATGGCGTGATAGCCGAGCGCGACATTGGCTTCAACCGCGCTGCCACCATGTATGAACTTGAGCTGCGCCCAGCTTGGTGCTGTGGAATCGAGTGTGATGCCGGCAATTTCGATGTGCGGATTGCTGACCAGATTGTGGCGGGCCAGCGGGTTGGTCGGCGACGCGCTGTAGTGGGTGTCGACGTAGTCCAGCAGCCCTTCATCAACTGGCCAGGCGTTGATGCCGAGTTCCCATTCATCAACGATCCAGTTGCCAAAGCGAAACACTTCGGTCTGTGCGTAGTCGCGTCGGGCGCTGCGCCAGGCCTGGCGTGCGGCCTGCAGTGATTGTGCAGAGGGCGTTTGCAGCAGTGTCTGGATGCTGTGGCGCAGGCGCCCGGCCGAGTGATAAGCGTTCTGGTAGCTCAGGTGCGCCAATCGGCGATAGCCGCGCAGCACTTCACGGCGCATCTCGGTATCAGATTGCACGCGGTGGGCCGCGGGCGCTGCCGTCATTTGCCACGCGCGGCCTGCAGCGAGCAGGGCGATCACAACTATGCCCGCAAGCAGAGCGTGGCGGTGCATCACTGCTGGTTCAGGCAGGCGACAAACGCACTGATGTTGTCGCGCCATTCCGGCGAAAAATGTGCCTCACCAGCCTGGGGCTGCTCGAAGCCCTGCAAGGCGTCATGGGTGTGAGTGGCGTTTGATGCGGCGTGATGATGTGCTGGCGTGTCCGGTGCATGGCTGTGACGGTGTGCGCTGCCATGCGCATGACTCTGCGTCATCGATGTGGTGCTGTTATTGGCCGGGTAATACTGGGCTACGGTGGCGGCATGGTCCTCGCCATTCATGTCGTGCTCAGTAGCGCCATAAAGCAGCACACGGAGAAAGGTCAGGCGGTGCTCAAGCTCAGCCTTGCTGGCACTGGGTCTGCGTTGTTGCAGACGTTGCTCAGCCT
>JBFKEC010000182.1:0-6718 GCA_041619315.1 Oceanococcus sp. | reverse complement strand
CGCTGTTTGGCGTTCTGGTCGCGATGATCGCGCAGGGCGCACTGGTTCTGTTTTTGTTGAATGTTGGCCCACTAGGCATCGACAACGGCAATGGCGTCAGCCTGTCTGTTGCCCTGCCTGCCAACATCGGCC
Source organism: Oceanococcus sp. (assembly GCA_041619315.1). Taxonomy (GTDB): domain Bacteria; phylum Pseudomonadota; class Gammaproteobacteria; order Nevskiales; family Oceanococcaceae; genus Oceanococcus. The sequence continues at coordinate 6,586 of JBFKEC010000182.1, read as the reverse complement.
TGTTGCTCGGCTTCGGCATCATCCACAGCGTGATGGCGCGCCCTCGTTTCAAACAATGGTGGACGCAGCTTGTCACCAGCAAAGCCGAACGCGGCATATACATGCTGGTATCGGGCATCACGCTGGGCACTCTGGTACATCTGTGGGTGGCTATGCCACAGAGCATCTGGACAGTCTCGGCCGAACCTCTGCGCATGGCGCTGTATGCACTGTTCGGAGCCGGCCTAGTGCTCGTATTCTGGTCGATTTTTGCGGTGGACTTCTTTCACTTCCACGGCTTGCGGCAGGCCACCGCCGATACGCCTGAAGACCCGCCGTTCAGCGTTCGCGGGCCCTACCGCTTTGCCCGCCATCCGATTCAGACCGGACTGATCATTGCGCTGTGGTCAACGCCCGACATGAGCGTGGGCCATTTGCTGTTTGCCGCCGGCCTGACCAGCTACAGCCTGATTGCCACCCTGGCACTGGAAGAAGCTGATCTGCGCCGCAGTCTGGGCAAGGCCTACCGCGATTACGCAGAAAAAGTGCCCGCCATCGTGCCCATTCCGGCCCGGTTCCGGCGGCGACGCTAGTGTCGATCAGCCCGCTGCCATCCGCCTAGCCTGCGGCCAGGCGGATCAGCGTCTGATAAAAATCGATCATGCGCAGGTACTCATCAACCCCGATGTGCTCGTTAATGCCGTGAATCTGGGTCGCGGTGTCTGGGGTGTAATTGAACGGCGCAAAGTAGTAACCGTTTTCCCGCACCGGTGCGTAGTGCCGGTTATCGGTGGTGGCCAGAACGATTCCGGTGGCAATCAGCGCATCGGGAAAGGTCTGAGCAATGGCATCGCGCAGTACATTCATGGCCTCGGAATCGACATCTGACAACGGCGGGGCTTCAGAGAAAAAGCCAGGCTCGACACTGACCGTGATGCGCGGATCATCAATCGTAGTGGCAATATGCTGCAGCACATCGTCAACGCTATCACCAGGCAGTAGACGGAAGTTCAGCACCGCATCGGCACTGTTGGGCAATACATTGTCCTTGACCCCAGCCTGCAGAATCGTCGGCGCCATGGTCGTGCGCAACATCGCCGCGGTGGTCGGCGACTTCTCCAGTTGCCCCAGCAGAATCGATTCGAACAGCCAGCGGTTGTTGATCAGCACACGCGCCGCCCAAGGCATTTCCGGAGCCAGCGCATCAAGCAACCCACCAATGGCCGGAATCAACCGACGCGGCATGGGCGATGCTTCCAGCGCAGTCAGTGCATTGGCCAGTCGAAAGATCGCCGTATCATTCGACGGTGTGGAACTGTGCCCGCCGGTTCCGGCCGCACTCAGACGCACCGAAAGATATCCCTTCTCGCCCGCCATGATGGTGGCCACCGGCTTGTCGACACTGTCGATAACCCCCTGTGTGACCGCACCGCCTTCATCCAGGGTGAACCAGGCTTTTTCATCCATGGCGGCCAGGTGCTCGACAATCTTGAGCGCACCGCCCTGCCCGTCCACTTCCTCATCATGGCCATGGGCCAGCAGCACAGTCCGCCGCGGGCTAAAACCAGATGCCATCAAGGCGTTGACCGCCTCCAGCTGCGACATCACACAGCTTTTGTCATCCAGGGTGCCTCGTCCCCAGATCGAGCCGTCCATGACAGCGCCTGAAAACGGCGGATGCGTCCACTGTTCCAGTGAGGATTCTTCCACCGGCACCACATCCATATGTGCGAGCAGAACAATGGGGGCCAGCTCAGGATCACTGCCAGGCCAGCGATACAGCACGGAATAGGCTGCGGCCGGCACCTCTTCACGCAAGGCCCAGACCTGTGGATAGTTGCTCTCAAGCAAGTCATGCAACTGCTTGAACGCGACCTCGCCCTGAGGCGACATCTGGCGCTCGCCCAGTGTCTGAATCTGAATGGCTGCGGACAACCGTTCAACGGCGCCCGGTGGCGCCGCATATGTCGCCAGCGGGATGAATCCTATCAACAATGTGGCCGTGGCCACTGCACGCATCAACATCAGAAATTCACCTGTACTGAGAGCCCGAACGAACGCAAAGGTATCTGCTGGGCTACGAATGTGTTGTCGTAAACGCTGTGATCCATAACCAGATCCAGCGCCCGCTTGTTGGTCAGATTGCTGCCGTTGAGCACCACCGCCCAATCGCCATCAGCAGGCCCGACCACAATGCGTGAACCGATCAGCCAATGAGCCTCCTGAAAGCTGTGCGGGTCCAGATCCGTGGCCGAATACTGATCACCACGCAAGGCCGCATCGACAGTCCAGCGCAGGCCCAGGTCATTGCCCCAGGGCAATGGCAGGGATACGGTCGGCGACAGACTGAATGACAGCTCCGGCGCATTGGCAAGCGTGCGCCCGGTCAGATCCTGGGTGTCCTGCCCATCGTCACTCTGCTGCTGGGTCGGCTCGGCATTGGGGTAGCTCAGGTATGTGGCCTCACCCAAGCCCAGAGCGGCGGTCACACTCAACCATTGCCAGCGCGGCAACCACATGAATTCGGCTTCCAGTCCTTGCAGACGGGCCTTGGCTGCATTGCTGACCTGGAATGAAGAATTGACGAAATCAACCACCTGAAGATTGTCGATATCGGTGCGGTAGATGGTGGTGTTCAGGCGCACAGCGCCATCGAATAACGTCGACTTGATGCCCGCCTCCCAACTCGAGGCTTCCTCGGGCTCGAACTCAAGCAGATCATCGCCAGATTCATCGGTCTGGTTTTCCGCCGTGGCATTGAAACCGCCGCCTTTGAAGCCGCGGGTCCAGGTTACATAGGTGTTGATGTCATCATTGACCGAAAACAGCACGCCCAGCTTGGGCGAAACGTCATTTTCGCGACGCTGGCGTTGGGCTTGATACTCCTCCGCCCCAAGAATCGCAGCAATGATGCCGCCTTGCTGGCTGACGTCAAAACTTGCGGTTTTCTTCTCCCGCCCCATGCGCAGGCCGGCCAGCAGTGACCAGCGCTGGGAAATGTCCCAGGTCATCTGGCCAAAGATCGCCGCACTTTCGGTGCGCTGACTGAAACGCCGGTACAGCGCATCATTCAGCGGAATGCCGGGAATCAGACCGGGCAACAAATCGAGCAATAAACTCAAATCAATTTCCGGCCCGCCAAGAGTCTGAATGCCGGCCGGGCTTGCGGCAAATGCAACCAGATCCTCCCCCGCCAAGGTGTCCAGGTTGCTGCTCATATCAGCTTGGAAGCCGTACACACCAGCAACAAATTCGACATGCTCGCCCCACCCGAACAGCCCGTCTGCACTGGCCGAAAGGCGCCACTCCAGAGAGTCCTGAGCGTAATCCACGCCAAAGTCGGTGATGATGATATCGGCCGGCGACACATCAATATCAATCAAGGTGGCCAGATCAAAACCGGCATGCCCGATGATGGCTGTGGTGGTCGCCCCGCTTAAGCCCATCCAGTCGCCAATGTCGTATTCGACCAACGCGCGACTCAGGTCGGAATCACGGGTGACATACCCGGCCCGATTGAGACTGCCCTGAGCATTGAGCGGGTCATCTTCAACTTCGGGATCGTAATCGCGATTGAATGACAGCACCGTGTTAGGCGCATCGTAGAGTTGCCAAGGCGCGTAGTCCGCGTCGGTCGTCGACAATTGGGTGGAAAGACGCAGAGTCCAGCGCTCACCGGGATAGGCCGCCAGCTTCAGTCGTCCGGCTCCTTGGGTGAAGTCCCCTTCCGTGCGATTCAGCTTGGTGTTGAGCATGTCGCCCGTGGTCGACCAGTACACCCCGGCCAGACGTGAATGCAAGTCCTCGGTCAGCGGCACATTCAGAGCCGCCTCGTAGCGTTGCTCGTCAGGATCGGCAAATGTGGCGTTGGCGCTGGCTTCAAACAGTTCCCCCGGCTCGGTGGTGGCGAAGGTGATCACACCGGCAATGGTGTTTTTGCCGAACAGCGTGCCTTGCGGGCCGCGCAGTACCTCAACCCGGGAAATGTCGAACATGCCATCGGGAATAAACTCGGGACGCGCCAGAGCAAGCTCGTCAACCGACAGCCCAACAGCTGACTCAAAGCCCACGTTATCGGTTTCGGTGGCGAAGCCGCGAATGCCGATCACTGGCGCTTGTGGATCAATGTCGATCTCAACATTGGGCACGAAGTTTTCAATTCCACCCGCATCAAAGGTGCCGGACTGGGCCAGATCTTCACCACTCATGGCGCTGACCGACACGGGCACATCCTGAATACTCTGCGCGGACTTTTGCGCGGTCACGACGATCTCTTCAATCACGCGGCCGCGCGACACGCGTGCGACCGACGACTCCGGCACCTGCTCGGGCAGCGCGATCACCGGCACAGGTGTCGCTGCCGGCTTCTCACCCGCCGCCGCTGATGCCGATGGCTCGGCCGGCGCCAGCGAATCCGACACATCCATGGCTTGTGGACCGAACAGTTCGTCCAGTTCAGCATCAGATGATTGCGCCCAGACCATGACTGAACACAGCGCAAAAAAGAGTCCAGGGCCAAATCGAAACAGCGGGTTTTTCATGTCGTGGGCGTGTGTGGCGGCGGCCAAGCCTAGGCGAAAAAAACTCAAGAGCAAATATCACGCCAAATCAATTGCAGAGACCCAGCCGCAAGCATCGGATCAGGCAATCAACTTGCCCGGATTGAGCACCCCGGCCGGGTCAAACAGCGCTTTCATGTTGCGCATCAACTCGATCTCCGCCGCACTCCGACTGTAGTGCAAGTAATCACGCTTGAGCAGACCGACACCATGTTCAGCCGAAATACTCCCACCGTGGCGGACCAGCAAGGCGCCCAACTCATCCGTGACTGCGCTGCATCGCTCAAGAAACCGGGCTTGCGACCAGGCTTCGGGCTTGAGGATATTGAGGTGCAAATTGCCATCACCAATATGCCCATACCAGACCACCTCGCAATCCGGATAGCGTGCCGCCATCAATGCGTCCGCTTCGGCAAGAAAGGCCGGCAAACGGCTGACCGCGACAGAAATATCGTTCTTGTACGGGGTCCATGCGGCCAGGGTTTCGGACAGCCACTCACGCAATTTCCACAAGTCAGCCGCCTGACCAAGTGACTGACTGATCACCCCGTCGCTGACCCAATTTTGCTCGACGCAATGCTCAAATGCATGAACGGCCTGCTCGGCGGCCCCCTCGCTGTCATCCAGCTCGATCAGCGCATAGTAGGGTGCGGGTGTGGCCAATGGCGGATTGAGTTGATGCGCGGCGCAGACCTTGCGCAGACCGTTGTCGGAGAAGCACTCGAAAGCACTGAGAGAAAAGCGCTGCCGGAATGTCGCCAGGACTTCGAGCAAATCGGCAAAGCGCGGCACGCCCAACACCACAACCAGCGGGTCGGCCGGCGCCGGCGCCAGCCCCATGGTGGCCTCGCAGATGATCCCCAGCGTGCCTTCGGAGCCGATGAACAGATGGCGGAAATCGTAGCCGGTGTTGTTCTTGAGCAAGCCGCGATTGAGTTCGAGACGCTCGCCCTGCCCGGTCACCACGGTCAGCCCGCGCACCCACTCACGGGTCATGCCGTAGCGTATGACTTTGATGCCGCCCGCATTGGTCGCAATGTTGCCGCCGATCTGGCTGGAGCCGGCTGATGCGAAATCGACCGGATAACACAGCCCGCGCTCACGCGCGTAGTCCTGCAACTGCGCGGTCACCACACCGGCTTCAACCTGCGCGCTGGCATCCACCGCATCGAAGCCGACAATTTTGTTCATGCGCTCGAGCGACAGCACCACTTCGCCATTAGTGGCCACCGCACCGCCTGACAAACCGGTGCGTCCGCCCGAGGGCACCACAGCAAAACCGTGCTGATTGGCCAGCCGCACACATTTCTGAACCTCAGCAATATTGCTTGGTCGCACCACCGCAATCGGTTGGGGCGGCCAGATCGTGGTGCGGTCACAGCCATAACTTTTAAGCGCCCAATTCTCGGTCAGAACACTGTCTTCCGGCAGCTCCGCCCGCAGCAACGCCGGGATGTTCATGTCCGAGCCAGCCGTTCCAGCAACAGCGCGCTTAACTGTGCACGCGGCACCAGACTGCGCACATCCAGGTATTCATCGGCGCTGTGAATTTTGCCACCCTGCACGCCTAGCGTGTCGATATTGGGCACTCCCAGCGCCGCCAGATTATTGCCATCGCAGCAGCCACCGGTCGATGCCCAGTTCAGTTCCAGATTGATCTGCTGAGCGCAGGCTCGGGCCATCTCGAACAAGCTTTCAAGCGGCGGTGTCATGGGTTTGGGCGGGCGGGTAAAGCCCCCATGCAGCTCGATCTGTATGCCGTTGCGCTGACCGATCGGCGCAAGCACGGCATCGATCTGGCGCTCACACCAAGCGCAGTCCTCAGGTTGTTCCATGCGTATGTTAAAACGCGCAATCGCAGTATCCGGTACAACGTTGACGGCGCCACCGCCATGGATAAAACCGGGGTTGAAAGTTACCCCTGGGCGCTGCCCGTTGAGCTGATCAATCGCACTGATCGCATCGGCCACAGCGCGAATCGCATTGCGCCCGAGATGATGCTCACGCCCCGCGTGTGCAGCGCGACCACGGGCAACCACTGTGAAATT
>JBFKEC010000181.1:0-6754 GCA_041619315.1 Oceanococcus sp. | reverse complement strand
GCCCAGCGGGTGCACAACTTCCACCGCCATACGGTTGATGCGTTGATCGAAATCGTGGCGGCAGCCGGGCTCGACCATCCTCACGCCCTGTCGCCACATCATCTGTATCGCCGCAATGGGCCTGGCCAGGTCGCCAGCGCCGCAGAGTTTTATGAGTGGCTGGAACCGGGTGAACTGCTGGAAAGCCCGCGCAAAAACTGGAATACGGCCTAGATAGCCGCACGCGCCGATCGCTTCGTGATGCTTTAACGCTCAGTACAGATAGCGCACATCGACACGCTGCGACGACTCGCCCGGCAAGGGACAGCGGGCCGGTCCTTGATAACTCAGCAAGCGCCCCTGAATGTCCATGACGATGCGCATATCCTGACTGGCGTCAGCGAACCAGCCGTGATCGGTCAGACGTATGTCCAGACGTTGTGCATCCAGTGACGTAACACTGACCTTGAAACTGTGGCGGCGAAAGTCCGGCGCGGCGACGGTCACCAGGCTCTTCAATTGCTGCTGTTTGAGTGCATCCACGTTCGACTGCAAATAGGCCAGCAACTGATCTTCGATCAAATCACCGCTGCGGATGCGTGGCCAGCTGACCTGGGTTTGTACACGCTTATCGCTGGTGTAACGGGAAATCCAGCGATCATCCGGACGCGACAAATGCAGGTGTTCACCCTCAGCGCCATGCCAGTCCAGTTCGGCATATTCGCCGCCCAGGCTCAGATTGATACGCCCGCGCGACTCACCCTGGCTGGACAGACACAGCACGTCGGATTGAACCAGTTGTCCGTCGCTGTACATAGCCGAGCGCTGCTCGCGGTAAAGCGTCTGGCCCGAATCAGGGTCAACCGCCACCGCGCCTGTGGGCAGACGCATTTGCGCCGCAAGCAGCCCTGGACTCAGGGCTGCAATGATCAAAAAGTACCGCAGTATGCGCATGCCGGCGAACGTCGTATCAATGAAAAAATTTGACCGAAACATAGCGGCATGCCTGCGGCCTTTGCGCATCAAGCTACAGATTGTTGATCGCGCGTGCGCGCCGAATTTCATTGTTCACGAAGTTCACCCACTGGCGCGCCTGAGTGGCGTAATCGTCGTAGGCCGTAGCTTCCTTGAACGCCTGCAAGGCGCGGCTATAGCGCTTGAGATTGAAATGCGCGGTACCCAGCTGCATGTACACGCTGCCGGGACGATCCAGACCGCCGATATCCAGCGCCTTCTGCAACGATTTCGCCGCATCCGACCACTGATACTGGCCGATCTGGGCCTGACCAAGATACAGATACTGTTTGGCTTCGCCCGACAACTCGGCAGCACGCTTGAGCACCGGGATCTGGCCATCGTTGTCTTTGGCCAGCGCCATGGCTTGAGCCAGCAGCTGTAAATTTTGCGCGTTGTCCTCAAGCGTGCCGTCTTCCAGCCCCTGCTTGATGATTTCTATGGCCGGATACGGCGCATCCTCAGCCATGTACAGCCGGGCCATGTTGAGCAGCTCGGACTCGCCTTCAAGCATGCCGGCGGCGTAGGCCGCGTGCATCACGTACAACTGGCCTTTCTGCTGCCCCATCAAACCGAGCATGCCGGACAGCTGCTTGTAATAACTGGGTTTGGGCCAGCGCTGGATCAGCTGGGCCAAAACCTTGACTGCATTCTTGTAGTCACCCTGTTCGTAGTACACCGCACGCAACAAGGCCAGCCAGTTTTCCTGCAGCGGCTGTTCGCGACGACGTGCTTCCTTCATCGCTTCAATCACCGGACCCTTGGCGTTGTCGTAGTCTTCCAGCTGGTAATAGGCTTGTGCAAGCAGCATGTGTGCTTGTGGGCGCACGCTGTCGACCTGCTTTTTCCACTCGTTCAGAACACGAATGGCACGGCTGTAGTCTTCCTGAACAAAGTACAGCTGGGCCAAGCGGAACAGACTGTTGGTGCGAATCTGCTCAGGTGCTTTTTCCAGCTTGAGGATGGCGATGTAATCGGCAATCGTGGCCTCGATATTGCCCTGCTCGTAATGAATCGCCGCATAGAAGTTGTACATCTGCGACTTTTCATAGTCATTGAGCGTGTCGCTGGTGGCCTTGAGCTCGTCCATCAGCCGACTGGCTTCGGCCATGTCCTTGGCTTCATAGGCCTGCTGAGCCGCCTCGATCTGCTGATAGACCTTGGTTGAGAGCTTTTCGGTCACCCGTGTCGGCGGCTTGCGGCTCTTGTCATCATCTTTGGCAGACACCGGCGCAGACACCACCAGCACAGCGGCGAGCAGCGCCAACACACTTCGTTTCAGTGATTTGCGCATATCAATCATCCAGCTTGAAGGTGATCAGGTGCTCAACGCCACGCACCACCTGAGCTTTGCCATTAATAACCCGCGGCTTGTACTTGAAGCGTTCGACCGCTTTCTTGGCCGCATTGTCGAAAACACCGGACGGTTCAGCATCAATCACCACCGGATCAATAACGCTGCCGGTTTCGGTCACGGTAAAGCTCAGCAACACCCAGCCCTCAAGGCCACGCGTCTGTGCCCGACGCGGATAGATCGGCGCCACTTTCACGATCGGCAAGTATTCACCATCCGAAGCGGACAGCCCTGCGCTGGTATCCACCGCCAGGTCACTGTCTACTGACAAGGCCCCGATGTTAACCGTGTTGCCGGTCGGCTTGATCGCTTCGCTCTGCACTTGTGGTGTTTCCGGTGCGCGCTGCGGTTTGTTGGGTTTCTGCGGTTTGGGCTGCTCGGTGCGAAGTTGCGGCGGATCCGGAACACGCACAAAGTCAACGATGCGCCCGGCCGGCGCCTCGGTCAGTGCATTCTTGCCCGCAGCGACCAGAGCCGACATCAGCCAGTACAGCAGTATGGTGATAATCACGCCCACGGCCACGGAAACAACGCCGCGTACGAAACCGTCTACCGGACTGCTGCGTACGATTTGATCGATGGCACTTGTACTCATCGTCCAGTTCCTAGTTCGAGGCAATCGACACGTTATAGACACCAGCCTTGCGGGCTGCATCCATAACCGTAATCAACCGCTCGTTTTTCGAATCATCCTCGGCCTGAATCACCACCGCACCCTTGGGGTTCTCGGCGTACAGACGCTTGATATTGGGGACCAGTGCAGCGGCATCGACCGGACGACGGTTGATGTACAGCTGACCATCCGCGGCCACATTGACCAGGATGTTCTTGATCTCGTTGTCCTTGGGCGGCTGCTGCGTATTGGGTGGACGGTTCACGTCGAAACCGGCCTCCTTAACAAAACTCGCGGTCACGATGAAGAAGATCAGCATGATGAACACCACGTCCAGCATCGGGGTCAGATCAATCCCGGATTCTTCTTCTGCCGCAGCGCCTTCATCGAAAAACTCACGCATGTTCGGTATCCAGATGGTCGGCCAGATCATCCATGCGCGTACGCGCCTGCCAATCGAGCCAGTAGATTGCAAACACCCCGGACAAAGCGCCGACCATTCCAGCCATGGTCGGTACCGTGGCCTTGGCCACGCCATCGGCCATCAGGCGCGGATTGCCCATGCCGGCGTGCGCCATCACGTCAAACACCGCGATCATCCCGGTCACGGTGCCCAGCAGTCCGAGCAGCGGACACAGGGCGACCAGGGTTTTGACCGTGTTGATGTAGGCGCGCGTCTGCAAACGCATGGTTCCAAGCAGTGCGGTGCGGATCTGATGGGCCTGCCAGCTGCGGTGATCAGGGCGTGCTTCCCACAGGGATTTCACCTCACGCGCTTTGCTTGGATAGCGCACGTAGAAATACAGTGCCCGCTCGATGATAAACACCCACATCACGCAAATGGCCAGCGCAATCAGCAGCAGGACGTCTCCGCCCAGGCTCAGAAAGTTACTGACCTGGAACGCGATGTCGGTGTAGAGAAAATGCAGCCTGTCCAGCATCGCCGATCTCCTAGGCTGAGCGCGATTCCATACGCTCGGCAATCAGACCTGCAGTCTGATGCTTGAGCGTATTGATAACTGAAGCCGCCCGTGCGCTGACGATGGCGTGCAGCAATACGGTGGGAATGGCTACAGTCAAGCCAAGCACGGTGGTCACCAGAGCCTGGGAAATACCGCCTGCCATGGTTTTCGGATCACCGGTGCCGAACAGCGTAATGGCCTGGAAGGTGGCGATCATCCCGATCACGGTGCCCATCAGGCCCATCAGCGGCGCCAGTGCAGAAATCACCTTGACTGTACTGATGTAACGATCCAGCTTGGGCCGCTCTTCAAGAATGGCTTCACCCAGACGCATTTCCAGCGTTTCGGTATCGGCATCCTGATTGGCTTCATAGACCAGCAGCATGCGCCCGAGCGGATTGTTGGGCCGCGGGTGCTCTATGTTGCGACGCTGCGACGCCACATTGCTGCCAACCACCAGAATTGCGGCCAGCTTGAACAATGCGACAAGCACACCAACCATACCCAGCGCGATAATCAGATAGCCGATCAAACCACCCTGATGGACACGGTCCATGAGTGACGGTGCATCGACAAGGCGGCTGAGCAACGAGCCACCGGTCGGATCAATGCCAACAGGCGCAACGCCCGAGGTGTTGCTGCGATAGCTTGCAACCCCATCCAGAAAACCGCCTTCAGGCTGACGCTTGAGCAGCGAAGCACGCTGATTTTCAGCCTGCCAGGTCAGGTACGCCGGCTGCGGCTCGGTGGTGATCAGGTTGAACTTGCCGACCCGGGTCATGGTGATGGCCTGGCGATCACCCGATGCGGTGATGACCTCACCGTCGACATTGACGATCTGACCGGAGGCGGTGATTTCCTGCTGAATCATGAACCACAGCTGTTCCAGATCTTCGATGGTGAAGATCTCGGAGGCCTTTTCCATGCGTGCGATCAGCTCGCCCAGCCAGATTTCACGTCCCGGGTAGTCCAGCGATGTGGGCGAGTTGCGCACAATGCCAACCAGATCCGAAGCGGTCTGCTGCAACAGCCCGAACAGTGCGGCATTCGGCCCCATGGCCTCACGCAATTCACTGATCTTGCGGTCAAATACCAGCTTGTTTTCGCGCGCGGTTTTTTCCAGCTCGGCACTTTGCGTCTGCAGTGCATCGCGACGCGCCCGCGCTTCACGCACGGCGGCCCGCTTGTCGCCTTCCGACTGACGGCGGAAGGTCGCCATTTTGCGCGCTTCGTCGGCACGGTTGCCGACCTGACCGGTACGCACTTTCTCCAGCAGCGCATCTTCACTCTGTGCAGCAGCAGAAAAGCTGCCGAACCCCAGGATGACGCTCAAGGCCATCGCAGCAATGGTGTAACGGCGCTGCATTAGTGAGCCTCCCGCAAGGCAACGTCGAGCTGGCTGCGTTGTGCCGAGGACAATTCCAGCCCACCGGTGAAACCTGCGCGGCGACCCGGCTCACGCGGCGGCGGCAGCGGGAGCGTGAGCAAGCTTGGCGCCGTCAGCTTGTTGGCAACGCGAATGGCCTGGTAGACACCGTTACGGTACTCCGCACCCAGCGACTCCCATTGACCCAGATCCGGATTCCAGCGACCGGTGTGCATACGATCAGAGGTCTGGTAGTACAGCCCAATGCGCCCCAGGCGCAGCACGCTAACTTCGCGTTCGCCACCGTCGGTGATGATGACATCACTGTAGGCTTCGATCGTGTTGCCGTACGACAACTCGGTCATGTAGGCATCCAGAACCTGACGGAATTTCTCGGCGGCCGCGACATCGGCGCGATCGACGGTTTCACTCAGGAAGTCGATACGCTCGGCCCGCTCATCAGGCAGAAACGGCGGGCTGACCTCGACCAGCTCGGCGTAAGTCCCAACCATGTTGTTCAGCAGCGGCAGCAGCTGGCGGTCCACTTCGGTCGCCTTGGAAATCGACGCGTCGGTGCGCGCAATTTCGCTCTCCTGAGCATCGATCTGGGTCTGCAATTGACGGTTGTATGCTTCAAGACCTTCGATCTGACGCAGCAAACGCTGGTACTCGGCGTCCACATCCTGCGTCTGACTGTCCATCGCATCAACACGTTGCTGCGATTCACGCTGAGCAACCAAAAAGCTCTCGCCCTCGCGCAGCACGTCACGCACGCTGTCCGCCAGCACCGGCCCTGTAGCCAGCATGCCCGCGATCAACCCCCAAACCACTCCATTCTTCATCGTCAATACTCCAGATGTCACCGGCTTTGCGGCCTCATCGTGTGCGAAATACTTCATCCTTCATTCTCCGCCGCGACCGCGACCTGTCCGACGCCGGCTTTCTGCACGGCGTCCATCACTTGTTTCAAAGTTTTGTGTGTGGAATCGCGATCCGCCTGTATCACCACCGAACCTTGCGGGTTCTCAGCATGCAGGCGTTTGATCAACGTGCTCATGTCACGTGGATCAACGCGATTTCCGTCGATCCAGACGTCATCTTCTGGCGTGATCGCAATCAAAATGTTGGCCAAATCCTGGCGCTCTGCAGTGCTCGCCAACGGGCGCTCCACATCAACACCGGCCTCTTTCACAAACGTCGCTGTGACGATGAAAAAGATCAGCATGATGAAGACCACGTCGAGCATTGGCGTCAGGTCGATGGCGTTCTCTTCTTCGCGGGCATCCGCGTCGCCAAATACATCACTCATTGCGACTCTCCTTAAGCGGGTGCGGGTGCGGGTGCCGGCGCCGCCGGCGACAGATTGTCAGCTGGACCATGCGATGCGCCGCGCGACGCCAGGGCGTCACCAGTCAGTGCCGCACTTTGCTGCTGCAATCGATTGACCAGCCCTTTGCCGCGAGCCG
>JBFKEC010000180.1:0-6808 GCA_041619315.1 Oceanococcus sp. | reverse complement strand
GGCATCATAACCAAGCGGCGCGGCGACGCCGATAACAATGAATCAACAACAGGGGAGAGACATGACGAGCATGCGCATATTGGCAGTGGTTGGGGTATTGAGCCTGGCAGCCTGCGATCAGGCGCCTTTGCCGCTGGAACAGGGCAGTGACGCACAAGGTCACGCGCCTGCCAGTGCGCACACCGCAAAGGCCAATACGCAATTGGCCGAAGAACTGCCATTGAATGACCAGCGCGATTTCGACGACGCCAGTCGGGGGCTTGTTGCGCGTGCAGATTCACTGGTGGTCAAGATGGATGACGGCCGCGTGGTGTGGAATCAGGACGACTATGCCTTTCTGGCCGATGAGGCCCCGCAGTCGGCCAACCCCAGTCTGTGGCGCCAGGCCCGTCTCAACAGCATGCACGGGCTGTACAAGGTTACCGATGGCATCCATCAGTTGCGTGGCTACGACCTGGCCAACATGACCTTGATCGACAGCGACAATGGCTGGATTGTGGTCGATCCTCTGACCGTGGTTGAAACGGCGCAGGCCGCGCTGGCCTTCGCGCGTGAGCATCTTGGTGACAAACCGATCAAGGCGGTAATTTTCACCCATAGCCACATCGATCATTTCGGTGGGGTTGAGGCGATCACGCGTGACAACCCTGATGTCATGATCGTGGCGCCGGTTGGTTTCATGGACGAGGCGGTGAGTGAGAACGTGATGGCTGGTGTGGCCATGCAGCGCCGCGCCGGTTACATGTATGGCTCCTATCTGGCGCGCTCACTGCGCGGCCACATCGATACCGGTCTGGGTAAGGAACCGCCTCTTGCCGGTACCTTCAGCATTGCCGAGCCCACCCATATCGTTGATCAAACCGGCCAGACCATGAACATCGATGGTGTTGAGTTTGAATTTCAGAACGCACCTGGTTCTGAAGCGCCGGCCGAGTTGACGTTCTATCTGCCGCAGTTCAAGGCGTACTGCGGTGGCGAGGTGGTTTCACGCAACATCCACAATGTGTACACCCTGCGCGGGGCCAAGGTTCGCGATGCCTTGCGTTGGAGCAACTACATCCAGGAAGCGCTTGATCTTTATGCCCAGCGCGCCGACATCTATTTCGGCACCCATCAGTGGCCGCTGTGGGGGCGCGATCGCATTGTTGATTTCATGAAGAAGCAACGCGATATTTACAAATATATCCACGACCAGACCTTGCGGATGGCCAATCTGGGTTACACCCCACGCGAGATTGCCGAACGCATCAGGTTGCCGGCCAGTCTGCAGGAAGATTTTGCCAATCGCGGTTACTACGGCACGCTCAAGCACAATGCCAAAGCGGTGTATCAGGCGTATTTTGGCTGGTATGACGCCAACCCAGCCAATCTAGACCCTCTGCCACCAAGCGCGGCCGGGCAGCGTTACGTAGAAGCCCTTGGTGGCGCGGAGGCTTTGCTGGAAAAGGCCGAAATCGCCTATGCCGCGGGTGAATATCGCTGGGCGGCAGAGTTGCTGAATCATTTGGTATTTGCCCAGCCAGACGTCACGGCTGGCCGCGCGCTGTTGGCGCGGACCTATGACCAGCTTGGCTATCAGGCCGAATCCGGCCCCTGGCGTGATGTGTATCTGAGCGCCGCCTATGAGTTGCGCCATGGCAAGAGCAAGGAAGGTGTGTCGCTGGCTGATGCTGTTGCGCTGTTGCGCGAGATTCCGCGTGGCCAATTCTTCGATTCCATGGCCGCTCGACTCAATGGATTGCGCGCCGAGGATTCGGATCTGACAATCAATTTTACGTTCAGCGATCTGAACGAGAATCACGTGTTGTGGATCGAGAATGCGGTGCTACATCACCGCATGGCGGAGCCGGTGGATGGCGCCAATGCAACGCTGAAGTTGACCCATGAGATGTTTCTCAGGATGGTCACCGGACAAGCTGGGCTCAAGGACACGCTGATGTCGGATGACCTTGATGTTGATGGCAGCCGCCTGGATTTGCTGCGTTTCTTCCGCCTGTTCGATAACCCGGATGGGACCTTTGCGATAGTTACGCCGGACTGACAGTCTGTTCGAACAGGCCGGTTTGCTGGCCCACCCCTCGAAAAATCAGCATGCAGTTGGCCGTCAGTTGCTGCGGTGACTGGCGGCAGCCTTCAATGACCCAGCGCTGGGCCATCTGTATGCACACGCCTACCAGGCCGGTGGCGAGCAGGCCCAGATCGACGTTGGGATCTGTGGGGGCTTGCGGGATGTAGCGTTGGGTAAATTGCAGCACGATGTCGGAAAAGCGGCTGATTGAACGTTCGTACAGGCGCTGCTGATCGTAGGGTACGCCGTAGATTTCTATCAGCAGGATGCGCGCCATGTGGCTGTCATCGCGCAGGCTTTCGAACAGACGCAGCAAGCCGCCTTCGACCACCTCGTCGATACGTCGTGCATCTGGTGCCAGGCTGGCCAGCAGGGTGGCGAACAACGTATCCAGTTTTTCGTCATAGCAGGCCGCGAACAAGTCCTCACGGCGTTTGAACGATTCGTAGAAGTAGCGTTCGGTCAGTTCCGCTGCACGACACAGCTTTTTCACCGATGCGGCCTGATAACCCTCGCTGCCGAAGATCACATGGCCGGCCTCTATGAACTGGCGGCGCCGTTGTGCGCGTCGCGCGTCACGGCTCATGCCGCGGTATTTCCGGTCGCTGGTGCTCATATGGCTATATTGACATGAAGGATTGTCAGATGTAAAAGTGACATGATCTATTGTCAAAAGAGCGTTGCGCATGGGACAGACTCATCAGCCCGATATTGACGTCATCATTGTCGGCAGCGGCTTTGCCGGCCTGGGTATGGCGATCAAGCTTAAGCAGGAAGGACGGCGCAGCTTTGTTGTGCTGGAAAAAGAAGCCGATCTGGGCGGGACCTGGTACGTCAACAACTATCCGGGCTGCGCCTGTGATGTGCAGTCGCATCTGTACTCGTTTTCATTCGAGCCGAACCCGCGCTGGAGTCGCAGCTTTTCGCCGCAGAAAGAAATCCATGCATACCTTGAGCATTGCGCCGACAAATACGATGTGCGTCGGCATATGCGCTTCAACGCCGAGGTGAGTCGAGCGCGCTATCTGGATGACGAACAGTTGTGGGAAGTCACAACCGGTGATGGGCAAGTGCAGCGCAGTCGCGCATTGGTGCTGGGTACCGGTGGTCTGAGCCGCCCCGCATTGCCGGACATTCCAGGGCTGAAGGATTTCAAGGGCAAAACCTTCCATTCGCAGCAGTGGGATCATGACTATGATCTGAGCGGCAAGAAGGTTGCGGTGATCGGCACTGGCGCCAGTGCGATTCAGTTTGTGCCGGAAATTGCTCCCAAGGTTGCCCAGCTCGATCTGTACCAGCGCACGCCACCGTGGATCATGCCCAAGCCGGATTACCCCATGGCCGGTCTGGCGCAAGGCATGCTGGACAAGATGCCCGGGGCGCAAAAGGCGTATCGCAGCGCGATCTATTGGATGCTTGAAGCGCGGGCGGCTGGTTTCACCGGTGGCGCCAAGCTGATGAAGCTGATGGAACCGATGGCGCGTCGTTATATCCGCAAGCAGATCAAGGATGCTGATCTGCGCGACAAAGTGACTCCGAACTACACGCTGGGCTGCAAACGCATTTTGCTGTCCAACAACTACTATCCAGCCCTGGCTCGGGACAATGTCGATGTCCTCACCAGCGGTATTGCCCGCATCACTGAATCGGGTTTGCTTGATCGTAACGGCGAGGCTCGCGACGTTGATGCCATCATTCTGGGCACGGGCTTTGCCGCCACTGCGCCGCTGCCTGAGGGCATGATCATGGGGCGCAACGGTCTGGATATAACCCAGGCCTGGGCGCAAAGCGGACCGCAGGCGTATCTCGGTACTACCGTTGCTGGCTTTCCCAATATGTTCATCATGACCGGGCCGAATACTGGCCTGGGTCACAGTTCCATGGTGTTCATGATCGAATCGCAACTCGCCTATGTCATGTCGGCGCTCAAGGCGATGGACCGCAAAGGTTTGCTCGAGGTCGATGTGCGCGCGGATGTGCAACAACGCTTCAATGAGAAACTGCAGCGCAAGATGGCCGGCACGGTGTGGGCCCAGGGTGGCTGCAGCAGCTGGTATATGGATGACAACGGGCGCAATCCCACATTGTGGCCGTATTACACCTGGCAATATCGTCGAGCCACACGTAAGTTCGATAGCAATAATTATGAATTGGTCCACGCGCGCGATGATGTTGCGGTATGGCCACAACTGGAGGAGATGGCTGCATGAAGGATTTCACAAACAAGGTAGCCGCGATCACCGGCGCAGGCTCAGGTATGGGCCGTACGCTGGCCTTGAATCTGGCTGCGCGTGGTTGCCATGTGGCCCTGTCTGACGTCAACACCCAGGGCCTGGATGAAACCGTGGCCCAGCTCAAATCCTTCGGCGTCAAGGTGACTGCTGACAAGCTCGACGTGGCAGATCGTGAAGCCATGTATCAGTGGGCCGACAAGGTGGTCGCTGATCATGGCAAGGTCAATCTGATTTTCAACAATGCCGGGGTGGCGCTGGGCAGCACCGTCGCCGCGGTCAGCTATGACGAGCTGGACTGGATTCTGGGCATCAACATGTGGGGCGTGATTTACGGCACCAAAGCGTTTTTGCCGCATCTGGAAGCCTCCGGTGAGGGGCATGTCATCAACACATCCAGCCTGTTTGGATTGTGCGCCCAGCCCACCCAAAGCGCCTACAACATCAGCAAGTTTGCGGTGCGCGGCTTTACCGAATCGCTGCGCCAGGAGCTGGATATTCAGGGTTCATGTGTGAGCGCAACGTCAGTTCATCCGGGCGGGATCAAGACCAACATCGCGCGCGACAGCCGCGGTAATGAAAGCGTTGAAGAATTGACTGGAAAAACGCACGAAGAGGGTGCGCGGGAGTTCGAAAAACTTTTCATTACCAGCGCAGAGCAGGCGGCCGAAACCATTATCCGCGCCGTGCAGGCCAACAAGCGGCGCGTGGTGGTGGGGCCGGATGCCAAGGTTATGGACGTGATTGTGCGGCTGTTCCCCTCGGCCTACCAGCGCCTGGTGACCTGGGGCTTCAAACGCAAGATGCTGGCTAGCTGACGGCTCGGCAGTACCCGGTATGACGGTGTGTCAGTGCTATTGTGGCGCACCGGAATCTTTCGGAGCCCCGGCATGACGGAGCGAGCGCGGCAACGTGATGCGCTGATCGAGTTGGTCAGACGCGGTGGTGTTGCTCGTGAGCAGCGCGCTCAGGCCGCGCGGTTGGCTGGGGTCTACCCGACGCTAGCGCAATGGCGAGTCTTTGCAGACCGCGCCTTGCTGCTGCTTGGCGTGCTTGCCATGGCGGCCTCGCTGAGTTTCTTTATTGCCTACAACTGGGCCGAGCTGGGGCGCGTCGGCAAGTTCGTGCTGGTCCAGCTCGCACTGTTTGCCGCGGTGCTTGCTGGTTTGCGCTTGGGGCCTGCCCGATTACCGGGGCGTGTCAGTTTGCTGGCGGCATCAATTCTCGTTGGTGTGATGCTGGCGCTGTTTGGTCAGACCTATCAGAGCGGGGCGGATCCGTGGCAGTTGTTTTTCGTCTGGGCCGTGCTCATCACACCGTGGGTTTGGGTTAGCCGTTTTGCACTGCACGGTTTGCTCTGGTTGGGGCTGCTCAATCTCGCATTGATTCTGGCGCATGACCAGTCCGCGGGGTTGGCGCAACAGATTTTGCATGGCCAGACCGCCGTAGTGGTCGCCATTTTTTGCCTCAATGCGGGCGTGTTGTGCGTGGCTGAAAGCCGTTTGGCCCGTTCCCGTCTGGCCCATCGTTGGGTGCTACGGCTGGTTGCGCTGGCTGCGGGTATTGCGGTAACCACTTTGGCCATTTTCGCACTGTTTGATCCACGAACAGCCTCCGGCTGGCTGGTTTTGTGGCTGGCCTGGTGCGTGTTGTCTTGGCGGGGTTACTACGCCCGTGATCTGTTCATGTTGGCGGGTCTGTGTTTGTCGATTGGTGTTGTGGTGACAAGCTGGATCGGCCGCTTCCTGCTGGATGATGCCAATGCCTTGGCGCTGTTTGTCATGGCCATGCTGATCATCGCGCAGGGCGCTGCGGCAGCAGCCTGGTTGCGGCAACGCTACAGGGCCGGTGTGTCATGAGGGAATCTGAATTATTGTGGCAAAAGCTGCATGGCGCAGGGCTGGTCCAGGGCCAATATCCAAGCACTCCGCAAAGTTCGGCCGCTGACACACTAACGCCGTGGTTCATCAATCTGCTGCTGGGGCTGTGTGGCTGGCTGGCCGCCTTCTTTTTGCTCGGGTTCGTGGCTACGGTTTTTTCTGGCGTGCTCAATCAGCCGGCGGTGTGCCTGGTTGTGGGCGTGTGCTTGCTGGGCCTGGCCTTTGTCATGCTCAGACGGGGGCAGCAGACCTTTGGCGCTCATCTGGCTCTGGCCCTGAGTCTAGCCGGCCAAGGTCTGGTGGCGTGGGGCTGTATCAAGCTCGCAGCACCGCAATCGGTTGTGTTGTGGTGGGGCGGGGCGCTGTTGCAGGCACTGCTGGTCGTGATCATGCCGCATGCTGTTCATCGGGCGTTGTCGGCTTTTGCCGCCACCTTGTGTGTGGCGGTCGGCATGGATGGGCTGGGGCTAGCGCTGTTGTATCCACCCAGCGTGCTGATCGTAGTCGCGCTGCTGTGGCTGAATGAGCTGAATATCCATGACGATGTCAGTCGGGTCACCATGCCGGCCTGGGGGGTGAGTCTGGCGTTGTTACTGCTGCTTTTCGTACGGCGTTTCGAACACACCGCT
>JBFKEC010000179.1:0-6823 GCA_041619315.1 Oceanococcus sp. | reverse complement strand
GGTCCCAGCGCGAGGGCTTCGGCGGCAACCAGAGCGCTGTACTCGCCCAGGCTATGCCCCGCGAACAGACAGTGCTTGGCCTGCAGGCCGAATTCGCTTTGCAGAACCCGCCACATTGCGATTTCGGTACACAAAATGGCCGGCTGGGCAAACTCGGTCAGATTGAGCCGCTCATCGTCGGCGGCAAAGCAGAGCTGGGCGAGATCCACACCGCAGGCCTCGGAGGCTTCTTCAAAAGCCTGTCTTGCCACCGGGAAATTGCTGTGAAAATCCTCGCCCATGCCCGGGCGCTGGACGCCCTGGCCGGGGAAAACTATGCTTCTTGGAGCTTCTGGTGTCATGAGGGGCAACCGATTCAAATGGCGGCTGTGTAGAGCGGCGGCATTCTTCGGTATAAACATGACTGTAGTCAATCTAATCTATGTAGATTCCCGGCTAACAAAAATAAAAGCGTAAGAAAAACAGATAATTGTAAACATGACCACAGTCATAAAAAGATGAAAAAATCTCCTGGCCGCCAGCAAAATTCCGCCATAACCGCCGGCCCTGGGCCGAAGGCTCGTGGGGGGGGTAGTGGTGTGGGGCGTGGTGAGCGCACGCGAGAGAAGATTCGCGATGTGGCCAATCAGCTGTTTTTGGAACTCGGGTTTGATGGCACAACAGTGGATGCCATCGTTGAAGCAGCGGGCGTTTCCAAGGGCACGTTCTATATCTACTTCAAGCGCAAGGAAGATCTGTTGCTGGAGTATGGTTGGCGGCGCTTAGAGCATTTGGCCAATCTGGTGCCCTCGATGATGGTGGAGGACCTTTTCGAGTGCGCCCTTCGGCGTTTGGTAGAGACCGTCATGCGTAATAAGAACTGGAGTCGGGAGGTCACTCGTCGAACCATTGCTGAAGTCATAAACAATGCGGAGCTATTGCAGGCCGCCCCGCATCGCTTGCTTCAGCCATTGGTTGAGGTCGGTCAGGCTCGTGGCCAGGTTCGCGCGGATATCAGTGCTGACATACTTGCACAGTTCATATTGCGCACCTTGCTCGGGAGTTTGTATGACTGGGGCGAGCCATCGAATCCCTATAGTGCCGACGAATGCCTTGATAAGGCACTATCGCTGACGCTGGCAGCGTTGAGTCCTTCGACCGTACGGTAATCGTAGGTATGCCTTTTTAGTGCAGGCCATCTGGCTGCGGCCAATACGGTTTATACCTGTGGCGGTTTGGGCTTGCCCGGTGGGCAGATGCAACCCCGGCTTGCGAGTGGCGGGGGTTCCGAACGCTGCGGGATGCGTTTGCTCCCTGCCCGCTTACGCTGTCGTAAGGGACGGGGTAGTGCCCCTCTTCACCCAGGCCGCGATGGAGGTCACTGTCTCACAGCATTTGGGGTGATCACGTCTGGCATGAGCGGTTTGGTGTGCTTTGGTGCCAGCAGCAGGTGGTAAAGCACAGGGGCGGCGACTAGGGTCAAAATCGTCGCGAAAGCGAGGCCGCCCATGATTGTGATGGCCATGCTTTTGAAAAAGGCATCGGTGAGCAATGGGGCCATGCCCAGGATGGTGGTAACCGCGGCGAGCAGCACGGGGCGAACGCGTGACGTGCAAGCGCGGATGATGGCCTGGTTCAGTTCAACGTTTTGTCGGCGGACATGATCAATTTCTTCGACCAGTACGATGCCGTTTTTGATCAGCATTCCTGAAAGGCTGAGCAGGCCGAGCAGGGCGGTGAAAGTGAACGGCAAGCCGGTGGTGAGCAATCCGAGTGTCACGCCATTGACCGCCATGGGAACCAGCAGCCAGATCACCAGAGGTTGTTTCAGGCCATTGAACAGCAGGACAGATATAACGATCATGATCAGGAAGCTGAGCGGCAACTGTGCGCCCAGGCTGGCTTGAGCTTTGCGCGCATTCTCAAATTCGCCGCCCCAGGTTAGCGAGTAGCCGAGCGGCAGGCTCATGTCTTCAATGGGCGCCCGAATCTGGCTGAAAACACTGGCGGCTGTAAGTTGTGCTGGGATGTCGGCGCTGATTGTGATGGTTGGCACACGGTCACGTCGATGAATCATGGTGTTGAGTGGCTGATAGACAAAATTGTCGATCAACTGCTCTATCGGGATGAAATCCTGGGCTACCGACGAGTACACCACCTGGTCGATCAGCTGTCCCGGGTCGTCGCGTTGCTTGCGAACAATGATTGGGATTTGGCGATCACCTTCGCGATAGTAGCCAGCGGCCATGCCTTCAGTAGAAAACCTGAGCGATTCGGCGATGTTCTCTCGAGTAACGCCGGCATGTTGTGCCCGGTTGGTGGCGTAGGTCGGTCGGATGGACAGCTCTTGCTCGCGCCAGTTGGTGCGAATATGCAGTAGCTGGTCCGAACTTTCGTTCATGCGCATGCTGACCTGTTGCGCAAGTTCGCGCAGGACAACCGGATCTGGGCCGCTGATGCGTGCTTCGATTGGTGCGCCGCCGCCGGGGCCGAAGACCAGTCTGGCGGTGCGAAATTCACCGACGGGCAGGTGTTCGGCTGCGAAGGTATCCAGCGCGCTGCGCAGTGGTGCGATTTGAGCCAGCTTCTGTGTCTGGATGATCAGATGACCATACGCTGGGTCGGGCAGTTCCTGTGGGTAGGTCAACATGAAGCGGGTCGCGCCACGACCGGCGAAAGTAGCCACCGAGGTGACTTCGTTTTGCTGCATCAGCCAGTTTTCGACCTGTTCAAGGTTGCGCGCGGTCTGTTCAACGGTACTGCCCTGAGGCATCTGATAGTGCGCGAACAGCATCGGGGTGTTCGAATCCGGGAAGAACTGCTGTTTGATCTGTCCAAAAGCTGCAAAACAGGCCAGCGTGATCATCGCCAGGACCAGCAAGACGGCCCAGCGTGCGTGCAGGGCGCGTTGCAGCATGCGCCCGTAAGCTCGAAACAATGCGCTGTCGTAGGAATCCGTAGCGCCATGTTGATCGTTCTGGCGAAACAGGTAGTGGCCAAGCAATGGGGTTGCAGTAATGGCCAGAACCCAGCTCAACAAGAGCGATATGCCAATGACGGAAAACAGCGAGAACAGAAATTCACCGGTGGCATCCGGGCTGAGCCCAATGCCAGCAAAAGCCATGATGCCGATGATGGTGGCGCCAAGCAGGGGTGTTTGTGTTTTGCGGCCGATTTCACGCGCGGCCTGAGTTGAGCGTTGCCCCTGGCGCATGGCTTCCTGCATGCCTTCGGCTACCACGATGGCGTTATCGACCAGCATGCCCATGGCAATGATCAGCGCGCCTAGCGAGATGCGCTCCATCTCGATGCTGAACAGAGCCATGAAAAGGAGAGTGCCGATGATGGTCAGCAGCAATGTGCCGCCAACCACCACAGCCGCGCGCCAGCCCATGAACAAAGCCAGCACGATCACCACTATCGTCACCGATAGAATCAGGTTGATGAGAAAATCGTTGCTGGCTTTCTCAACGATACGGTGCTGCTGATAGATCGGTTCAACCTCAACGCCGGACGGAATCTTGTCCTGCAGGGTGGCAAGTCTACGATCCACGTTGTGGCCAACTTCGACAATATTCGCGGTTGAGAGCCCGGCAATGCCAATGGTGAAGGCCTCCTGGCCATTGAATCGTATGATTTGCTCGGGGTGGGGTTTGCGGCTGCGATGCACACGTGCCATGTCGCGCAGATTGAGGATCTCGCCGGAGCCAATGCTGATTGAGAGGCCGGCGATGTCGTCCACGGTTTGCGAGCCCAGTGGCGAAAGAATGTCGATCTGTTGGCCATAGGTGGTGTCGATGTAGCCCGATTCCACCACCGAATTGGCATCCGATATGGCGCCAACGATCTGATCGGGTGGCACGCTGATGTTGAGCGCAATCGGCATTGATGGCTCAACGAAAATCGCTTCTTCAGGCAGGCCGGCCAGTTGAATGTCAGCGACATTGTCGACCGTGAGCAGCTCTCGGCGCAGGAAATCGGCAATCTCGTGGCGCTCGGCATCACTGTAACCTGCTGCGGTTACCGCATAGAACAGACCAAAAACATCGCCAAAGTCGTCGTTTACGATCGGCGAGGCGACGCCGCTGGGCAGCTCCTGCGCCGCATCTGCAACGCGATTGCGCAGTTCCTTCCAGATGGCCGGCAGTTCATCGCCGTCGTAGGTCGGTTTGATGTCGATGGTGATCGTCGAGCGGCCCGGTTGATTGCGTGAGGTGATGAAGTCCACCTCGGCCATTTTCTGGATTGCAGACTCCAGTGGCTCGGAAACCTCCTCGGCAACTTGTTGAGCCGTGGCACCGGGGTAGAGTGTGACCACCAGAGCCTGCTTGAGTGTGAACGCGGGATCTTCCAGGCGGCCAAGATTGTTAAAGCCCCAGATCCCGCCCAGCAGCAGGATCAAGATCAGCATCCAGGTCAGTACTGGTTTCTCGATTGAGCCATGAGCAATGGACATGTCAGTAGTCCGATGTCTTGAAACGCCTGACGGCTTGGCCATCGCGCAAGCTGCTGGCGCCGGTGAGCACGATTTCGCGTCCTGTTTCCGGGCCCTTGAGCATGATGAACTGCCCCTGTGCGCCCACCTCAACATCAACAGGGTGTGCGCGTACAACGCCCAAGTCTGCGGAATCGGTGGCTTCAAACAGCATGACAGAGGTCGCGCCGTCCGGTGCGACCACAAGCGCAGTCGGTGGCAATTCAATCTGCATTTGCTCGGTTCGTTGGCGGGCCAGCACAGCGACCGATGCACCGGGAAGCAGGAGCTGCGCCGGCGTGGAGACCATCTTCAAGGTGAGAGTGTAGGTCTGTCCCACGGCTGAAGTCTGGGTGGCGTACTCGTGAATCTCGAGCGGGTAACGCTTGTCGTCGTCAACCAGTTTTGCGAACAGCTCAACCGGCCCGCGTTGTTGTGAGCGATGGAACAACAG
The DNA here is from genome assembly GCA_041619315.1 of Oceanococcus sp. GTDB lineage: Bacteria > Pseudomonadota > Gammaproteobacteria > Nevskiales > Oceanococcaceae > Oceanococcus. The sequence continues at coordinate 1,916 of JBFKEC010000179.1, read as the reverse complement.
TTCCGGCATCTCGATTTCGATATGGATCTGCGACATGTCATGCAGGCGTGCCACCGCGGTGCCAGCACTCACGGTGCTGAATTTGGGCTGCAGGCGCTTGGCCACGAGCGCTTTAAACGGGACTTTCAAGCTCGCATGCGTCAGTGAATACTCCGCTTGCTTGAGTTCCACTGTGGCCAAGGCCAGCGTGGACTTCGCTTCGTCAATGTCGGCCTGCGAAACGTTCGTCAGGCCGGCTGCGGAAAAGCGTTTGTAGTTTGTGGTGGCCTGCTGGAATTGAACGTGAGCCCGGTCACGAGCCAGTTCGAACGGTTCAAGATCAAGCTCGGCAATGAGGCTGCCGGCTTCCAGTATGGCGCCTTCGGTAAAGGGCATGCGCACAATCTGGCCGCCGACCTGAAAGGCGAAATCGATGGTTTCGCGGGCGACAACCTGACCGTAGAACTGGCGTTCGACTGTCATTGTATGGTCATTCAGCGTGAGCAGTTTGACCGGCTTGGCAGTGGGCGTGGCCTGTGCGGTGGGTGCGAGCAGGATCAGCAGGGCGCCGATAACGCCTGCCACATTCAGAAATCTTTTCATTGTTTCGTAAAACCGACTATTTGGTCTGTTCGTTCTTGCTGGCATTGACAGCAATCGAGTCCCAGGTGCAGGCGAAACACAGATTGCGGAAGGCGTCGTCGGCGAAGTGCTTCGGGTTGTCAATGAAGTAGGCCGCAATGTACGTGCCTTGGTGATGTAGGAATCCGTGCAGGAACTCGCTGGGCAAAGGCTTGAGCAAGCCCAGCGCAATGCCTTGGTTTGCGATGTCTTCAAATTCGCTCTGCAATCGGTCAACTTGTTTTTGCGTTTCTTCGTCGAGGTTGATGCGTGACTCAATCTGGGCGCGAAAGTGAAACTTGTTCGGGTGCTTCATCGCCCATCGCACAAATGCCAGCCACATCGCCTCGAAGCGGCTCTTGAAGTCCGCAATGTGGGCTGAGCTCGAAATAACGGCTGCATGAGAGCTTTCGTGAATGTCGAGTACCAGCGCCGAGAGAATTTGGTCCTTGCAGCGGAAATGATGAAAAAGCGTGCCTGTTGCCACGCCGGCAACTTTGCTGATCTGAGCGGTCGGGGTGTTGTCCACGCCTTGGCGTACGAACAGTTCAACCGCTGCATCGAGAATGTCTTGTCGTTTGCTCATGCTCATAGACCGACCAATCAGTCGGTTATTCTGATGTGTGTTGTGTGTGGCTGTCAATAGACATGATTGGCCGAATGGGCCAAGCGAACAGGCTTGTCCAGGTTGGCCGGTTTTGACCCGAGATTGGCCTGACATGCCCTGCGCGTGGAAACGCCGTCAGTAACCATGCGAGTCGTTATTGACCGATCAGTTGCAAGACCCGTATGGGCGCGCCATCACCATTCTTCGGATCGCGCCGTACTCAGTGGTGACCCTGTCACGGCTTTCTTTATTCGACTGCTTGAGGATCACGCCGATGAGTGGATGTGGCGTCCGGCGATCTTGTCGCGCTGGGAAAGCAAGGCCGACCGGCAGATGTACATGCGTCTGTTTGCACGAGAGTTTCTTGGTGGGGTCTGGGCGCGTAATGCACTGACCAGGTGGATTGCTGGCCAATTGATCTGCCGCCTCAACGCCAGAAGTTTCCAAACGGAGATGGTGTCACCCGTGCGAGCCGGGATCATGTTTGGTCGGTCTACACCAAAACACTGGATCGCTTGCAAGCGACCTTCGCGCGCCAGCCGTATCTGCTAGGGGACAAGCCATGCATGGCAGAAGTATCCGCCAGCATGTGCCTGCAGCCATCGCAGCAGATAAAGTTGGCCAATAGCAAGAATATCAAGCGCTATAACGTGGGCATCGACACGACCGACAAGCTTTGTTTTTTCTTCAGTTGCTCGTTCGGTGATGT
>JBFKEC010000178.1:0-6831 GCA_041619315.1 Oceanococcus sp. | reverse complement strand
TGGCGCAGGCCACGTAGCGACCGCGGGCGGCGCGGATGCCGGTGTTGATGGCTGCGCAGGGTGTTGGGGCATCCGGTTTGACCCGAATCAGGCGGAACTGGCCATCCAGGCCTTCAAGTTGAGCGGCAGGGAATGCTGTGGTCGAGCCGCTGTCGACCACGATCACTTCATAATCGTGGGGGTGAACGTCGCGCTGGTAAGCTGTTGATAGCGAATACAGCGTGCGCGGAGCCTCCCGCTCCATATTGTGAATCACCACCACCACGCTGAGCCGGGGGCGGCGCAGTGCGCGCATCACGCCTGAACTCCCGGTGATTTGAGCGCAGCATAGCGGCCGGGCTCAATGAACTGCAGACAGCGTGCCTTGAGTTCCAGACTCATGCTCACGCCACAAAAGCGCGACAGCTCACGCAGCAGGGCATTGGGGTTGTTGATGGCTTTTTCGTAGGAGATGGTCAGCAACGGATCGTCGCAGTCCAGGCAGAAACGAGTCAGCTTGTCGTAACGCTTGTGGGCATCTTTCAGAGCCACTTTCAGCGCGGTGCCATCGGCACGCTGAAAAGCCTGAGCCACGCTCATGACATCGCGGTAAATCACCACGAAATGCGGATTGCGCAGCTGGCCGTGGATTCTGCCCAGATAATCCAGGGTGTGCGGATATTTCCAGCCCCACAATTCATGCTCGGCGTTGCGCTCGGCGATCAGCGCGCGCAGCGTCGCCACATCATGGCTGTGAAAGGCCGGGTCTTCGTGACTGCCGGCGGACAGGGTTTTGCCCATGCTGACGCCCAGCATGCTGAGCAGGCCGGCGACCATTGATGTGCCGCCACGCGAAACGCCAAGCACGATCACGGTTTTCTGCGTGGTGTCGGTTGCCGGGGTCAGGGCTGAGCAGGGCTGGCGACTGGGGGCCGTGGCCTTGTCCACTGTCTGCAGCTGCGGCAACAGATAGGCATGCGGTTTGGGTTGTCGGGCCAGCAGGTGTTTTTTACCGGTGGCCTGTAGACCGCGCCGTTGGCGTACTCGGCGCAGCACATCCTTGTAAATTTCGCGGTCGAAGCGAATGAACGGCAGGATGACCTCTTCGCGGAAGTCTTCCAGTTGCAGTGGGCTCTCGCTGGGTGCCCGGTTCAGGCTTGGAAGATCGCCGTTTTCCTGAGTGCCGAGCAAGCTTTTCAGCTCCTGGTTGAACACCTCGATTTGTTCCACCGCACCGACCAGATCAAACGCTTCCAATTGCTTGAACGCGCGCGCCATGCTGTTGTCATCGACATGGCTGGTATTGCGTGGCAGAAGGTAGCGGGTCTGACGGTTGTCGAACAGAGTGCGTACGGTTGGGTCCTGGTAATCCAGTGCCGTGCGCAGCGCTTCGTTGTCACCCGGCGCGACCGCTGCCAGCCGCAGGGCCAGCTCGCGGACCTTGCCGGAATGGGCCTTGTGGAATTCGCTGTCGGGGTCCGCACCAATATGCCGCAGCCAGTTGATGTGCGAAAACAGATGCGGTTTGGGCTTGCGAAACAACGTGGCCCAGACAAAATTCTTCAGCCCCAGCTTGCTTGCCACCGGCGCTTCGATGTGTCCGGAGATAAAGTCGAACTGGCGTGCATGCCCGGCCGGCCAGTCGCCAAATTGCGTTTCGATATGGGTTACGCAGCTCATTGGCGAATAGAAACTGGCCATCATGTGATTGGCGCTGGTTCCTGCAGCCTTGGCGACGTGCATGAAGAACAGCTTCTTGACCAGCGGAATCTCGTAATGGGTGTCCCATACCAGTGCTTTGGGGCTGTTGCGCAGTTCGATCGGTGGGCGGTCCGGCCCGACCAGGCGCACACTCACAACCTGGGTTTCATTGCGCAGTGACTCGGGGATCAGATCCAGCGAAAATGTGAAACCACAGCGTCCGCTGGGGTGTAACCCGCGCTGCTTGACCCCGGGGCGGTTGAGCGTGGCTTCACACTGGGCTACCACCTGGCCGTCTATAAGCAGTTCGACCTGCGGGGCACGCTCATCATTAGGGCCGTATGAGGCCCAGCCGACCAGCGCGTTGTCGCGGATTTCATCAAGTACGCCGTGGTGAAGCTCAGTCATGGGCATGGGTGGCATTGGTGAGCGCTTCAAGCATAGGCGTAAGCATGGTGTAAACCGCGGGGCAGTCCTTGTTCAGATGGTGCTTGAGGATGTTGAGCCAGTTGTCCGTGTAGGCAAGGACATCACGGCTCGCGGTGATCGCCTGCAACAGATGCCGGGTGATGTGGGGCATGGCTTCAGACCAGCGTCTGGCCAGTGCTTGTGCATGGATCGGGTCGGACAGCAGGGTTTGCGGCTGAGCGGCAAGCTGCTCGACCCAGGCGCTCAGCCCGGCTATGTCTATGTCTGCGGCCCACGCCGGTGGCGTCAGCGACGTGCTCGCTTTGCTCTGAAAATACTCAGCATGAAAAGCGGCGCTGGCGCTGGCATCCGGTTTGACACCCAATGCCTTGATGACCCGGCTGTAATCGTCCGGCGCGGATGAAAAATAGCGCGCATGGCTGACCAGGCAGACCGGCCTATCCAGCTGGGCTAGGCGCAGCAGGGCGATAAAGCACTCGGCCACGGCAAACAGGCCGATCTGGCCGCGCTGCCACAGCACATCTCTGGGATTGGCCGCCCTGCGGTCCCACGAATTGGCGGTGGCAATCGGGTCGCGAAAAACATGCACGATACGCGGCTGCAGGTTTGCCTGCTGCAGGCGCCACAGGCAGAAGTAGTAGCGCGGCAGTTTGTTGCCGTAATGCGTTGGCCGCTGGTCACTGGCCAGCTTGCCATTCAGGGCCTCAAGCGAGTTGTCCTGCGCGCGGGTGCGTTTGTCCGCCTCGCCCAGGGCGAGAAAGCTGTCTGGTGCGGTAAAGCCGGCGTAATCATGGTTGATCGGGAAACATTCGATCCCGCAGAACAGCGCTGGATGCAGATTGAGACTGCGGGCAAACGCACTGGTGCCGCTGCGCGGGACGCCGCTGACGATGAAAGACAGACAGTGTGTGTTTGCAGCGGCGTTATTGTCTTGGGCATCGCGGCCGGGCATCAATTTCCTGCCCAGGCGGTGCAGCAGGTTTGTGCTTGGCGGCTCTGCATTTTCCGTGAGTAGTGCATCCATGGTGAGCGCGCGATCGATCAGCGTTCTACGCATCATGTCATGAGGGTAGTCATATCGGATGCGCCAGTTGATCTTCTGAACGGGGCAATCCGTTGAGCTGAGAAAGTGCACGAGTTTGTTGGTCGGCCGCGGGGTGCCTTTCGTGGCGGCAACACCAAATGAATTTACGAATGAAGCGTTTTTGTGTTCGATCAGGATCGGGCCGCTGTTAAACAGCTGCTGGGCCCGCTCGTCCGTTTCGAGCATGCGTGTGAAGTGGTAGTGCCACAGGAAATAGGGTGCAACGCGCAGGGTATGTGCGTACTCGTCGGAGATAAAAGTGCGCCAGTTCTTTTCAATTTGTGCAATGGCGTCAGGGTTTTGTGGCAGCAAATGCTTGGGTGTGCGCCAGTAATTGCATAACGTTTCATATTGCCGGGACATGAGCTGGCTGTGGCGACGAGCCAGCATGAACCAGTTGCTGACCGTTCGGCCGACTCTGGGGCTATGTGGGGCTGAAAAATCAAAGTCATTGTCGGCAGGCAGCCAGTGTCGCAGTGGGAGGACAGGCAAGCAGGAGGCATCTGCCCAGATGCCGCCTTCGTCGGCTAACAATTTGGTGCGCAGTAAATCTGTTTTGAACTGGACTTTGAGTCCTGAATACACCTGCTTCGGAATGTCACCTTCAAGTACCCGATCGATGTCATTGTCATCGTAAACCCTGACCTCGGCATCGGGATTCAGATCGCGCCACATCTGAATGCACAATTTGACGATGTCGGGTGCCTGACTTTCACCCTGCGCCCAGCACAGATGTACAACGTGCGGAATCATTGAGGAAAGCTCATGCCAGACCATGCCGGAATGTCACGACCTAGCCAGTTCTGGAGCTGAACGGTGTCTTTATTCAATGCGGTGAGGACACGCTCAAGGTCTGGCGATTCATCAACGGAGCTGAGGGTATCCTGGCGGCCCGTGTTGTGGGCCACAAAATTCGGGCTGACAGCGGGGGATGGTAAATCTAGAAAGTCCCAGATCCCCGCCATGGTTTCATGCGGTTGTGCTAAGAATTCCTCGAAAACTATGACGTGAAACTGCTCCGGGCGGAAAGTCTCAAGATAGGCTTCTAGCTGATACCAGTACTTGCTGGTCAGAACGGAACTGGGCCCTTCTTGGCTGCCCAGAAAATCCTCCAACGTGCCCTTGCAACGACCTTTGGATCGGCTGTGATGATAATTGGACAGAATGCGTTCGACCGGATTACGCAAGATGTAGATGAAGCGCATGTCCGGGTTTGCTGCGTGCATGCGTTGTGGAATGTCCCAGGCACGACTGCGCTGCCCGATGGTGTAGTGGGTGGAAGCATCGCCGAACCACTGCTCGCCCCGATAACCTTGCAGCATGCGCTCGTGGAGTAACTCGTGCAGCGAAGCTATGGGCTGCCCAGCCGTAGTCCAGAAAGTCTTGGCGCGTTCCTCGCCAAGGAACAGGCCAGGTTCCTTGATCGGACTGGACATGAAAATGTCCGGATGCACCTTGAGATACTCATGCAGGCTGGTCGTGCCGGACTTCTGAGCGCCCATGATGATGAAGTTGGGGCAGGGGGTCAGGTCTTTCATCTAGTGTGTCGTGCTGTCCGGGCGAAAAACCAGCAGTCGCCGGGTGTCATAGCACACCGTATCGCTGGCATAGAGGGCCTGGCCGCTCTGGGTCAGGCCGTGTTCGCTGAGTTGTTGTGCCCAGTGATCCAGCGCTTCGCCATGCGCGCCCGGAATCAGCACCACTTCACCCTGCGGGCTGAGTACGCGGGCCAGCTCGGCTGCGGCGAGTGAATCCAGCGCGGCGCAGTCCTGTACCACGATCAGTGACAGGGCATCGGTTGCGGTGTCCAGTTTGCCGTGGCGCTCAAGTTCGCTGGCAACATCGCTGAAGCTCAAGCGCCGGCCTTGAAAAGATTTGCGCCAGAACGCCTCCAGGCAGGAATGCGGGTTGATCCACAATGCCGGCAGGCGGCGGTAGGTCAGCAAGCCTTCGGCGAGGTAGCGATACAGGCTGCGATGGGCCGGTTGCGCGCCACAGCTGGGGCAATCGTGATAGTCAGGGCTGAGATGGCGCGGCGCTGACCATTCGCAGATATTGCAGAAATGGATTTCGCGCCGGGTGATGGCGTGCAGGCGCGGCAGATCCTCCAGGCGCGGCGGATGTATCACCTTGATGTGTTCATCCACCCGTGACCAGATATTCGGCACGGTCTTGTTGAACAGTGCCAATACGCTGTCGACCTGGCCGAGCTTCCAGCCGCAGCTTTCGGCGTAGTAGCTGTACTCGACGTCGGTGTAGCTGTGCGGTACCTGCTCGCTGAAGCCGCCGATGTCCTCGTACATGGCCCGGCGCATGATGAACAAGCCGCCCTGAACATGCTTGAAGACACGCTGCGGGTTTTGTGCGGCGAAGTCCTTGTTGCGGAAGTCGGCAAACTTGGCCACTCCGTCGGGCAGTTGGGCACCGGTGAGGTAGGTCGGGCTGTAGCCGGTTGATCCGGCCAGGCCCACATCCGGGTTGGCATCCATGTAGTCGGCCATGTCGCTTTCCCAGCCATCGGCCAGGGCGAAGCCTTCCTTGCCACACACGTAGATCACGTAGGGTGCCCGGCCCTGATCGGCTGCGCTGTTGGTGCCGGGGCCAACAAAGGTGTTTTCACCGCGATGGATGACCGTGACATTGTCGCGTTTACGCTGCAGGTCGAACAGAAAAGCGACCACATCCGGCTCGCTGGCGTTGTCGCAGATGCTCAGATGGAAGTTGCTGCGGGTGTGCGCAAACAGGTGGGCGACGATGGCTTGCAGCTCGGCCACGTTGTTCCAACTGACAATGACGATGTCGATGACCTCGTCACGCCATTGGCGCAGCAGGTTGCGCGTCAGTTTGCGATTGTCATGGCGGCGCAGCACCGCATTGCGACCGTTGAGGCTGAGGCCTTCGATCTGTTCGTGGTCGAGGCGGGCAAAGCGGCGTATGCCATCGGCCAGTGAGTGTGGATCATTGGCATTGACCATCAGCCCGGTGACACCGTCCTGCACCAGGTCGGGAATGCTCGCAATCTGGGTGGTCAGCACGGGCGTGCCGGTGGCCATGGATTCCAGCAGCACCGTGGGGATGCCGTCCATGTCGCCACTGGCCGTGCGCACCGATGGGCAGGCAAACAGATCGTGCTCATCGAGCACCGCAACGATTTCGCTATAGCCGTTGAGTGCACCATGCAGGCGGCAATTGTTCAGGCCCAGTTCCTCAATCATCTCGCGCAGGCGCGGTTCTTCGTCGCCATAACCGTAGATGTTGATCTCAACCGCCTCGTTGCGCAGCAGCTCGGCGGCGCGAATCAGGTCATGCAGGCCTTTCTTTTCGGTCAGACGATGAATGGCACAGACCTTCAGTGCTTCGCCATCGGCACGCTGGCGAGGTGGGTGGTAGCGGAAGCGGGTGGTGTCGATGCTGTTGGGGTTGATGTGCAGCTTGTCGGCCGGCACGCCGCGGGCCATCAGGAAATCCCGATGGAAGCGGCCGAGGGTAAACACCGCCTTGCACAGCGGGGCCTGGGCGATCTCGCCAACCCGGTTGAGGCGGTCATTTTCGTACTTGAAAATGTCCTGAGCATGAGCGATGAAGGTGAACGCGATGCCAGCCTGCTCGCACGCTGGCCAGACCATCTCGGTCACGGT
>JBFKEC010000177.1:0-6834 GCA_041619315.1 Oceanococcus sp. | reverse complement strand
CGCCAGCTCGGCGTCGACTGGGCCGTGCTCAATGATGAGCGCGTGGCCGCGGCCTCCATATTCAATTCCAGCGTGGTCAGTAGCGCGGCATCGGCCGCATCCGGCGACATCACCGGCGCAGCCGGCCTGCTCAGCACCGGCTTTAATATCGGTGGCGGCAGTATCAAGGATGATGGAACCAGCTTTGCCCTGCTGCTCAACGCTCTGGCCGGCGACGGTGAAACCAACGTGCTGTCGACCCCGTCACTGGTCACCATGGACAATGAGGAAGCGGAAATTTCGGTTGGCCAGGAAGTGCCCTTCCTGACCGGCTCGTACGGCAACACCTCCAGCAACACCACAGTCAATCCCTTCCAGACCATCGAGCGCCAGGACGTGGGCCTGACCCTGGGCATCACGCCGCAGATCAATGAAGGCGACACGATCAAGCTGACCATCAAGCAGGAGTCTTCAAGTGTCAGTGCAGGCACCGCCGGCGCGGTCGACCTGATCACCAACAAGCGCACCCTGAACACCACGGTGATGGTGGGCAATGGCGACATACTGGTACTCGGCGGCCTGATCGACGACAACGTGCAACGGACTGAACAAAAGGTCCCGATTCTTGGCGACATTCCGCTGATCGGCGCCCTGTTCCGCTCGAGCAGCATCGACAACTCCAAGCAGAATCTGATGATCTTCATCCGTTCGACGATTCTGCGCGACCGCGCGACCGCCAGCTACTACACCCGCCTCAAGTACGACCGCATGCGCAGCCTGCAACACCTGGCCAATGACCAGCCCATGCGTGTGCTCGGCCGCACTCAGGGCCCGGTCCTCGAACCAATGGACCAGCAATTTGTGCCGCCGCCAGAAAGATCGGCGCCCAACCCTGAAGCGCACGCGGATAACGCGCAAAGCATGCCGACGCCCGCTCCTGCCCCCGCCAATGCCGCAGCGGCAAACGAGCCGGCAACGGATCAGACCCGTGCCGCAGCCACACCGCAGCCCACAATGGAGCCGTTGATCAGCACCGAGCCGGTTCTGACGCCGCGCAAGAAAATGGGCCGGGGTCATTTGCGCTAATGGAAACTGAGCTGCGCCTACCCTCGTTCGCGTTCGCCAAACGCCATGGCTTGCTGGTCGGTCAGCTGACCGACGACGGCCATGTCGAATTGTTTGCCCGCCCCGGCGTCGCCCCGGAAGCGCTGATTGAAATGCAGCGCTTTCTCGAGCAACCGATTGCGCTCAAGCCGCTGGCGGTTGAAGACTTCGATCGGGCCTTGCAGCAACGCTACGAGAACAATTCCAGTGAAACCATGCAGGCCATGCAGGGTCTGGATGACGACACTGATCTGTCCAGCGTGGCCGAAGCACTGGCCGAGCCTCAGGACCTGCTGGAAGCGGATGATGACGCCCCGATCATTCGCCTGATCAACGCGATGTTGTCCGAAGCGATCAAGGAAAATGCCTCGGACATCCACATTGAGCCGTTCGAGAACCGCCTGGTGGTGCGCTTTCGCGTCGACGGTGTCCTGCGCACCGTGCTAACCCCGCAGCGCGCACTGACGCCGCTGATCGTGTCGCGCATCAAGGTCATGGCCAAACTCGACATCGCCGAGAAGCGCCTGCCCCAGGACGGGCGCATTTCGGTCAAAATCGCTGGCCGCCCGGTCGACGTGCGTGTCTCGACCATTCCGTCTGGCCACGGCGAACGCGTGGTGCTGCGTCTGCTCGACAAACAAGCCGGACGACTCGACCTGACCCATCTGGGTATGGAACCCAAACAGCTCGAAGTCATGAAAGAGCTGATCAAAAAACCGCACGGCATCATTTTGGTCACCGGCCCAACCGGCTCGGGTAAAACCACCACGCTGTATGCCGCGCTGGCCAGCCTCAACGACAGCTCACGCAATATCCTCACCGTTGAAGACCCGATCGAGTATTACCTCGACGGGATAGGACAGACCCAGGTCAACACCAAGGTCGATATGAGCTTCGCCCGTGGTCTGCGCGCCATCCTGCGCCAGGACCCGGATGTGGTGATGGTCGGTGAAATTCGCGACCTGGAAACCGCAGAGATTGGCGTTCAGGCCTCGCTCACCGGTCACTTGGTGCTTTCCACCCTGCACACCAACACCGCGATTGGCGCGGTCTCACGCCTGCGTGACATGGGCGTAGAACCGTTTCTGCTGGCCTCAAGCCTGATTGGCCTGATTGCCCAGCGCCTGATCCGAACGCTGTGCCACGACTGCCGCGAGCCTTACACGCCGGATGCAGCAGAATGTCGCCTGCTCGACATCCCGGCCGATAACCCACCGCAAATCTATCGTGCAACTGGCTGTGACAAATGCCGCAACACCGGCTACACCGGGCGTAATGGCATCCAGGAAGTGATCGCAGTGGATGATGCCATGCGCACCATGATTCACGACGGCGCGTCAGAGCAATCCATGGAAAAGCACGCGCGCCAGAAATACCCGAGCTTACGCGCAGAGGGTCGCGCAAAGATTCTCGAAGGCGTGACCACTATCGAAGAAGTCGTGCGCGTCACTCGCGAAGACTAGGAGCGGCACCACAAGATGGGCGCATACAGCTATACCGCACTGGATGCACGCGGACGCAACAAGAAAGGTCTGATTGAGGGCGACACCCCCAAAATGGTCCGTGCCCAACTGCGGGAGCGCGGCCTGACCCCGATGGAAGTGGTCGAGGTCGAACAGAAGTCGCGCGGTGGCAACAACGGCGGCTTCAATCTGTCGCGCGGCATCTCCGGCACCGAACTGGCCCTGGTCACGCGCCAGCTCGCCACCCTGTTGAAATCCGGCCTTCCGCTGGAAGAAACCCTCAAGACCGTGGCCCAGCAGATCGAGGGACGGCGCACCCAGGGCATCATCATGGGGGTGCGCGCACGCGTCACAGAGGGCCATACCCTGGCCTCTGCACTGCGTGAATATCCACACGTGTTCAACCACCTGTTCTGTGCAACGGTGGAGGCTGGCGAACAATCCGGGCATCTGGATACGGTGCTTGACCGCCTTGCGGACTACGTCGAGAAACGTCAGGAACTGCAGAAGAAAATCTTCGCCGCCCTGTCCTACCCAATCATCCTGGTACTGGCTTCGGTCGGTATCGTGAGTTTTCTGCTGGCCAGCGTCGTGCCCCAGGTTATTGGCGTGTTCGACAGCCTGGATGCGGAACTGCCGCCGCTGACCAAGGGCATGATTGCGGCCAGTGATTTTCTGCGCGACCACTACATGGCCCTGGGCGTAGCATTGGTCGCCCTGATTATCGGCTGGCAACTGCTGATGCGGCGCCCGGCGGCCAAATTCCGCTGGCATGCCATACAGCTACGCATGCCGCTGTTCGGCAAACTGATCCGTGGGGTCAATGCCGGGCGTTTCACACGCACCTTCAGCATTCTGGTCTCCAGTGGCGTGCCGGTACTGGAAGCGCTGGATATCTGTTCCCGAGTGGTTCAGAACATCCCGATGCAGGAGCTGGTTATCTCAGCTGCCAGCAAAGTGCGTGAAGGCGCCCCGATTCATCGTTCGCTGGCCTCAGGCCGGCTGTTCCCGCCGATCACGCTGAACCTGATTGCCAATGGCGAGGCCTCCGGCCAGCTCGACGAAATGCTCGAGCGTGCGGCGCACAATCAGGAACTGGAAGTCGATACGGTTATCTCTGCGATCATGGGCGTGCTCGGCCCGGCGCTGATTCTGATGATGGCCGGTATCGTGCTGACTATTGTGCTGGCCATCATGATGCCGATCTTCGACATGAACCAGCTGGTCCAGTAGCGCTCAGATCGCGCTGTCGAGACTCGCTGCCGTGTCGGGAAGCAGGTGCGCTTCAACCTGATCGCGAATACTTTCGGTCACCCGTGCATGACTTTCCAGCACGGCAATGTGTATGGCATTTTCCAGCGACATGGCGTCTGCGCTGCCGTGTGACTTGATTACGATGCCATTCAAACCGAGCAGACTGGCGCCGTTGTAAGCGCGCGGATCGACCCGTTTGCGGAAGCGTTTCAACACACCGAAACTGGCCAGTGCGGCCAGCTTGCTGAGCACGCCCCGGCGATACTCTTCACCGAGAAAATCGGCAATAAGGCGCGAAACCCCTTCCATGCTCTTGAGCGCAACGTTGCCCGAAAAGCCGTCGCACACGACCACATCAACATTGCCCAGGAAGATGTCGGTACCTTCGACATAGCCGATGTAGTTGAGATCGCTCTGCGCCAGCATGGCCGCAGCGGCTTTGATCGACTGGGTACCTTTGATGTCTTCGGAACCGATGTTGAGCAAGCCAACACGCGGGTTTTCCAGATTGGAAACCGCGCGGGCCAATACCGCGCCCATCACCGCAAACTGGTACAGATGCTCCGGGCTGCATTCCGCATTGGCGCCCAGATCCAGCATGTGGGTATGTCCGTTGCGCGACGGCAACTTGGACACAATGCCCGGTCGATCGACACCCGGCAGGGTTTTGAGTACGAAGCGGGCGGTGGCCATCAAGGCACCGGTGTTGCCCGCGCTAACGCAGGCCAACGCTTCGCCGTCACGAACAAGATTGATCGCCACGCGCATCGACGAGTCTTTCTTGCCGCGCAAGGCTTTGGCCGGCTCTTCATCCATGCCGACCACTTCACTGGCTTCCTGGACGCGCACACGCGGGTGCGCCCGCAAGCCGTGCTTGGTCATGGCCGCCTCGAGTATCGACGGCTGGCCAACCAGGATCAGCTCCAGCGAAGAATGCCGCTCCAGCGCGCGCCGGGCGGCAGGCACAGTGACGTCGACACCGACGTCACCGCTCATCGCGTCCAGCGCGATGATCATGCCGTACTAGATGTCGTCTTCAGCGACTTCCGGCTTTTCGATCACGCGACGACCGCGGTAGAAACCGTCCTTGGTCACGTGATGGCGAAGATGCATTTCACCACTGGTCGGGTCTTCCGACAGAGTCGGAGCGCTCAGCGCATCGTGCGAGCGACGCATGTCGCGCTTGGAACGGGTTTTACGGTTCTGTTGAACGGCCATCACGGCCTCCTTGGCTTCAAATTCAATGACGCCTGCGCTCACGCACAGCCGTCACACTGTTGTTTCTCTACGACTGAGCCGGAGGCTCACACGTACCATCGGCATGACGCGGCGTCATCGGCAGCGCCAATATCGACTCGTCCATGGCCAGTTCGTGCAATTGCACGCGCCCGCCACGAGCGATGTAAATGTCCAACGCGGTTTCAATCCGCCCGGCCTGCTCTTCATTGTCTACAAGCTCAAGCATGAACTGGCTGTTCCAGGCTTGCTCCATCGGCTGAAGACAACGTTGACACTGCATTTCGCACAGGCCTTGCAGATCGCCCTTCAAGGCCAATCGGCCTGACGGCGCTTGCGTGATGTCCAGCCTCAGCTGCACACTCGCTTCGCCCGCAGGCCAGCCCTCCAGATCCGATAACGGCACCGTTCCGGCAATGTGCTGGCCAGGTGCCAGCCGTATCAGGTCAACCCAAGCGGGCAATCGATCGCGCATGGCGCGCGGATTCTAGAGATTTACAGTGAAAAGTCAATGAATTCTGGCAATCCCCAGGCCCGGAAACTGGTCCTTGCTTCGTCCTCACGCTACCGCCGAGCGCTGCTTGAACGACTCGGGCTCAAGTTTACTGCATGTAGCCCTGACGTGGATGAATCACGTTTTGAGCACGAGTCGGTGGTGCAGACCACACAGCGCCTGGCGCAGCTCAAAGCCGATGCCGTGCAACAACAATATGCACGCGCCTGCATCATCGGCAGCGACCAATTATGCGCAACCACAAACGCCGCCGGTGACGACATTATTCTGGGCAAACCTGGCACGCGTGAAGCGGCCATTGACCAACTCGCCACCCTGTCCGGTCGCGAGGTCCAATTCCATACTGCGGTGGTTGTCCTGAGCGGCAACCAGGCCCACTGCGCCAGCGATGTCACACGCGTGCGCTTTCGCCCGCTCAGCACTGGCGACATAACACGCTATCTCGATGCCGAGCCGGAGGCTGTGTACTGCGCTGGCAGCTTCATGTCTGAAGCCCTGGGTATCAGCCTGTGCGACGCCATCATCAGTTCTGACCCCACTGCGCTGATCGGACTGCCATTGATCGCCACCGCAGGCCTGCTACGCGAAACCGGATACGCCGTTCCTTAGAACCAACCTAACCCTGCTGGCGCATCCAGGCGGGCAAGGCTTCGAGTGTCTCCAAGACGCTCAGTGCGCCGGCCTCGGCCAACTCGTCGACTTCATGCACGCCCCAACCCACGGCGACTGCATCCATCCCGGCTTGCCGGGCCATCTCCATGTCGTAGGTGGTGTCGCCGATCATCAGTGCCTGCCCCGGTGCCAACTGCAGCTCGTCGAGCAGTTCATGGAGCATGCGCGGGCTTGGTTTGGGTTCCGTCTCATCCGCGCAGCGGGTCGCGACAAAGCGTGCTTGCCAGCCGGTGGTGGTCAGTGCCTTGTCCAGGCCTCGACGGCTCTTGCCGGTGGCCACCGCGAGCTGGCGCTGCGCACCGGCCAGTTCATCAAGCATCGCCTCAACCCCGGGAAACGCCTGGCCGTAGACCCGCGGGCGGGCACCAAAGCGGCGCCGGTATTCATCGGCAACCTGCAGCAATGCGCTGCGCTCGATGTCCGGAAACAGCCGACCGAACGCATCTTCAAGACCCAGCCCGATCATGCGCTGCACACTACGGTCATCGCGCGCCGGCAACTGCATGGCGGCGATCGACTGCTGTATCGCCTCGACAATGTCACCGGCCGAGTCCATCAGCGTGCCGTCCCAGTCGAATACCACCAGCTTGTAAGGAGAGTTATGCATGTTCT
>JBFKEC010000176.1:0-6906 GCA_041619315.1 Oceanococcus sp. | reverse complement strand
GATCGGGGTCAAATCGACCGCGGTGTTGTTTGCCGAGCACGATCGTTTGATCACCGGCCTGCTCCAGATTGTGGTTATCGCACTGCTCGTGGTGCTGGGCCTGTGGCAGGCCTATGGCGTGTGGTTTTATGCCGCGGTTGCCGTAGGTGGTGGCTATTTCGTGTGGCAGCAGTATCTGATTCGAGCGCGTCAGCGTGAGGCTTGTTTTCAAGCCTTTCTCAATAACCAGCGTTTCGGTATGGTGATTTTTGCCGGGCTGTTGCTGCAGACCCTCTAGATCACCCGCGCAAGGGTGATCGCAGCAACCTTGCGTGCACCGGCCCGACGCAAGGCGCAGGCCATGGCGTTCAGGGTTGCGCCGGTGGTCATGACATCATCAAAGATCACCACATTGAGGTTGTGAACATCCGCATGCGCGGAAAAGGCATCGTGCACATTGGCTTTGCGCTGAGTCTTGTCGAGTCGCGTCTGCTTGCGCGTTGCGCGCGTTCGCGCCATCAGATCGCTGCGCATGGGCAGGCCGGCATGCACGGCCAGAGGGCGGCACAGCTCCACGGCCTGATTGAACCCGCGCTGGCGCAGTCGGGCAATGTGCAGTGGGGCCGGGATCAGCACATCAAATTCACCCACGGCTGAAGAGGCTGGAATCTGCTGTGCCAGCAGCTCGCCGAGCAACGGCGCCAGGGCCAGCTTGTGATGAAATTTCAGGGCATGAATCATGCTGCGCAGCGCGTCGTTGTACTCAAACCCGGCATGGGCATGGTCCAGCCGTTGCGAATTGTTCAGGCAGGAGCCACACGCTGCCGAGGCCAGCTCGGGCAGGGGCAGGGCGCAATGTTGGCATTGCCGGCCGAGCGGGCGTAGCCCCGGCTGACATTGCATGCACAGTCCGCCGGCCACAGCCATGGGTTGATCACAAGCCGGACATTGCGGTGGCAGCAGGGATCCCAGAATCCTGTCAACCAGACGGCCGGCATTGAGTTGACAGCGGTGTTGCTCGCTTTCATGCTCTGCGGCTTGATTCTGACCGGGTAGGGCCATGGCCGAGCTACGCCACGACTGGCGCATTGACGAAGTGCGCGCACTGTTTGAACTGCCGTTTAATGATTTGCTGTTTCGCGCACAAAGCGTGCATCGGGCGCATTTTGATCCCAATGAAGTGCAGCTGAGCACCCTGCTCAACATCAAATCCGGGGCCTGCCCCGAGGATTGCTCGTATTGCCCGCAGAGCGTGCGTCACAACACCGGTCTGGAGGTTGAGCCGCTGATGCAGGTTGAGCAGGTGCGTGAGGCTGCCGAACGCGCCAAGCAGGCCGGTGCAACGCGCTTCTGCATGGGCGCAGCCTGGCGCAGCCCCAAGGACCGCGACATCGTGGCGGTGGCCAAGATGATCAAGGCGGTTCGCGATCTGGGCATGGAAACCTGCATGACCCTGGGCATGCTGAGTGAAGCACAGGCCCAGCAGTTGCGTGACGCCGGTTTGGATTACTACAACCATAATGTGGATACCTCCCCGGAGTACTACGAGAAGATCATCACCACCCGGACCTTCCAGGACCGTCTGGACACCCTGGATTCGGTGCGCAAGGCCGGCATGAAAGTGTGCTGCGGCGGCATTGTCGGCATGGGCGAGCAAACCACGGATCGCGCCGAGATGCTGCGCACGCTGGCCAACTTAGCGGTCCATCCGGAAAGTGTGCCGATTAACCAATTGGTTAAAGTCGAGGGCACGCCGCTGGATCAGGTCGATGACCTGGCGGCGGTGGATTTCGTTCGCACCATTGCAGTTGCACGGATTCTGATGCCGGCCTCCATGGTGCGGCTGTCAGCCGGACGCAGCAGTATGTCGCCTGCCGTTCAGGCCTTGTGTTTCTTCGCCGGGGCCAATTCGATTTTCTATGGTGACAAACTGCTCACCACAGGCAATCCGGAACATGAGGCTGACCAGCGTCTGCTCGACGATCTGGGTATGCGTCCGATGCCGGTCGAGGCGGATGCGCAATGCCAGACTGGCTGCAGCAGCGAAGACGGTGACATTGTCGCTGCCTGAGTTTGCAGCCCAGCGTCTGGCGGCAATTCAGCAGGCCCAGCGTTACCGCGTGCGTCGTCCTTTCGATGCACGGCACGGTATGGCTGTGCAGGCGGATAACACCGATCTGACGCTGTTCTGCAGCAATGACTATCTTGGGCTGTCGGATCATCCGGCGCTGGTGGCGGCGCTTTCCGGCGCAGCCCAGCGCTATGGCGTTGGCAGCACGGCGTCTCAATACGTCAATGGCCACAGTGCCGAGATCGCCGCATTTGAGCGCGATCTTGCCACCTTTTTAGGCTATCCGCGTGCGCTGTTGCTGGGTTCGGGATATCTGGCCAATACCGGGGTGATCGATGCCCTGGTTGGGCGAAATGATTGCATAGTGTCCGACGCCCTGAACCATGCTTCGCTGATCGACGGCTGCCGTCTGTCTGGCGCCAGCGTGAAGCGCTATGCCCATGCGGATCTGAACGCGGCCGGTGAAGCGCTGGCCGAAAGCGCCACCGGCGCGCAGCGTTTGCTGGTGTCGGATGCGGTGTTCAGCATGGATGGCGACGTTGCCGATGTCGCGGGCCTGGCCCAGCTGGCTGAACAACATGCCGCGTGGCTGATGCTGGATGATGCGCATGGCATCGGGGTGCTTGGGCCCAGTGGGCGTGGCAGCGTGGCCGCTCAAGGATGCGGAGTGGAGCAGGTGCCGGTGCTTACCGGGCCTTTGGGCAAAGCGTTCGGTGTGTATGGCGCCTTTGTTGCCGCTTCAGATGTGGTGATTGATTACCTGACCCAGGTGACCCGTACCGGGATCTTCGCAACGGCCTTGCCGCCGCCGCTGGTGGCCAGTCTGCGTGCAGCACTGGAGCAGGTCGAGAAAGCCGACGACAGGCGCGCTCATCTGCATGCCCTGATTGCGCGGTTTCGGGCCGGACTGGTTCGCATTGGGTTGCCGGACAGCGGCTCGAATACGCCCATCCAGCCTTTGATTGTTGGGCCGGAGGCGTTGGCCATGAGTTTGTCCGAGGCCCTGCGTGCGCGCGGCTTGTGGGTCACGGCAATACGTCCGCCGACCGTGCCGCAAGGCACGTGTCGGCTGCGCATTACGTTGAGCGCTTCGCACACGGAAGCGGATGTCGATCGCCTGCTGGCCGCGCTCGACCAGATCATGCCGCGGCCCTGATATGCCGACACTGTTTGTAACCGGAACCGACACCGATTGTGGCAAAACCCATATCAGTGTGGCTTTGCTGCACGCTCTGGCTGCTCAGGGCCAGCGTGCGGTTGGCTACAAGCCGGTGGCTGCGGGTTGCGAAAGCGGGCCTGACGGGCTGAGCAATGCCGATGCGCGCGCCTTGCTGGCCGCATCGGCGCCGGGCTTCAGCTATGCCGAGGTCAACCCGGTGGCTTTGCAGCCGCCCATTGCACCCCATGTGGCGGCGGATGAGGCCGCTGTAACGATTGATCCGCAAGCGTTGATCCGCGGCGCGCAGGCTCTTGAGGCCAGAGCGGACTGGGTTGTGGTCGAGGGCGCAGGAGGCTTTCGCGTGCCGCTGAATGCCGATGTGGATTTTGCCGATCTGGTGGTGTCCGCGGGCTGGCCGGTGCTGCTGGTCGTGGGCATGCGTCTGGGTTGTATCAACCATGCCTTGCTCAGTGTGGAGGCAGTTGAGCGACGCGCCCCCTTGCTCGGCTGGGTTGCCAATGTGCTGCCGCCGCAGCAGCCACGTTTGGCGGAAAATATTGCCGCGCTCACGGCGCGTATTGCGGCCCCATGTCTGGGCGTTGTGCGCGCACCTACCGCGCAGGGCGCAGCTGCTGAGCTTGATCTGTTGCAACTCAGCCGAATTTTGAGGAAAACCCCTTAATATAGCCTGTGTGCTTTGTCGTCGCAAGATGCTTCCACGGGATGTTGAAGCGGTGTGGCACGGGCATGCTGTTGCCATCAGATACGGTGGCCGTCTGCGTGCAAGACGTCACCGGCAACACGATGGAGGAAGTTTCAAGTGAGTGTGATCGATCTCAAGTTGCTGCAGGAAACCAATACGCTGGAGCGCTGTCCGTTCCCGATTCCTGCTGGATGGTTCTTCGTGGATTACTCCAAGAACCTCGCACCTGGTGAGGTGCGCAATGTGTTCCTGCTGGATCAGGAATGGGTGCTTTTCCGCGGTGAGGGCGAAGACGGTAAAGCGGGTTTGAGCGATCCGTTCTGTCCGCATCTGGGCGCTCATCTTGGCCATGGCGGTACGGTCGTTGGTGACAACATTCGTTGCACCTTCCACCACTGGCAATTCAACCCGGAAGGCTGGTGCAAGGATGTGCCTTACGCCAAGATCATGCCGCCGGTGTGCAAGAAGCAGCCGATCCTGCGCACGCTGCCTGTGATCGAGAAGTGGGGCATGATCTGGTGCTGGTATCACCCGCAGGCAGAAGCGCCGCAGTGGGAATTGCCGAGCATTCCAGAACTCGAAAGCGATGATTACATCGAGTCGCGCACCGGCCATTGGGAAGTCAACACCGCAGTTCAGGAAGTGGCCGAGAACGGGGTTGACTTTGCCCACCTCAAGTTCCTGCACGGCGAGCCGGAAATTCCGCCGGCCACGGCCGAGTTCAAGGGCCATGAAATCTTCACCGACATGAAGAATGGCTATATCAAGGGCCATCAGTGTGGGCCGGGTCTGGCCATCTTCCGCTTCAATCACGAAGGTGTGATCGCGACCATGGTGTCCTATTCGGTGCCGTATACCCGCGAACAGACCAAGATGAATATGAGCTTCACCCACTTCAAGTACCCGCAAGGGACCAAGGAAGCGATGGTGGCGGAGCATCTGGTCAAGCACATGGTCGGCGAAGCCGACGGTGAGGAATCAGCCGGTTTCGAAAGCGTGGATTTCATTGTCTGGAACAACAAGAAATATCGCCCGAACCCGCTGTTGTGTGACGGTGATGGCCCGATTCTGCAGTACCGCAAATGGTTCAAGCAGTTTTATCCGGGCAACGAAGAAAACCCGAACCTGTAACTTTTATACTGATGAAGGCCCCCGGCGCAGTTTGCGCCCGGGGCCTTGTTTTTGCTTAGGACAACAACATGGCCCAGATTCATGTCATTCAGCGCGACGGCAAGCAGCGCACCATCGACGCACCCGCGGGTGAGCCGCTGATGGAAGCCCTGCGTGATGAAAATACCGGCGTTGAGGGCACCTGTGGCGGGACGTGCTCGTGCGGGACCTGCCATGTCTACGTCGCAGCCGGTTGGCAGGAGAAGACCGGTGGGCGCAGCGAAGACGAAGACATGATGCTGGAAGCGCTCGAGGAGTATGTCGAGTTGCGTCCGGGCTCACGCCTGGCCTGCCGCATTGAGGTGAGCGACGCCCTGGATGGCCTCGAGGTCGAAATCGCACCGCAGGTCGAATGACCTCGCGGGTTCAGGCCACGGCCTGAACCTCCACCGGAATACCATTCAGCGCGGCGTTTCCTGACAGCAGGTCAAGCGCCTGATCATCGGTCAGTGCATTCAGATTGACGCCGGCATGAGTCTGGGCGGTTTTCCAGCTGGTTTCCGCTTTGTCGTGACCCCAGCCGTGCGGGATGCTGATCACTCCCGGCATGATTTCGTCACTGATTGTGGCGCTGACTTCAAGCTCACCCACGCGTGAGCGTACTCGCACCATGGCTTCATCGCCGTGCACACCCAGTCGCTGGGCATCGCTGGGGTGAATCAAGGCCACACAGCGCGGCTTGCCTTTGACCAGGCGATGGCTGTTGTGCAGCCAGGAATTGTTGCTGCGCACGTGGCGACGTCCAATCAACACCATCTGATGTTCGCTGGTGGCTCCGAAGGTCTGTTCAACCCGGGCCAGATCGGCGAGGAAGAACTCCGCATTCAGATGGATCTTGCGATCACGGTGATGCAGGGCGTCAGGTAGCATCGATTTGAGTGGCCCCAGATCAACGCCATGAGGGTGACGCTTGAGTTCGGCTACGCTCAGACCCTTGCCGAAGGGCTTGAAGCCGGCGCCGTAGGGTCCGCTGCGCAACAGCATGTCGACTGCACCGGCAGGGCCGAGCAGGCGCATGGCGCGGCGCCCCAGTTTGTCTTTGAGTGATGTTGGTGGCGCCAGACGATCCTGCAATTCGAGCAGAATTTCCCAGTCATCACGTGCATCCTTGGGTTTGTCGAACAGCGGCGGGCAGTAACGTGCCGTGTTGCGTACCGCGAGCAAGTGAAAGACCAGATCGTAATGGCTGCGCTCCACCGGGCTGACCGGTGGCAAGATGATATTGGCGTGGCGGTTGGATTCGTTGATGTAGAAGTCGATGCTGACGACAAAATCCAGGCTGGCCAGCGCGCGATCAACTTGCTCGCCGTTGGGGGTGGAAACCACCGGGTTGCCGGCGATCAGAAACATCGCCCGAATCTGATCTTCGCCTGGTGTGAGGATGTCCTCGGCGAGCGTTGAAACCGGCAGCTCACCACCGAACTCGGGAAGCTTGCGTACGCGCGAATGAAATCGCCCCATGCTGCCGGGGCCGCTTTGAGAGAGCAGATCAACAGCCGGTGTGGTGAACATCAGCCCGCCCGGCGCATCGAGTCGCCCGGTGAGGATGTTGAACAGCATGATCAGGTACTGGCACAGGGCGCCAAAGGCCTGCACCGAGACGCCCATGCGTCCGTACAGCACCGCTGCATCGGCTGCGCAGAAGTCATCGACCATCTGCCGAATGGCGCTGGCCTCAATGCCGGTAGCCGCCGCGGCGCGTTCTGCGGTCCACGGCGCGAAGGCTTCGCGCAAGCTCAGCGGGTCGGTGTCGAGGTAGGCGCCAGCTGCGCCGGGCGCGAGCTGATCGGACTCATACAGATGATTGATCATGGCCAGGAGCAG
>JBFKEC010000175.1:0-6941 GCA_041619315.1 Oceanococcus sp. | reverse complement strand
GGGATTGATTCGATCAAGCGGGTCGAGATTGTCGGCGCCTTGCAAAAAGCCCTGCCGGAGGCGGTGGCCAGCGCCATGCAGGCTGATCTGGAAACCTACACGCGGGCCAAGACCTTGTCTGTGCTGATCGACGCGGTGAGCGCACTGGTCGGCGCTCAGCCGGCAGTGGCTCAAGCTGTTGCAGCGCCGGTGGCGCCGGCAGCGGCCCCGCTGGATGTGTCCGCGACCTTGCTGGATATCGTCGCCGAACGCACCGGTTACCCGCAGGACATGCTGGATCTGCAGGCTGACCTTGAAGCCGACCTGGGGATTGATTCGATCAAGCGGGTCGAGATTGTCGGCGCCTTGCAAAAAGCCCTGCCGGAGGCGGTGGCCAGCGCCATGCAGGCTGATCTGGAAACCTACACCCGAGCCAAGACCCTGGCGCTTTTGATTGAGGCGGTCAGTGCATTGCTCGATCAGCCGGCCAGCCAGCAAGTCGCTGCCAGCGCGCCACAAATCCAAACGACCACGGGTGTCGCGCTTGAAGCAGCGGCTGAAGCGCCGGCCGTGCCGCGTTACGTGATTCGGCCCCGTCAGGCGGCGCTGCCTGCCGAGACCATCATGCCCAGTGGGCTGGTCATCGTGGTGGATGGTCCGGACAGCGTGCGCGAGCCACTGGTTGAGCGCATTGCAGCCAGTGGCGCAACGCCGGTTGAGTTACTCATTGATGAGCCGCGTGCGCTCAAGGGCGAACTGGAAGTGGCGGTCAAAGCCCATGGTCCGGTGCGTGCAGTGTTGCATCTGGGCGGTTTGAGCGAGCATGCAGAAGAAACCTTCGGGCAATGGCGCAAGACGGGCGCCAACACCGTGGGCAAGCTGTTCACCTTGCTCAAGGCCTTGGGTGATGAACGCGAAAACCTGCAGCTGATCGCGGCCACGCGTCTGGGCGGTACGCTGGGCCGTGAGGCCGAAGGTACAGGTTCCGCACTGGCCGGCGGCGCCGCCGGGATGATCAACTGTTACCGTCAGGAATATCCACAGTCGGTTGCCCGTCTGGTCGATTTTGATGGTCAGACCGACCCAGTGATCGCGGAGCATTTGTTCAACGAGTTGTGCAGCAGCGATCCGCATCGCGAAATTGGTTATCTGGGCGATACCCGCTACAGCGTGTCGACCCGTGAACACCCGCTGCATGAGCATGCTTTTGCCGCACACCTGGAGCCACAAGCAGGCTGGGTGGTGCTGGCAACCGGTGGCGCGCGCGGGATCACAGCGGAAATACTGATGCAGATGGCGCGCCCCGGATTGCACTACGTATTGATCGGCCGCACCCCGTTGCCGGAGCCTGATGATCTTCATCTGGAGCATGCCACCGCCCTGCATCTCAAGGGGGCGTTGATCGCCGATGCGCGGGTCAATGGCAAGATGCCCAAACCGGCTGAGCTGGATCAGCGCGTGTCACAGATCATGGCCGGGCGAGAAGTGCTGAACAATCTGCAGCGCATGCGTGATGCCGGTGTGGAGGTCGATTACGTCCCCTGTGATGTTCGTGATGTTGCGGTGTTTTCAAAAGTTATTGAGGACGTCTACAGCCGCTGCGGGCGTATCGATGGTGTGATCCACGGCGCTGGCGTCATCGAAGACAAACTGCTGGCCGACAAGACCGCTGTGTCGTTTGATCGGGTCTTCGGCACCAAAACCGATTCGGCCTGGATTCTGGCCAATGCGCTCAAGCCGGACCAGCTCAAATGGATGGCCTTCTTCACTTCGGTAGCGGGTCGCTATGGCAACCGTGGGCAGTCGGATTATGCGGCGGCCAACGAAGCCTTGAACCGCTTTGCCTGGCAGTTGTCACGGCGCTGGACCGACACCCGCGTCATGGCGATCAACTGGGGGCCGTGGGATGCTGGTATGGCGAGTGACGCGGTCAAGGCCAAATTCCGTGAGCAGGGTATCCAGCCGATTCCGGTTCAGGCTGGTGCGGCGTACTTCCTTGATGAGCTGGCCTACGGGCCCAAGTCCGAGGTTGAACTGGTCGTCGGTGAGGGGCCGTGGGCGGTTTACGATGGTGAGCAGAACGCGCAGGACAGCAATGCGGATCTGCCACTCATCCGCTCTGCGCTGCGTATTGGCGCCGGCGGCACTTTGGTGCTGGATCATCATTTCAGTGCCGACAGCGATCCCTATCTGCTGGATCACAGCATGGATGGCAAACCGGTGCTGCCGGCCGCGGGTGCGGTTGAATGGATGGCCCAGGTTGCCGCGGCCGGCTGGCCCGGCTGGCAGGTCGCCGAGGTTCGTGATCTCAAAGTGCTGGCCGGTGTGGTGCTGGATCCGGCGCGTGGTCGCAGCGTCGCCTTCAAGGCCCGGGCTTCGACCCATTCCCAGCCCGGCGAGCAAATGCTGAGCATTGAAATTGTCGATCCGGAACGCAATCAGACCCTATACAAGGGCAAGGTGCGTCTGGTTGAACGCTTGCCGGATGCGCCGCAGCTGGATGCCATGCAGGTCAGTGGTGAAACCATGGATGCGACGTCGGCCTACCGCGATTACCTGTTCCACGGTGGTGATTTCCAGCTGGTAGATCAGATTTCGGCGGTTGCCCGTGAAGGTGTCGATGCGCGTGCTCGGCGCAGTGTTCCTGCCGCCTGGCTACGGCAGGATGAAGTGCCGACTCAGACACGCTGGTTGTTCGATCCGGGGCTGGTCGATTGCGGGCCGCAACTGGCCATCGTGTGGTCGCGTCGTTTCCTCGACAAGACCGCGTTGCCCTCGGCATTTGGTTCGGTTTGCCGTTATGGCCGTGAGGCCTTGCCGGAGCGTTTGAACGTGTATCTGCGCATTCGCGGTGAAGCGACCGACAGCAGCCTCAACTACGACGTGTTGTTGGCCGATGATCAGGGCCAGGTGCGCCTGGAAATGCGTGAAGTTGAGGGTACGGCGTCGGCCGCGCTCAATCGTCTTGCATCGTCTGACGTTTAGGGAATAGCGCCATGAGTGCGGATATCGCAATTATCGGAATGTCCGGCGTTTACGCCGGCGCCCGCGATGTGCCCAGTTTCTGGAGCAACATCCTCAACAAGGTCGATGCGATCAGTGAGGCGGATGAGCAATGGACCGGCCCGTATCTGGATCCGGCGAGCAAGGCCAATGATCGCATTTACACCAATCGTGGCGGCTTCTTAAAGGACCTGGCGACTTTCAATCCCGCCGAATTCGGCATCATGCCGAATGCCATTGATGGTGGCGAGCCCGACCAGTATCTGGCCCTGCGCCTGGCGCGCGATGCGCTGGCCGATGCCGGTTACATGGATCGCGACTTCGATCGCGAAAAAGCGGGTGTGGTTCTGGGTCGTGGGACTTATGTGAATCGGGGTTACACCACCCTGATGCAGCACGGTCTGGTGATCGACCAGACGCTGGATTTGTTGCGTCAGCTGCGGCCTGATCTGGGACCGTCGGAACTGGCTGGCCTGCGTGCCCAACTCAAGGACAGTGCGCCGCCATTTACCACCGAAATGGCGCCGGGGCTGGTCCCCAATGTGGTCAGCGGGCTGATCTGCAACCGGCTCAATCTGATGGGGCCGAACTACATTATTGATGCGGCTTGCGCCTCCACCCTGATTGCCACAGATGTGGCCATGCGCGACCTGGCAGAGGGCCGTGCAGACATGATGTTGACCGGCGGTATTCAGGCCCACACGCCACCGCAGATTTACATGATCTTCTGCCAGTTGGGCGCGCTGTCACGTGGTGCGTTACGCCCGTTCGACGCCAATGCCGGGGGCACCTTGCTGGGTGAGGGCGCAGGCATGGTTGTGCTCAAGCGGTTGGCGGATGCCGAACGTGACGGCGATCAGATATATGCGGTGATCCGTGGCTATGGCGCATCCAGCGATGGCCGGGCCAAGGGGCTGCTGGCACCGCGCAAGGAAGGCGAGGTGCTGGCGATCAAGCGAGCCTATGCCGATGCTCAGATTGACCCCACCACCTTGGGACTGGTTGAAGCGCATGGCACCGGTATCGCGTTGGGCGATCAGACTGAAATTGAATCGCTGACCGAGGTTTTCGGGCGGCGCTCACGGTTGTCGCCTTCCATCGCGATCGGCTCGATCAAGTCGATGATTTCACACTGCATCCCGGCTGCCGGTAGCGCCTCGATCATCAAGACCGCGCTGGCCCTGCACCACAAGATTCTGCCGCCGACCCTGTGCGATGAAGTCAACCCGGCGCTGCAGATTGAAAAGACCCCGTTCTACGTCAATACCGAAACCCGGCCGTGGATACACACGTCTGCTACGCCGCGCCGTGCCGGTATCAATTCCTTTGGTTTTGGTGGCGTCAACGCGCATCTGGTTCTGGAGGAGTACCGTCCGGCCGATGCCTTGCGTTTCGGTGCAGCGGCACCCGCGGCGCAGCCGACGCAGGCTGCGGCCCACGCCGCAACGCCAGCACTGCCCGGTGCGACTGAATTGCTGTGCTTTGCCGCCAGCAGTCGTGAGGCCCTGATCAGCGAGGTCGAGGCGGCGAAAATACAGTTGCAGGATTTGAGCGTGGCACAGTTGGCGGGCGCACAAAGTGATGCGCGCGGGGCCCATCGCTTGGCCATCGTGAGCAGTGGGCACGAGGATGCGCTCGGCAAACTGGATACCGCATTGGAAAAGCTGGCCACTGCGGATAAGGCCTTCAAGACCCGTTCGGGTGTGCATTACGGCTTTGCTGAACCGGCCGGCAAGGTGGCCGTGCTGTTCCCGGGGGAAGGGGCACAGTATCCGGGCATGTTGTCGGAGTTGGCGGTGGCCTTCCCGCAAGTGCGCGGATGGTTCGATTTTCTTGACAGCACCGTGAGTGCGCGTGATTACCAGCCTTCCGAGGCGGTATTCCCGGCCCCCAACAGCCTGAGTGACAGCGACCGACGTGAACTGGAAGGCAAGCTGTTCGACATGGATCTGGCCTCCGAGTCGGTGTTTGCATCCAGCCAGGCATTGTGGGCACTGATGCAGGCCTGTGAATTGCAGCCCGACGTGCTGGTTGGCCATTCCACCGGCGAAAACACCGCATTGGTGGCGGCTGGTGCAATTGCCGCTTCAAACCCGCAGGACCTGGCGGGGATTGCACAGGGGCTGAACGCAATCTATCGCAAGCTGGAAGCCGAGTCGGCGATCAAGACCGGCAGTTTGCTGACCATAGGTGGCCTGGCCGAGGCTCAGCGTGATGAGGTTCTGGCGCAGTACGGTGATGGACTGGTCGTAGCCATGGACAACTGCCCCAATCAGGCGGTCGTGTTTGGTGAGCCTGAAATCGTGGCCGAGGCCCATGGCAAACTCAGTGCAGCCGGAGCGATTTGTGCCGAGCTGCCATTTGGTCGGGCCTATCACACCGCCGGATTTGAGCCGGTGTCCAAAGCGTTTCGTGCGTTCTATCAAGACTTGCCAATAGAAAAGCCACGTATTCCGGTGGTCAGCTGTGCATCCACTGAGGCTTTTGCCGATGAGCCGGACGCGATCCGCGATCTGGCCTGCAGTCAGTGGGCGCGCCCGGTGCGCTTCCGTGAGACCGTGCAGAAACTTTACGACGACGGCGTACGCGTGTTCGTCGAGGTAGGGCCGAGCGCCAATCTGACCTCTTTTGTTGGCGATATCCTCAAGGGCAAACGTGATGTCCTGGCGGTGGCCAGCAATTCACGGCGCCAGGGTGCCATGAAAGCGCTGCACGCAACACTGGCCAGTCTGTTTGCGGCCGGTGTGCCGATTCGTCCATCTGCCCTGTATGCCCATAGAGCGGATGCACGTAAGCCGGCTGCGGCCAAACCGGCCGGGCGACCGCTCAGCCTGGCCATGCCACTGATCTCGCTCAAGGACGTGCCGCCAATGCCGGTGTCCACGGTCGCAGCGCCAGTGCCGGAGAGTCCGGCGGCGCAGGCCCCGGCAGCACAGCCGCCCAAGGCCAGTGCGTCGGATCCGCGCCAGCAGGCTTTGCAGGCGCACTTCACGCTGATGCAGGAATTTCTTGCCAGCCAACAGCGCGTGCTGGGCGGTGTGCCGCAGGCCGCACTGCCGGCGGCGGCGCCTGCTGCGTCGGCGTCATCGACCGCTCCGTTGATTTCGCGCATCGTGCGTCAGGATGCCGAGTCGCTGGATGCCCAGGTCGAGATCGATGCCCGGCGTCACACTTATCTGCTGGATCATTGCATCGGCGAGCAACCGTCACGGCTACAGGCATTGCATCCGCTTTCGGTGGTGCCGTTCACCTTCAGCATGGAGATCGTGGCTGAGGCTGCGGGCCTGCTCGCACCGGCCAACTGGGTGTGCAAAGCGCTGAACAATGTGCGCGGGCATCGCTGGCTGGCACTTGATCTAGGCGAACTGTCCTTGCGTCTGCAGCTTGTGCAGCAGCACGCCGATGCACAACTCAGGCGCTATGGTGCGCGGTTGATGATGGTTCAGCCCGGCAAGCCGGATGTGCCCGTTTTCGAGGCCGAGATTGAATATGCTGCGGCCTTTTCCGCGGCGCCTAAGGCATTGGCCTGGCAATCGGCGCATGCCCATGCCCCGGTGCGCAATCCGGCCAATGAGTTGTATCAGCACGGTATGTTTCATGGCCCGCGCCTGCAGGGTGTCAAAGCGCTCACGCGGTGGGGCGAGCGCTCGATCGAAGCGGATCTTGAAGTGTTGCCGACCCAGCACTATCTGAGTGATGTGGCCCAGCCGGTCTTTCGTATCGATCCGGCACTGCTGGATGCCGCCGGCCAGCTGGCCGGTTACTGGTTGACCGAAAAGTATGATGGTGGATTCAACTGTTTCCCGTTCCAGATCGAGCGTTATGAACAGTTCGCCGCCATGCCCGCAAGCGGAACCCGTGTGGTGTGTCGAGGCGACATTGTCGAGCACGACGGGCCGACCTTTGCCGCGCAATGGGATCTTATGGATGCACAGGGCGTGCTGATCGCGCGGGCCAGT